>NZ_JAFBFD010000012.1 GCF_016909125.1 Enterococcus lemanii | reverse complement strand
GGGACTGCTGTAAATCCTCTGATGGCTTGACTTTTCCTGTTTCAATATCGCTTAGATACTGCCTTGTAATACCAGTCGCAACAGCTAAACGGTTTTGAGATAGTCCATAAGCCAAGCGTTTTTCTTTTAAATGCTGTAACCAAGTTTGTTCATTCAGTAAAAATCCCTCCAATCAAAAAGGCGTATGTCAACTTTTAAAGCCCATTTGACATACGCTGAAATTTTGTAAATCCCTTGTAACCAAAGGATTTTCTAATGTTTTTTTGACTGTTTCCTGTCGATTTGTACCCCCCTGTTAGATACGGGGGGTTAAGTGCTGGCGTGGCTATTGCCACACCAGCCAGCAAGATCAGTCCACACCTGCGACTTCCGCTTCGCACGTCGCCTGCGTGGACTGTCTGCTGTTGGATAACTTTTTAATTTCCTCCAAGAAATCATATCCTTTTGGTACAAGGGGAGTATAAAACTCTGATATGACACTTGTTCCTACATCAACATAGCCACGACCTTTGATTCGCTTTAAGAAGAAATCCTTTTGTACGTCACTGCCAAACATCATGCCATAGCCCATTTCAGACATACGACCTAAAGCCACTCTGAAATTAAACTGATCACGGATTCCGTCGCCTAAATATTTTGCGTCTGGACGTTGACAAGCCAGTATTAGAAAGAAGCCAGCTTGACGACCTAACATGACAATCTGTTTCAGCTTATTCATAACTGCGGTGTTTTCTTTTGTTCCCAGCATTTCCATGAAAGCGACGTATTCATCAAAGATTAAGAAGTGTGCCGGGAGACCTAAGTAAGCATAATTTTTGCCAGTCTTATAGTTCTTCATCTGCTTCATTTCCTCACTACGTTTCATCATTTCTTCATAGAATGTTTCAATGCAAGAAAGCAAGTCTTCTTTTCTATAGTAGACATTTGCCATCACAGAACCTAAGTCCGCAAGGTCAGCATTTTTCGGGTCAAGAATATACAGTTTTGAATCTGTATGAAGCAAGGCTTCAATCAGTGTCAGTATAAAGTAAGTTTTACCGCCACCTGTACCACCAGCAATCAACATATGAGGGAGCTTATCATATTCCCACCATACGTTTTTCATTAAGCGAAGTTTACCATCTTTAGCTTCTACTTCATCAATAGAAATACGACTGGCTATGGTGTCATAGAGCAAAGTATATTCCACATAGGAATCCTTTAACTCTTTATCCGTCAGCTCACAGTACAAGCCACTCTCTAATTTCTTTTCCAAGTGTAAGAGTTGGTCTTGATATTTTCCCAGCGTGATTTCCACCCGTATCTGTATCAAGCCATTTTTAAGTCGATAATACATTTTAGGGAAGTAGGTTATCTTTTCCTTTGTACGACCAGCACTATCTTTAAAGAAACCCTCTGTTTTGACCTGTTCAGATTCATACCACTTGTTTTCAAGTATCATCTTTGCCAGTTTTTGACGGTGGTAAAGTTGTTTAACCGTATCATAGCGAACCCGTTTGAATACAAACGCTACCAGCAAGCAGATAAGAATTGCGACACTGAAACTGATAATTAAATAGGGAATGTCAATCTTATCTGCTTGTGATAGGTTAAAATCCTGCCAGTTGATCTGCTGGATTGTCTTCACATGAAACAGTCCGACAACCAGCAGGAAAACAGGCAGGAGTGACGCTATCGTAAAATGAAAGACTAAATCTTTACCAGATGGGCGAATCCTTTTACCACGCTGTTTCATGCGAAAAAGTCTCCTTTCTACCTAGCGACTATTTGTCTTGTGTCGGTTCTTTCTTTGCTTGTGGTTGAGCTTTGAATGAACTAGAATCCTTTGTCAGCACAATATCGTCTGCCTTGATATACCAGTCAACATCTGCTCCTTGATAGGTGGCAGTAGCAACGGTGTCCGCAATGGGATTGATAAGTTCCACCCGTGCGTTATAATCAAACTCTTTCAAAGGCACGCTGGCAGGAATACTTACTTGAATCATGCGTCCTTGTCCTTTGGATTTTAAGTCATAGGTACGTTCCTTGATTTCATCTGAAACCGACCCGTCTTCATTTTGGATTCTCACTTCACGACGTAGAGCAGAGAATTTCAATTCTCCAAAAGTCGTGTCTTTATCTAATACAATGCCATTTGCTAATCTCATCATTTTTCCTCTCTTTCTTTATTCTTTTATCATGTCGTCAGCATGTAAAAGGTAATTTGTAAAACCACGAGTGCCGATTTTGTAGCCCTCTGCGGTAATACGTGGATTGACTAACTTCACACGTTCCTCAAAGCCGAAATGTTTTTCGCCAGCTTCAGCAGGAAGCACCACCACAATATCATCTGCTCTTTGAACATCAGAATAGAGATTATAGCTTCTTGATAAGACAGTTAGCCGTCCGTTGATTCTTCGCTGAACGACTTTATCCTCGCCAGCAAATTCTAAATTGCCGAATGTTTTTTCCATGTTGGGAATCACAAATTTAAGTTCCATATTTTTACCTATCCTTTCTTTTTTATTGGCTGAATGAATGTTTGATGGTCTTAAAGAGTGGGGAACGACCTTTTGATTCTTGATTTTTTGTTTTCATAAGTTCACTTCCTTTCAAAATCGGGTAAAAAAATAGACACCTCATTTTTTGAAGTGTCTACCTATTAAATATTCAAATTTTATTGGAAGTATCTTTATATCTTCACTTTTCAAGGATAAATCGTCGTATCAAAGCTCATTCATAAGTAGTAAATTAGTAGTAAATTGAGTGGTTTTGACCTTGATAAAGTGTGATAAGTCCAGTTTTTATGCGGATAACTAGATTTTTATGCTATTTTTATCCTAAAAAATAAGGTGTTTCTTCAATCAATCTAACCCTTTCTGAAAGAATCAAACTATTTCACCTACACCTTAAATCGCTTCGTATCTGACCACTTCAATCCATTTGAAAATTCCACATGTCGAATCTCGTCATAGCCAATTTTTGTCCTTCCTACAAAAATTCCCAACTCGTCATAACCTTTGATAAATCCCACAGTATCAGCTTTATAATAGCCATTTACATCTCGTTCTTCAATTTGAATGGCCACCTGTTTATTCTTCAACTGTGCTTCGCTTAAAATTGTCCCAATCTCGTCCACGTCCATTTGCATTTTTTGTTGCGGGCGATTTTTTTCTGTTACCGTTTGATCGCTTAATGTATCTGTGTGTTCAGACAAATAAAAACCCGCCCATTTGACCATCCCTCGATCTTGATAATTTTCGCCATAAGACATCAGAAATCCCTTCCTTTCGTTGATTAATGGCCACCAATCTTGCTACTTCGACTAATTGCAGTCGCCCCTGGCAAGAGTGAACTAGCATGCACCAAGGCTTTAAATCCATACCGGGTTCGAATTTCATCACACAGATAATCCAACTTTTCTTGCTGAAACAGTTTCTCTGGATCAGAAAAAAGATCCAACTGAATACTCGTTTGATAAATTAACTTTGAACAAGAAATCGCCACACTACGCACTTCATAGTCAATATAATATTCGCGAAAAATCTTTAAGGCATATTCTGTCAACTGTTTGGTACTAGCTGTTGCTGGTATCTTCATTTGGTGAGAAAATCCCGGTAACATAGTGGTATAGGAATAGCCAATCCTTAAGCTAATACACTCTGTTTGCGCATGAATCTTCCGCAAACGAGAAGCAACTAAATCAGTCATTTCTCGAACAATGACTTCAATTTCTCGAATATCTGTATAATCTCTCAATAGCACTTGAGAATTTGAGACCGATTTTTCTAATGGCTTAAACTTCTGATCAATCTGACTGCGATCAACCCCGTTCGCATGTGCATGGAGCTGTACGCCGATAGCTCCCATACTTTCCTTGAGTAAAAATGGATTACAATTTGCCAAATCTTCAATTGTATCAATCCCTTTTTTATATAAATTTTGGGCTGTTTTTTCTCCAATTCCCCAAAAATCAGTGATTGGGTTAATGGTCCAAACCTTTGTCGGCACGTCTTCATAGCGCCATTCCGCCATCATATCAGGATTTTTCTTTGCTTCGTTATCTAAAGCCAGCTTTGCTAAAAGCATATTATCACCAATCCCAATCGTGGTATAAATCCCTGTCTCTTGCAAAATCTTCCGCATAATCGCTTTTGCAAAGAGTTTGACATCAACATTTCCATAAAGACTTTTCACTTTATCGTAACGAATAAATAATTCATCGATACTATAAACATGAATATCGTCATCAGAAACATAGCGACGAATAATATTAACGATTTTCATATTTGTTTCGATATATAACCCCATCCGTGGCGGGACTTGAATCAAATCAGGGTGGTTAGGCAATTCAAATTTTCGTGTAACGTTCGATATTCCAAGAACTCTTTTAGCAGTGGGGGAGGAAGCCAAAACCAACCCGCCAGGGCGATCAGCGCCTGATAGTACGACTAACATGGCAGTCAATGGATTTAGACCACGTGCCACACATTCAACAGAAGCATAAAAACTTTTACAGTCGATACATAAATAGTCGCCTCGAGGTTCAAAATTATAGTCAAAATACATAAAATCCACCTCTTTTTAGGTCAATTATACGAACGTATGTTTGTTTTGTAAAGGGAACAAGAGGTAAAAAAGAGAAATCTATCATTTCATAGTTAAGCTAGATATCCCTAGTAGTCATAAAACTATTTATAATTACTAGTAAAATTAAGTAATTCGTGCTATATTAATGTTACCAGTAACATTAAAGAAAGGGCGATTGCCATGAATACAACTCAAGCCTTGAAACGCTTAGAACAAGCAGGGGTTACGTCTAGTCTACAAATGCTGCGACGTTGGTTACGACAAGGTAAGATTGAAGCGGTATTATTATCGAAAAAAGAAGGCTATCAGATTAACGAGCAAAGTTTAGAAGAATTTATCGTCCGCAAGCAATTCTTTGACACGGAAGACCCCCTACAACATCAGCTAGCGTACAAGCAGGGCTATCAAGCAGGTGTGTTGGCTGGGCGCAAAGAAGCCACCCAACAAGCGCTTGAAAAACGAGAAATGATGATTGCCCATGAACTGAAAGAATACCAAAAAAACTTAATTCTAAAACACTGTTACGAGGAAACCATTGAGATTAATTACTTTGACAACAAAATTCCGTTGAAAGTCCAACGTGCTTTAGACCGTTTTGGCTTTCGAACGGTACAATTTGGTATTTTAGGGCAATTTGCACTCTTTGAAGGCGTTGATTTGATCGAATGGACTGATTTACCCTATCCCAATCGAACGCTGCGCAAACGATTGGAAAATTGGTTAGTCGAGCAAGGAAAATGATATTATTACTAGTAATAATAAAGAGGTGATTCTAGTGAGCACAGTGATATTAGCAGAAAAACCAAGCCAGGCACTAGCTTATGCGAGTGCTCTGAAACAAAGTAACAAAAAGGACGGCTATTTTGAGATTAAAGATCCCATTTTTAAAGATGAAACCTTTATTACGTTTGGTTTTGGTCATTTAGTTGAATTAGCAGAGCCAGGACATTACGATGAAAAATGGCAAAAGTGGTCGCTGACAGCGTTACCGATTTTTCCAAAGCACTATGAATTTGAAGTGTCTAAGGATAAAAAGAAGCAATTTAAAATTGTTGCGGAACTTTTAAAAAAGGCGACGACTATCATTGTTGCAACAGATAGCGATCGAGAAGGAGAAAATATCGCTTGGTCGATTATCCATCAAGCAAATGCCTTTTCGAAAGAAAAGACGTATAAACGATTATGGATTAATAGCTTAGAAAAAGATGTGATTTACGAAGGCTTTAAAAACTTAAAAGAGGGCTCGGACTACTACCCTTTTTATCAAGAAGCACAAACACGCCAGATTGCGGATTGGCTGATTGGCATGAATGCCAGTCCTTTATATACGTTAAATTTGCAAAAAAAAGGTGTACAAGGAACATTTTCGTTAGGCCGTGTACAAACACCGACGCTTTATATGATTTATCAACGCCAGGAAGCCATCGAACAGTTTAAAAAAGAGCCATTTTTCGAGATAGAAGCAGACATCACGGTCAAACAAGGAACGTTTAAAGGCACTCTTATCCCTACACAGCGATTTTCTAGTAAAGATGAACTATTAACCTATCTTTCTTCTAAACACGCTGAAATAGGCAATCAAGAAGGAAGAATAGCGGATGTACAAACAAAAGAAAAGAAAACGAATAGCCCAAGTTTGTTTTCTTTAAGTAGCTTGCAATCAAAAGTCAATCAATTGTATAAAGCGACAGCAAGTCAAACCTTAAAAGCCGTTCAAGGGTTATACGAAGCCAAATTATTGAGTTATCCGAGAACCGATACACCGTTTATTACTGAGAACGAATTTGCCTATTTAAAGACAAATTTTGGAAAGTATTGCCATTATTTGAATCAAGATCTTGAAATGGTTCAAACGTCGCCTAGAAAGCGTTACGTGGACAATAGCAAGGTGCAAGAACACCATGCTATTATCCCAACCAAACAAGTGCCAAGTACAGCGGCATTGGCAAAAATGGACGAATTACAACGAAAGATTTATGCTTTAGTCGTTAAAACGACCGTTGCTATGTTTTTACCTGATTATCTGTATGAAGAAACCAAGATCCAGACGAAAGTAGCTGACTTACTATTTCAATCTATAGGAAAAATGCCGAAACAAGAAGGTTGGAAAGTTTTATTTAGTCAACAAAATCAAGAAGAAAAAGAAGACGTTCAAACATTACCGCTAGTTATCATCGGAGAGGGTGCCAGCGTGAATGTCAAAAGCGTGGAGAAGGAAACGCAACCACCGAAAGCTTTTACAGAAGGTACGTTGTTAACCGCTATGAAAACCGCCAATAAAACGGTTGATGATGAAGAAGCAATCAAAATTTTACAAGAAGTGGAAGGTATCGGTACCGAAGCGACAAGAGCCAGCATTATTGAAACGTTGAAGCAAAAAGAATATATCAAAGTCGTTAAAAATAAATTGCTTGTAACGGAAAAAGGCAAACTCCTGTGCCAGGCAGTAAAAAGCCAGCACCTTTTAACAAGCGCGGAAATGACGGCAAAATGGGAAGCCTATTTGAAAAAAATTGGGAAAAGAGAAGGTAATCAAGAAAACTTCCTCAATAACATCAAAAAATTCATTGTCCATTTATTGGAAGTTGTACCGAGTGATATTGAAAACATCAGTTTTTCTGATTACCAAGAACAAAAGGAAAAAGAAGCAGAAAAAAATATCGTTGGGAAATGTCCGAAGTGTGGCAATAACATTGTCCTGAAAAAATCCTTTTACGGCTGTTCAAATTATCCTAACTGTACCTTTACTCTAGCAAACAATTTTCGTAAGAAAAAACTGACGAAGACGAATGTGAGAGAGTTGCTGCAAGGCAAAGAGACTATTGTGAAAGGGATCAAAACTAAAGATAAAAAGACCTATAATGCCGCTGTAATAATCGGTGAAAAGGGCTATATCGATTTTCTCTCTTTTTCAAAATAAAAACGTGATTTGCATGTGCAAACTTTCGATAGCATATATTGATTTTTTGAACATTATATGCTATCATATGAATATGGAAAAACCAAAGTTTGAATTTTACGAACGTCCCAACGGACACAATGAATTTCAAGAGTTCTTAGAATCTTTGCCTGAAAAAGATCAGAATAAACTACTCACACTAATTTACAATGTGCAAGAACACGGGTTGTTAGTAGCGATTAAAATGAAGTGGGTTAAAAAGTTGGAGGACAATCTATTTGAATTACGTTCTGAAGTAGGCAATAACATTCAGAGAGCTTTATATTTTCATTTCACAGGGTCAAAATATATTATTACGCACGGCTTTAGTAAGAAGACACAAAAGACCCCGAAAAAAGAAATAGTAAGAGCCATAGAAATTAGAAAAGAATTTGAGGAGGGAATAAAAAATGACAACTATTAAATTTGATGATTACTTAGCTGAAAAACTAAAAGACCCTCATTTTAAAGCCGAATTTGAAGCTGAAAATACAAAACTTCAAAGTGCAGTTATTTTAATGAATGCACGAGAACGTGCTGGCTTAACACAACGTGAACTAGCCGAATTAGCACACGTCCCCCAATCAACTATTGCTAGAATTGAACGCGGGGGAAACACAAGTTTTGATACCATGTCAAAGATTGCCTATGCTTTGGGTAAAACACTAGAAGTAAATTTCGCATAAACGAAAAGCTACTTCTAATGTTTTTAGACTGTAGACAACGTCCAATAATTAGATGTTGTCTACAGTCTTTTCTTTGTATCGCTAGAAGATCAATGTAGCAGAAAGTGATTCTAAGCTCATTTCAAACGATTAACGTGATAAATTGATGGAATTAACTGTCTAGAATTACCTCTAAAAATAGCTTATTTCATTGAAACTTTGAAATTTGGATCTTCGTGCAGAATTTCATTCAATAAACTTTCTTGATCATTTTTTCTTCTTTTACTAGTTTTTGTTATTTTATTTCGATAACCAGTAAGGTATCGATCTGTGTCAAACCAATTTTCCCCTTTTTTAACTATCTTTCCATTAGCAACCACAGGCGCTTGCCCATGATATTGATAATGAGGGTGTTTGGTAATGTCATATTTATTATCCATAAATGGCGGCAAGCTGGTAATCATAACAATTGCCTTTCTTCGATCCATTTTTTGAATTTCGTCAGGGGTCATTAATTCTCGACCTAATTTAGAATAGTTCTGCCCAAAACTATCATTTTGGCTTCTCGTTCGTGAGGTATTGAAATCATCGATCGTCCCTTTCCCCAATTGCCCCGAAATCATTTTTAAGGTACTTTCTTCTTTTCCACCTAAAAAGACCAACGTATCACAGTTCCCGACAATCGTATCAGCAGAATCTTTATAGATTTTTTTCAATTGTGAGAGTGTTTGTAAAATAGGTGTAGCAGAAATATTTCTCGAACGTATCGTAGCAATTAAAATCTCAAAATTAGGAATTTGTCCTGTATTGGCAAATTCATCAAACAAACAACGAATAGGTCTAGGTAATGAGCCATTATACTTCGTATCTGCAATCGTAATGACTGTATTAAACATTTGCGTGTACATAATACTAGAAATAAAGTTAAAGGTGGTATCACTGTCAGGGATAATAACGAATAAAGCGACAGGCTGATACATAATATTCCCGTTTTTATCGTATTGAACCTTTCCTTTTTCATCACGTAACACTTTATTCCCCAGTTCTTCCAATTTCATTTCATCGGTGCTTAATAAGTCTCTTACAGCAGGGATATTTAAAGGAGCTAGTCGTGTCGCACAAGAGATTAAAATACTCTTAGCGGTCTCGCCTGCTGCTAATTTGAAGGCATTGTACTGTTTGACACAAAAAGCATCAGGATCACTTGCTTCAATATCTAAAAACATCTGATCAACCGTGCTGATATAGTCCTCGTCGTTTTCTTTTACTTCAAATAAAGCTAATAAATCCACCAGCGTTCCCAAATGACGTTCTTCTGGTTCAAAATAATTGAGGATGGCAGCAATCAAGGCTTGATAGATTAATTTTTCAGTGGTTACCCAGAAATCTTCTTTTGCGTCTTTGGCACTGGTATTTTTGATAATTGTTTCTACGACCTTTAAAATATCCTCTTCTTTTTTGATATAAGCTAAGGGGTTGTAGTGCATAGATTTTGAAAAATCAATGAGATTCAACACCCGAATATCATAGTTTTCTTTTGCTCGCAAGAGAACCCCCAGTTCATTTAAAATCGACCCCTTGGGATCAGTGACTACAAAATCAGCATTTAACTGCATAATATTCGGCTTTACGAAAAAGCGGGTTTTCCCACTCCCAGACCCACCAATAATCAGCGCATTTTTATTGCGTTGCGCTTTAAAATCCGTCACGTCTTCATTGTTAATTGCCATTCTAATATTTTCCGAGAAAAGAATATTCCTTGAATCATCTTTTTGATTAAACATACCTTCTAAATCTTTTTTTGGATTGCCCCACGTCGCCGAACCATGCTCAACTCCTTTGCGGTACGTCTTATTATTTTCTTCTTTTTGTGATACCAAAAGAATCAGTACGCTTGTAACGCCTAATGCTAGGCCTAAGTCTTTTATCGTTAATGCGATTGGAAAAGCCTCGAAAATGACCGTAAGATGAGAAGTTAAATAGCTTAATTTATTGAAAAACGTTCCTGTATAGGTACTGAAAAAACTCGAAACATAATTACTCAAAAGAAAAAACAGCAAGTAAAAAATGACTTTGATTTTATGTTCTTTGGTCCAATTCCAAAATGTATTCAAATAGGCCTCCCCCTTCCAAAGTAAAGGAAAAAGCGGCATTCTCACGCCACTTTTAATCATACGTATTAAAGCAAGTTCCCCAACACTGGTACCAAGAGTTGTCCAACTAATACAAGTCCTGCCCCTGACATAAACTGTTTCATTCCTTGTGATTTAGCGCCAGGATTATCGTTCCCATAACCTTCAATTAAGTTGACAATTCCCCATAAACCAAGTCCTCCACCAATTAATATAACGATTGTTTGTAACACACTAATTCCTTGAACGAAAAATTCCATAATAAAACACTCCCTTTTTCTTTATTTTTTATTTTCCAACAGGTTGTACTTTAATAAACACAGAATCATTGATTTGTCGGTATTCAAAATCATATCGATCCAAATCACTTGATTCAGTCAGTAGCGTTTCTTGATCTAAAATGATGGTTGAATCTTGTCTAACGGCATACTCTTTGAATAATTGACCGTCTTCATAAACGACTTTTATTGTTTGGCCATAGGGCGCAACAATCGAATAAAGGTATTGATTCAATGGATCTAAAAAGGTAATTAAATAAAGCTTCTTTTGCCCTAGGTTGTGAAGTTGGGTGACTTGCTCAACCTTCTCGCTCAAGATATTGTTTGCTTTGTTATATGCTTTGAGAGCTTTACGCTCCTTCTCTTCTTCTAACACTTTCGTATTAAATTGTTTATCGATGTCACTATTTTGCTCATGCAACACGCTTTGAACTTCTATAGCAATATCTTTACGCGTAATCGGGTGTTCAATCGTTGTATTGATGATTTCGGGGATACTTTTTACTTTTGCAAACAACGTCATATCAGACGTTACTTTTGATTCATTCGTCACTACATTCGTCAATTGCTCATCTGAATACCAATCGTAAAAGACTTTGTTTTCTTCTTTTAAGGTCTGTAATTGAGGAAGTCCAATGGTTCCTTCCCAACCAATTACTTGATTTTCAATTTCTTCGCCTGTGTTGGTAACAAAGTTTACCGTAAATGCTTCGCTAAAATCATCAATCCAATTGTCATTTTTATCTTGATAGGTTTTAAATTGAAGAACAGTGTCTTCATTGATGATTATTTCATCAGTCACAGCTTCATGATTCAACGTCCAATAGCCTTTAAAGTCCTCGTCAATCGTTGGTTCAGGCAAATAATGAGTTACTGGTTCTCCTGCCTTATAAGGTTTACTAAGTGAAGAAATTTGTTGCTCGTTTTCAAAAAAATGACTGCGTTCATCGGTCATGAATGTAAGTACAAAATCTTTGTTTTCTAAGTATGTTGGCTTGGCGGTGTAATAAACTTCATCTCGTTCGAACAATCCGTTTTTTTGCACCTTTTGTTTGATTTCCCAATCCTTTAACAAAGGAGAATGACCGTCTAGCGTTACATCAGGTGTCTGTTCATCAAGATCAATTCTTTCTATTACTTGGTCTTGCTCGTCTAAAATCTGTAAATAGCTTTTTTCTTTAAAAGCGAGTTGATCGATTTTCACGCCATTGTCTTTATAAACAGCTACTGTCACATCTTTTAGAGAAGGAAGATAGACCTTGTTGTAACCGATAAACGCGCCAATCAAGAGAACAACACTCACTACAATGATGGCAATCCCAATGAGCAGCGCTTTTTTACTCTTTCGTTTTTTCAAGTCGTTTTCGCTTCCTTTCCTTGTTGTCACTTTGCAACTGCCGAATACTAAATATTGGTTTCCCATTCTTTGTCTTTTTTGTTTCACCTGAATTGGTTGCGTTGATAATTGAATAGACTTCTTCTAAGTTCATGTCGTTTCTTTCTAGTTGTAGAAGATCTGCGATTAATTCTTTTAGTCGATTAGTTGTGATCTCTAGGGGCTCTGCAGGAAATTCCAGGTTCATTTCCTTTAAAAAGAGAAAATAACTATTCAGGTAATACACGTTAGTGGGTTTTCGAATTGTAAAATGTCTGATTTCGGTTGCTGTTACGGATTTTAAAGGACTATCTAAATGCTTTACTTCGGATTGATTCGCTTCTACGACTTTTTTAGCAATCAGTAATTCTCTTAACTCCGAATTTTTTACCGGTAAACTTAACACAATTTCTTCTCTATCCAAATTTACTAAATATACTTTTACTCGATTAACTTTCATCGTCATCATCATCTTCTGAAACAAACTGCTCATTGTAAATCTCTTTCTCATTAGGTATTTCTTCATCCGTATTCGCTAGCTGTTTCTTTTTGATTAATGGGTTGAGATTTTTTAATTTCCCAAAGAAGAATTGATAACTAAATAAGATGACTGCACCAATGAGAAGAACCCAAAACGACCAATTGTTCTTACTTGGTGTTTTCGTTGTAGTAGCAGATTCGGCTTTTTGCTCAATTATCTCTGTTTTTTCTACCTTTTGAACCTTATTGTCTGTTGCCGTGGCGGATTCTTTGTTCATACTCCCATCTTTAGAGGCCACTTCACTCAATGAAAGCTCTTCGCCATTTATTTCTGATAGGAAGTAGACATTACTTTCTGTCTTATCCAGGTCAATGATAATGTAATAGACCGAATGATCCGTTGTTTGAACTGTATAAAAAGCTTTCGAACCAGTCGTTGTAAAATCGACCACCGTTCCGCTGCCATTGAATTTTTCGCCTGTCACAGAAGCAGGTGTTTCAATGGGCATTTTCAAGATTTCCTTATCTCGATTCACGGGGTCTTCTTTTAACTTACTCTCTGCTTCTGCTAGTTCGCTATCTGTTGTGATTTCTTCGATTTTCTCCTTATTCTCTTCATCTTCTGCAAAAACAGCGGGTGTTCGCATTGAAAAAGAAAAAAGTAAGAGGAATAAAACTGCTTTTTTGAATGGTTTCATTAGCTTTCTCCTTTATTTGAATCTTTTCCCAACCCTTCAATCAGGCTTGCTGCTTCTTCGATGTTCAAACCTTTTTCTTTAATCGTTTGTAATAAGCTATTCACTTTGATGACTTCGACTTGTTGCTCTAATTCCTTCAATTGCTCTCGATATTTTTTCAATCGTTCTTCTGTTTTTTGAATTTGTGCTTCTTTTTTTGCCATTTGTTCTTTGATTTTTTCAATATCCATCAATACCGCTCCTTTGTGTGCTTTCATTTTTACTTACTTTGTTATGACTCTTCGAATGGATGGCCTGTGTTGCGACCAATAACCGGTATTCCATGTATGATAACCAACCCCCGATGAATTGGCGTCAAACATCGTGGTTTCATTGACGTAAATACCCACATGACTAATAAAATCTGCCGATCCATACGTTCCCCTAAAGAAGATTAAATCACCTGCCCGGGCGTTTTCTAAGGAAACGGGTGTACTTTGATCAAATTGACTAACTGTATACGAATCAATCTGGATACCAAAAAGACTATAAAGATAGGCGGTTAACCCTGAACAGTCAAAGCCTGTTTGAGGATTTTTTCCACCCCATACATACACCATACCTGAATATTTTTCCATTTCCGTTTTCATATCGGCATAAAAATCTAATGGATTAACAGCTGACGCTAAACTCACCGCATTCTCATTAACCGTGAGATATTTCATTGCTTTAGAGACGTAAGAAGGATCACCATACGATTTCCAACCCATTTTTTCCGCTTGGATTGAAGAGAAGTTATCTGCTAATTTTTGTGTCCATTTTCCGCCATTTGAGGCAACATACGAAATAAAACCAATCCCGTAGTTGTATCCATGAATTAATGTTTGAATATCGACACCGTAAGATTTTTGCGCCTTTATTAAATCATTCAGGTACTTAACTCCTTGTTTGATACTGTCCTGTTCGTTCTTAATGGCATTAGGGGCTAGTCCTGCACTTTCAGAGGATTGCATGACATCTTTTACTCGTCCACCACTTTCCAATTGAATAATGACTAAAACCATATCTAAATAGTCTTCAAGTCCGTATGCTTTTAATTCTTTTAGAACCGTTTGTTCCCATTTCAGGACATCTTCATCTAGCATTGCGCGTGAGAGGGACAGTTGTGAAGCAGTCGTATTCGAATTTATCCCTATCAATGCGCCGCCACCTAATGTTGCAATCGGGGTCATTAAGAGCATTGGAATTAAAAAAATCAAAGCGAATCCACCAATTATCGCTAGCCCCTTTATATTTTTGATTGATTGAACCAAAGCAACTATGTTTTTAAAAATATTACCTGTAGAAAAATTCATTGCATTGAATATTCGCATATTAATTGGACTTGCTAGAGCCACCGTATTACCTGGAATGAGTTTCGCATTTATTTTCGCTTCTTTTCTGATTCGCTTTCTCTTTGCTTTTGTTTCCTTGGCAAGTTTTTTATCCACTTTAAGAATCTTCTTTTCGATTTTCTCTAAACGGTAGGCTTTACGATCAAAACCCACTTTTCTAGCAACAAAGTGATTGGCTTCAAATTTAAGAGTACTTGCAACTGGTGAAATCATTTGATTGGCAAGCTGTATGCCGGCCATATCACTTTCTTCAACCTCGCTGTTAATGCCATCTTTCAACGTTGTGCCTGTTTTACTTAGCGCTTTAACAGGACTTGTGACTACTTTTTGAGCAAAATTTCGACTACCTACTGTTTTTGATGTTAAAGGATTATCCAATCGTGAACGCTGGTTTTGGTTTTTCTTCTTCTCAAATTTCGCTATGGAGTCACTTTCAAAAGATTTTTTAGTTGGGTCTCTTCCCATCGTTTTCGTGTCTTTTTTTAGAAACTTTTCTTCTTTTAAATCTACGTCTAAATATCCAAGAGCTGTGTCTAATCGATTTGATTTATTTAAGAGCTGTTTTCTTTTCGTCAGCAAGTTTTCTCTTTTTTGGATTAGCGGAGTGCGCTTTTCAAACTGATTTTCGAATCGTCTTCCTTCTTGAATCAATTTGATGTTCTCTTTATGAATCTTCAGTTTTCTTGTCTGATAATAACTTGAAACAGGTGTCGTTATTGATTGAAAGACAACCCTTTTTGTCGCCTCTGTCACTTTATCTTGAGAAAATTCAGTCGCTTTCTTAGCAAAATCGTCAGTAGTGTTTACATTTTTTTTCACGTTTCACACACCCTTCTTATTGCTTTTTTTACTGATTCCTATATGCCGCCAATTCTTCCGGTTTTGAAGTCATGACGGGATATAAAGAGTTATTCTTAGGAAATTTATCCTTGAACGGTAATATTTCTCCGTCATAGACAATCAGGCCTTCCCCTTCTTCACTATTAGTAATGTATTCCGCTTGATAGTCGCTGATATTTAATTTTTTTTGAAGAATCAGCTTATCCTCCCATGCTTGATTTAAAAGATAGATAAAATCGGAATTCCCCAAGATTGTTTCAATTTTAGGAGAAGATAACAAGTCTTGTACATTTTGGGTAATGCCTGTAGGGATACCTTTGTACTTTCTAAAGCGCTTCCAAAAATCAACAGAATAACCACTTGTCCGTTCGTCCGCTAGTAATACGTGAAATTCGTCCATGTAATACCAGGTGGTCACGTTTTTGTTTCTGTTTTTCGTTACCCGATTCCAAACGTAGTCTTGGAGAATCAGCATCCCCAAATCTTTTAAGTTACTGCCTAAGTGCTGAATATTAAAAGAAACAATCCGACTGGTTACATTGACCGTCGTTCGATGGTTAAAGACATTTAAAGAGCCTTCTACGTAGAGTTCCAAAGCGTCTGCTAGTTCTTTTGCTTCAGGTTCTTTAAACGTCTTAAACGCATTATATATATCTTCTAGCAGGGGAATGGTTGACGGGTCTCCATTTGAAGCAACATAAGGCTTATAAGCTTTTCTAACCGCCTTATCCGTCAGACTCTTTTCTTTTCCGGTCAATCCGTCTTTTGTACCCACGATAATATTCATCATGTTAGTGATAAAATCCGATTTATAGCGAATCGGGTCATTCTCTTCTTGTCCGCCATATTCTTCGTTAATATCTAACGGATTGATAAATACGTTACTATCAAGCGAAAGAATCATTTCTTCGCCTTCAAGTTGACGGACAAAATCACCATACTCCCCTTCTGGATCTGTGATGATAATTTCATCTTGTGTACTCAAAAACGTATCAATCATTTCTCTTTTTGCGCTAAAGGTTTTCCCTGAACCTGGGGTACCTAAGAAAAGGCCGTTAGGTGCACGCAAGTTTTTTCGACTCACTTGCACTAAATTATTACTCAAGGCATTCAGTCCGTAATACACAGGGTCATTGGTTTCTTGATACAATTCTTGCGTGGTAAATGGTACAAATATTGCCGTAGCAGTTGTGTTTAACCCTCTTTCAAATTCGCCCTCGTTCAAGTTATTTCCGAAAGGTAAGGCGCTCATAAAAGCTTTTTCTTGTTGGTTTTTTAAACTCAACATTTCACAGTTATAGTTTTGAGCCAAGGAGGTTAATTGATAAATCGTGTTTTCTAGTTTTTCGATGGTATCGTCAAAAACCGTTAACGTAAATGTGATATAAAAATAGCGTTCATCTTCTGATTGTAAGTTTTTCAAGAGTTTTGTGACCACTTCGCGGTTCGAATCCAAGTCAGCAGGCATTAAGTCCATGTCGTACCCTCGTTGAATGGCTTTTTGCTGCTCTTTAATTTTGATGGCGTCCAAGTCCGAACTTTTCATCTTCATCATCCGAATCGCTTTATGTTGATCCATCGACCGTATATGAATACTAATGGCTAACTCTTTTTGTAGTTCCAAAAAATCAACCAATACTCGGTCTGCTAATTCAGATGATGTGACATTGAAATAAAGGGTTGCTGCAAATCGTTTCCCCAACTTGAAGTAAGTTTTTTTCTCGTTATTAAAATCAAGTACTCTCGGAGCAATGTAATCTTTTTCCAATCCCTTATCAAAAATACTATTCGGCAGATGTTCTACGTCGATATAGCTTTTTTCTCCGTTGTTCAATAACTTATTTAACACCGAAAGACGTTCTACACCATTCAAGGAGTAAGTGCTTGCGCCCAAGCGTTTAAGTAGCCTTTTTACGTTCTGTTCAATTGTTTCAAGTCTACGTCTAGCATTTTCAGGACTTGAATCCTTGATGGAAAAGGTGAGATATTTATTTCTCGTAATCCCGTTATTTCCCTTTTCTCGTTGGTTATCAATAAAATCAAAATATTCTTTGCGTAATTGCTGAAGCTTTTCGCTTCCCTTATCGAGACTTCGATTATGAGGTGCTTGTTGTCCAATAGCATGATTAATAAATGAAAATTGAAAACGAACTGCCGGATCAAACCAATTTAAGAGGGAACAATAGAGCGAAAAAATTCTTGTTTTATCTTCATCTTTTGACAGCTGGTAGCCAACGTCACTAAACCGCAGACTCTTGCTATAAGTATCTTTTCCGATTGAAACAACGCCATTGGCATCAAACGCATCAAAAGGCAAGCTCTCTTGTGTCGATAACAATCGAATATCATTTCTTTGATTATTAATTGCTTGCTGAATCCTTTGAAATAAGTTCTTTTTTTCAATCACCTTTGATTAACCCCCTTTGAATGGCGATTTCTCTATTTTCTTTAGTTAAACGATACCGCCTTTTTTCTTTAAACAAAATATTGGTTTCAAGCCAATTTTTAAACCATTTTTCAATATGGAGTTTATCTTTGGTGTAAATCGTAGCGAAGATTATCGGTGCGCCTAAAAAGAAGGCTCCGTACATGGCTAGATTAATGTCGATTCCTTTCAAAAGAAGAAAGGAAGGTATGACGACGATTCCTGTTAATCCAAACCCAATTAATTGACGTTTTGTTAACCCCATAAATAATTTAGACTTAATCTCTTTTAATTCTGTAGGGATTGGAACAATGATATTATTTGCCATTTTTTGCTTCCACTTCCTTCCTTATTTCATTAGGAATCCGCAATAAAAATTCCATTTCATCTTTCATGACTAACCCAGATAAGATTTTCTTGTTGGGAATCAACGTTCTAATAAATAAGACACCAACTAACCCTAAAAAACAAACAAATAATAAACCTGTAATAGCCGTAAGAATCGCAATTGGTAGAACGTCACTTGTCATTTGAGACGTTTTTAAAAAAGTAACGAGTGCTTCTTGTCGGTTCCTTATTTCGACAAACAAACCAAGGAAGGTTAGAAAGAAAGCGACAACATTGATCCCCATAAAAATGAATATCGTTCGTTGTCGCTTAAAATAATTTTTCAACATTTTTCTATCCCCTCTCTTAGCTTGCTCCAGTAATCGATTTCGCTAAACCATGTGTACCAATCAGCATTTTTGCGACAATAGCCATAGAGACGATAATCAAAATCATACCCATAAAGCCACCTTCGCCACCATTAATCAGAGTAGCGGTACGAGAGACTAGGCCGTTATAGACGACCATTAAAACCAACATTAGAAACCCTTGTATTGTCAGTGCCATGAGATTTTTTAAATAGTTCTGTCCAATAGAATTGACCCATGAATCCGACATGACCGTTGCCATTGGAATCGGCGCAACCGTGACATAAAGAAAGATCATAATAATTCGAGACCAGGCAACCAAGTAGATAATGCCACAAATAATCATGACAATCACAAAACCTATACCAGCAACCATTAAAGTCAATAACCCTTCGCCTAGTTTGTAGTCCATTCTTTGTGTATCTCTATTTTCCACTTTATCTATATCTTCTAATTCTTTTTCTGTTCCATCTTCATTTGTTTGAACGACAACAGGCTCTAAAGCACTTAACAAAGATTCAGAAACATCTGCGCTAATTTCTACTTGTTCTGTCGGTACTTTATCAATCATCCAGGTAGCTAAATCGGAAAAACCTAATGCGATTGTAAAGGCATTGGTAGAGAGTAGAATCATGATGGTTGTTTTGATAATCAGCATGATGACATTCCCAACATCAAATTCGCCCCCTTTGTTTTTATCTGTTACAAATTCAATAATTTGTAAGACAAAAACGTAAGTAATCAACAAAATAGCAATCGGTAAAACAACCGTATCAGAAATGTTTTTTAAAATATCCAACATGTTTCCGTCAAATTCTGCAGGTGTAATTGCGACTTCACTTCTCAAGGCATTCACAGACGTATTAAAAAGCCCTGTCATCTTCTCTAACGCAAATCCAGCAGACGTCACTATCACATTGTTTAAAAGTGCCTGAACCGCTTCTATAGCGTCTCCCAGAGCATCTCCCCATGAAAAAGGATTCCACCATTTAGCAACTAGTAAGATAGAAGTAGTTAAATTGTTCATTTTATTTACACCTGCCTATCTATTCAATATCTATATACACCACTTCATCATTGATTGTCGTTTTGAATTGTAGCCCTTTTTTAATAAATTTTTTCTCTATAAGTGTAACAATCTTAAAGTCGTCAATGATTTCTCCATAAGATACTTCTTTATTCTTATCTTTATTAAATCTGTCCAATAAGGTACTCTCTTTTGTTGCTAGTTGATAAAAATTCGCATTAAGTATTTGATCATCATAAATAAATTTAGAAGTCTCTTCATCAAACGTGTAAATCGTCCTTTTAATTCTATTAATTCTTTCCGTACGACCAAAATCAAATTCAATGGCAGAATATTCTGAATTTAATGTGTTCAAAGTATTCCCTTCCATCTTTTTCAAAAACTCTTCGTTTTCATCAGCAGTTAAATCTCGAACTGTTACATTTTCCAATACCTGATAATCCGTATAATACTCTAGTCCCTCATCTTTAAGTTCTGCCGATTCCTCGTTTGTAATTTCATATGGGAGGGTGATGGAAGGCTGTGTTTTAACACTGCCTCCTGAGCAACCAACCAAGAGAAGAAGAGTAACAGACAAGGCTATCACTATTTTTTTCATAATTAACTCCTCTTTTCGTTTTTCTGATAGTAATCAAGCCAAAGTTGAATCGCTTCTTTGACTGTCTGTTTATACGATTTACTTGCAGCGGTGGATTGTTTTTTGAATTCTTCTAACAGTTTTTCATCTAGAGTAAATGTTCTTTTTTTTTCTTCGGTTTCCATTTGTATTTCTCCTTAGTGTGACGGCTATTTTTCTAGGATGTTCTTCCATTTTATAGTTAATATCGATTTTAGTTAACCGCTTTCATCTCTCGCGTTTACTTTTTTTAAAATTCTCTCCTTCTTCTGTTTTTCTTTATCCAAAATATTTATTTTAATTACTATAACATAAAAGCCTTTATATTCCCACTAATAACCTTAATTAACCTTAAAAAACCATAATTCAGGATAGAAAGAGCTTGTTACTCTTTCTTGTTCTTCTCAAGCCAGAGTTTTAATGCCTCTTCCAGAGATAAATTGTATTTTTTTCCTTGTTTTTTGACTTCTAACCGAAATTTTTCGTCCAAGTCTTTAGGAATATTTACAACAAGCTGTTTCTTTTCCATCCCGAGTGTCCTTTCATAAAAAATAATGGTAAATTTTTTCTCATTGTATCATAAAACTAAATCCTTTGAGTTTTAACCTTTACTAAATATCCTTTAATTGCTTCTTTTAAGTATTTAACAATGTTTCGCTTAGAATAGCCCTCTTGTTTACTTGAAACGTAGGAAATATGTTTTTTAACTTCTTGTAGTCCCTTTAATTCTACAAGTTCATCGTATAATGGATATACAACTGTTTGTAAGCCCGTCATTGTCTCAATATGTTGCATATCTTTGTACCCTATCAACATATTTTCCATCAAAATTGTGGTGTATTGACTTTGCATAGCTTTCGCAAAGAGCATGGTTTGCTGTTCTTCTTTTTTTTCTTTTTCTTGGATATAAATGGGATCTTGTTGTTCTTCCTTGTATAGGCTATGAGGTGCTACTTGTTTCTTTGTTATATGAAATTGAATTGCAACAATTGAACGTCCCTTTTTTATTTTTTCATACGTTACGATAAAGTGTGTCCGTGCATTTATTTCTTCAATTGGTTCATCCAATATCCTTTTAAAGAAATTGGAAATATGTTTATACTCATCTAATGTATTCGTCAGGTATCGTAACTCCAGAATACTAATTGACGGATTACGATATTCCTCCAGTTGTTTATTCTGACGTCCACCTTTGGCACTGTAATGCTCGTACTGATTGTAGTACATACACAACCATTTATATAAAATAATTGAATACTTGCTATTGAGCTCCATGACATCAGATAAGGCATATTGTGTAAAGTTTTGTTTTAAGTCAATTAAATAAGGCATGATTTGTGGCTGAAATTGTAAAATAACTTCATCATTATAACTATTCCATTCAACAAAAGGGATTGGCACAATGCTCTTCATTTTATATCCTTTTGCACTATCATTAGTTTCTTTAATTTCAAAAAAAGCTTGTTTTTGCATTTCTATAATCGCTTTTTTAAAACGGCTATGTTTGTTACTATCCGTGACATCAAAAAAAGTAAATAATTCTTTTTTTGATAAATAGATGATATTGTCTTTTGGTGGGTTTTCTGTATCAATACAAGAAACCGCCAATTCAAAGATTTTTAAGGGCGTTTTATCCATTTTTGCGACACTACTAATTAAATCATTGTGTTCCACTATTTTTCGTTTTTGAATTTCTTCCAAAATCAACACCTGTTTCTTGTTTTGATGGTTATTATTTTGTATACTTAACATAACAAATGCGCTCCTTTGCGTGTTTTAAAACGAACATGAAGAATTTTTCTTTGCAGGGAGATTCTTCATGTTTTTATTTTGCTTCATATTGATACTATTTTTTTTAAATGTATCAACGAACATATTGCTTTGTATCATAATAAAAATTATTGTACCTTATATTGATACTTTATTCAACGTGATGTATCATAATGCATAGTTTTTTGTATCATAATACATATTATTTTGTATCATAATGCATAGTTTTTTGTATCATTATACCCTTTGAAAACCTTGATAATATAGCTTTTTTTTGAACACAAAAGAACAAAAGAACAAAATATATAAGATAAATAGAAAAGAATGGTCTAAACATTCTTTTCAAATCTCTTTTTAGTATTAAAGAATACTATGATACTCAAGTCATTGATACAAGCAAAAATCTGAAAAACTACTAGTGGGAAAAACAACAAATTAACCAATTTTTTAGCGTGTTCTTGTTCTTTTTTTCGTTGGCTTGTCAATCTCCAGGTCTTTATCCGTTTTATTTCCGACTAAATCCTTGTCGGCTTCCGTTCGTATCACACTTCTTGTATCATCAGGATCAATTCGATCAGGTACCCCATCATTATCAAGATCTAATTCTTTAATCGTGTTGCTTTGTTGTTTCAATGCAGCTAATGTTTGTTCTGTTTTTTTATCTGATAATGCTAAACGATCGAGAAGAGTTGACGATTTTGCAAGATATTCATTTTTTTGTAAGTCTTTTAATGAGTAACTATTCAAATCGTTGTTTAATTCGTCTTTAAAGTACTTTTCCCATAAATCTTTGTAGCTGGAAAATGCTTCTGTCTCATTTTCCCGACTAATATCTCTAATGAAAAGTATTTCCCCACTTCTTGGTTCTTTAAAACTTTCGTATGGAGAAATCTGAAATTTAATCAAATCTTGAAACTCGTGATCAAAAATATAAGTTTCAGGTAGTTTGACATCATAGAGGTTGAAAAAATCAACGGTATCTTCATCTAAATTTCTTAGTAATTCATTCTTGGATTCGTGTATAAGGTCTAAATCGACATGAATTAAATCGAAATGATTTTCAGTAATAAATTGATCGAGGTATTTTGAATCGTCTGTCAACGCGGTTAGTTTAACCATACGAGAAACATCATCGACTGATATTTTGAAACTTGAATCTGTATCAAAAAAATCTTCTAATTCAGCATTTTTTAAATCAGAAATACAGTCATCCATTGGATAAGGATAAACAGATTCTACCGAAATGAATTCATTCCATAAGCTATTCACTTGTTGCTCTTTTTTCAAATCAAATTCTATTTGTTTTGAATAGCATAGTGAACTTGTTTGATCTACCTCTTCCATAAACCCAATGGTAGCATGATAACCATTTTTTTCGATTTTGTGGATTGTCTCTTCTACCGTGTTGTCCATTGTAAATTCACGGTTATGATAATCATTCAGCACTTTAGTAAACGCTTTCATTTTATCGAAAGAAATTTCATTGGATAATTTATCGAAGCGCTGGGAGATATCATTCATAAAATTGTTCGAAACGTTTTTCACTTCTTCCAGCGATTGAATATATACATCATCATCTACTTTTCTTTTCGTCCAGTTTGCTAAATATTTTTTAGAATAGTCTTCGCTATCAATTCCTAGTGTCGAACTAACAACATAAGCGGTCATTTCTGCTTGATACTCTAATACACTTGATCTTAATTGCTCTGGTGTTTTTGTCGCAAGTTTATGAACATTGTGCATTTCCGCATGAGCGAGTTCATGCAACAACACTTTGATTTGTTCAACTTCATCCATACGGTCTTTAATGACAATACGATTGGTTGCGGGTTCAAAGTACCCTTTGGCTGTGCTATTTGTTTTGTCAAAAGAAACAGCAACATTTTTTTCTTCAGCGTAATCAATTAAAACAGATCTCAACGTCTCTATATCTTTTTTTGTACCATTAAATGTAAAGGATTCGGGTTTATTCGGATAAAGTTTTGGATAATCCTGTTCAGGACAATCTGTTTGTGTAATATCAAAAACAGGTACAGAAAGAAATCCTGCTAAGCGCTCTTCTGTTTTCAACTCTCCTGATTTTATTTTTACTTTTTGCGCCGTTGTTGCCTGATTTAAATATTTCCATTGTCGATCGTTGTCTTGAAACATTTTTTGAAATTTAGGTGCTAAAATACGGATGGCTTTTTCACCTTTTTGCACTTGATATCCATTTTCTTTGTGTTGTTTATAAGACGCAACACCCACCGCATTTCCAAATTGATTTTGAATCAGTGAAATATTTCTAACGGAATAATTGTTAAAACGACTAATAAAATCTAAAAATTTTAATTCTTCTGACGGATCATTTTTGTAATTTTTGATACTCTCATTCATTTTATTCGTCAGTTCATCAACCAACTCTTTTTGTGTTTGTTGTTCTACCATAGCTAAAACAACCCACTTTCATCTTCTGCCAGAACCAACTGTTTTATTTCGTCATCAAAAATGACGAACACACCCGTTTCTTCATCTTCTAATTCTTCTTCTTTTGCTTCATCTAACAACAATTGATATAAGTTACTTTCCTCTTTGCTAACCACAAGTTCAAAAATTTCTTCTGTATCTAAGGTTTGGATAGCTACTAAGTCACTATCAACATTCAGTAATTCTACTAATTTTTTCATGATACTCTCCTTTCCATAAATAATTTTAAATTAAAGTTTCTGCGTTTGCTTTTTTGTCCGAACTTTTTCTTTTGACTGTTCCTGCTTTTGCACCCTCGATTTTTCTTGTAAGTCTTTGATATAAAAAAGCGGTTTTTTGCTTTTTTCCATTAGTTCCTGTTTCTTTGTTTCTTTCACAGCGTATTTTTCAATTGTGTTTCTTAACCCTGTTTCAATCGCTTCTCGATCTTTTCCTGCAAAAAATAAGGAGTAACTATCTTTGCCTATTTTTTTTGGCGAAAAATCGACACCCATGGATTTGAGCTCTTTTGTAATGGCGTTGATCTCATCTTTTGAAACATTACTACCGAGTGCTTCTACGCCGCTATTTTGATTCTTTTCAAATAGTTCTTGAATCTTCATTTTTCCTTGTTTTGTGGTTAAATCTTGATACTTTTTTTCATCTGTTCCAAGATTCAAAAAGTAGTCCATGATGGCGACTAACACTTTTGCACTTAAACGAATCGAAGTCGTTGTTAATTCAATCCCTACTTCGACATTTTCATCAATACTTACCATAAGAACATACCCTCCTTTTTGAAAACGTTTTATTAATCATATCACAAAAGTTAAAAATATGGTAATATAAACCTGAAAGATAAATCGATTAAATGTTAGGCAGGCTACGTATTTGTGTACACAAATACCAAAACTGGCGTTTTGACCTGTTAGGAAATATCCTATCACCTTGTAAAATTATTTGCATAAATGCAAATAGATTTCATGTCGCTTCGCTCGATTTTTTTAGTAATTTATAATTTATAATTTTTAAGGAAGTGATTAATTGAATACCGTAGAAAAAACACAAAGACTTTCGATTCGAGTAACAGAAAAAGAGAAAAAGATGATCCAAAAAAAAGCAGAAAAATTAAAGACAACCATTTCCGCTTTGGTTATTAATAGTGTCGAAAAGCAGATCACAGTCAATTTAAACACCTCTGATTATAGAGATCTAGTGATTCAGTTTAGACGAATTGGAAATAACGTCAATAGCTTGATTCGTGAGATTCGCTTTAGTAATTATATTGACGATAGTCAAGTCAAAGAAATAGACTATCAGTTAAAAAGCTTAGAGCGATTGTTGAAAAATGAGAAAGTAAAAATTGATTCAACAAAGATTGAAATGGAAAAAATGACGGCAAGACAATTGCGAGAATTACTTGAAAATCAAAATAAACGCGTCCCTAATTATTTGATTTATGAGGATATTGAGGAACACATTGTTTCTCAATTGCGTTCATTTATTGACTTAACGATTCAAAGTAATTTAGATGAAACCTATCCCCCTTATATTGAATATTTCCTAAAAAGTTTTCAAATTCATACGTATGATTATGATACAATTGTTGATTTTTCAAATGTATTAGATGAAAAAATCTATGCCATCAATCAAAAATTAATTGCTCGAAATAGCCAATTAGAGGAAGAAGACTTTCTTACTATTTTAAATGTTCTAGATGACTATAGGAAAGTACGTGAGGACTAATGTCGATTGTTAAAATTCAATCTGTAAAACGATTAGATCAAGCGATTCAATATATACAGCAAGAGACAAAGACGAGGAATGATCTGATCTCAACCTTTGGTTGTGATAGAGATTTTATTTTGGAAGATTTCAATTACTTATACGAAAAAAGAAAAAATCTATTAAGAAAAGAAACAAAAAATAAAGCGAAAATGATCATTCAATCGTTTGATTTTGAAGAAAATATTACGCCTGAAGAAGTTCATAAAATTGGCATTGAGTTTGCGGATAATTATTTAAAAGGTGAACACCAATATATTATTGCGACACATATTGATACGAATTATATTCATAATCATATTATTTTTAATCAGGTGAAAATGGATAGTTTGTTACTATTTGATACATCAAGGCGTAATACAATCGACAATCTAAGACATGAGAATGACAAATTATCTAAAAAATATCATTTAATTATTCCACAAGAGAAAAAACATGAAGATAAGCTGCATTACATTACTCAGCGCGAACAACGTGCAAGACTAAAAGGAACTTCTTTTAAAGAAAAATTAGAAGTAGCCATCGATCAATCCGTTGAGAAAAGTGAGACTTACGATCAATTTATTGAGGAAATGGATCAAGCAGGTTTTAAACCAAAGCAAGGGAAATATCTTGCCTTCTTAAATGACAAAACCAATCGGTACATGCGTACCAAAACGTTGGGAATGAATTACACGGAAAATTCAATTCGATATCGAATTGAGCACAAGAATTTTCAGATTTATAAGTTCGATTACACGCTTAAAACTAAAGCAATTGATAAAACCGAAGCAAAATATGCCAACAATTATGGCTTGCGAAAATGGGCCACCAAGCAAAACATCCTTCACTTGCAGGAGATTAGTCACTTAGTCTTTAACGAACATAAATCCCTGGAAGAGATTGAGGAAATTCAAAAAACGGAAGCAGAATTTGTGCAGTTTATTGAAAATAACCTACAGGAAAAGGACGAAATTTTACACGATTTAGAACGGAAAGCGCACGCTTTTTCTGATTATCAAGCAAGCGCACGCTTGATTGCGGATTACAAAGCAGCAACCAATAAACAGGAGTTTAAACATGATCATTATCAAGAATTTAAAATATTCGATAATGCCAAGAAAGATTTAAATCACTTGAAAAAACAATACAGCATTTACACTTTTGAAGATTTGCAGGTATACCAAGAAAGTGTTTTAAAAGATCGAAGTATGCTATATAAACATTTTACAGAAATGCAGAAACAAAAGAATTTAGAGAAGAAAAATGAAAGGAAGAGATAAGGATGTCAATGACAGTAGTTCTAGCAGAAAAGCTAAGTCAAGCATTAAGTTAATGCGGGTTTATTTTCACGTTCAAATAAGAAAGACGGTTATTTTGAAGGAGAAGTATTCTACACTAAAGGGTTTTGTTTTAAATTAGGGAGTTGGAAAAGATGGGGATAGCTTTTATTGATGAAAAAGGGCCATGTTGAAGAAGATGGCTAATAAAGGGTAACTTTCTTTATGGTTACAGTATTTTGGTACATGACTAAGCTTATTTTTAATATCGAAATTTTTTAAGAACAAAAATCGAGCCCTAGAATGAAATACTTCATTCTAGAACTCAATTTCCTCAACCTATATTTAATTAAGTTAGGTAATGCATTCTCATTAAATATGTTCTAATGACTGTGAACTTTTTTAGTTACATTTAAAACGTTTAGTAAATGTATTTGATATATCATATATTGTTTTACGAATAAAATCATTGATAAAGTTTAGTTAAATTCATGCCTCATCACTTTCAGTTAAAGCTCTATACATCATCAAAGATTCATTCAATTTGGGATCTGCATTTAACCGTGGTAAAAAATTCTTCCCCAACTGATTAAGCAACTTATTCAAAGTCTCATTTTCCCGTACTATCGATTTCTGTTTATTGAAGTCCTCAATATCCTCTTTAGTTATATGGAATATTTCAGGGTCAAATTCAAAAATATTATTGTACATTTCATGTAACATATCTTCTTTTCTTTTATCTTGATCAAATGTTTCATTGTGCATATAAATAGATAAATTTCTATTGACTAAAATAGATGATCTCGCACCTAATATACTAATTTTTTCTGTAATACACTTATCTTCTAATTCTTCGCTATTAATAGATTCGGTAGTCAATGTTAAATTATACAAATTTGCATTATCTGTATATCCATTATCATTAAGTAAATGCTCAATGGTCAGATGTCTACTATCTAGCATAGTATCTGTTTGTATAGATTCACAATATTTTTGAAGTGTATATTTTACTAATCTAGAATTTCTTTTAAGCGTACGATCTTTGTTTGAATATTTAAATGATTGATTATTATAAAAAGAATTTCTAAATTCTTCTTCGCTAATGTGTGAGGAAATTTTATGAAAAAAATCTGATATTATAAATTTAAAATGAGTTGATTCCTGACAGTGATAGATATTAAAAGAAGTATTACTGACAATATCATCTGTCCTATTGCTAGTTTTTTGCATAGCATTAAATATAAAAAAGAAATTACGAATATTCACAAAAGCTGTTCTTTTTTCATCAGAATTAATTATATTTCGATTTTCTAAAATTGAAATTGATGTTAATAAAGACCGTATTTGCTGATTTCTTTTTATATTAAAATATTCAATTACATCATCTGTTGTATCTTTATCCGTAATTGATTGATAAACTATTGAAAACTGATGTAAATCAGTTAATAAAGTCCCTAAATCAGATATATTTATTTCTTCTTTAATTAATCGATATACAGAATTCGCATTTTCGGCATTCTTTTTTATATAACATTTTGAGAAGTGATTTATTAAATTATCTACATCTGGTAATTTATTGCTATTTCTTACTATTTCATTCCATTTATCTCTAGCAGCATCTATAAAGGAATCCTCTCTTGGTTGAACGTACTTCATAACATGATTTTTCAATAATTCAATTTGTTTTAATTTTTGTCCTCTTGCATTTAAAACTTCAAAAATATTATATATTTCTTCTTCCTGATCAGAGACTATCTCTACAATGTTTATATCCAATAACTTATTTAAAAAGGTATCTACTTCTGAAAAAGAAAGGTTGTGGAAATGTACACAGAAATAATTATACATATTATAAAAATGATTGTTTTTATCAGGCATACTTTTTTCCTTAGCTGTTTCTACAATTCTTTCTATGTCATCTTTAAAATCATCATTAGTAATAACAAGATTTTTTTCTGAATTAGCTGATAAAGAAGTGATAAATGTATCATATATATAGGTAGCTCTATTATTCGATTCAGGTGTATCTATTAATAAAAGACGTCTATATATAGCAATAAAAACAAAATATATAGTGGTTAAACGCTGCTGACCATCGATAATTTCATAATCTGTTATTCCACGAATAGTCTCATTTTCTCTCCGTGGTGTATAATTACTCAAAACGATTGTTCCTAAAAAATGAGACCAGGACATATTACCTGATGCACTTATCGTAAATTTAATATCTGTTATTAGCTCACTCCAATTTGTTTCTTTCCAAACGTAATTTCTTTGATATCTTGGGATAATATATCTACAAGGGCGTTGAAATAAATCTAGTATAGTTCTAGTTTCAGTATTAAAACTCATAATATTCACTCCTTTACAAAAAATTTAAACAAGTGTCTATTTGTACTTGTTTCTATATCTGGTCTAGTATTGCCTTAATCAGCCCAATTAACCGGGCCCTTTTTAAGCTTCTACAACTTCAAACTCTGGCAACTCATCAATTAACTCCAATGTTTTCATACTAACAGTAATGATGGAAAGCAATAGATTTAAAATATACTTAGGATCATCACTAAATTCATTTGGGTCATCTGTAATGCCTGATTTTTTATCTGTTTTTATTTGATATTGATCAATAATCCATTCAATTGCTGGACGACCATTAACAATATACTCATAAGCTTTTTCTGGAATATTTTTAATTGTAATATGCTCATTGTAAATGATAGTATCTAATACTCCTTTTTTAGGGTGTTTCATTTTTGTTACCTTGTAATTAGGAGTTGAATTGCTAATCACAACCTCAACGCCATTCCAACTCGGTTGGTTCTCATAATTTAAATGCAAATTTGCCAACTTATTTCCAATCTCAACATATTTTTCTTTATTTTTCAATAATGGTATACGAGGACTTGATTTCTTCAAGTCATTTGCATATTTTATTTTATATTCTGATGAGTTTAAGACTCCATAAACGTAAAAAAATATATTATCTTCTGTTAATCCAAAAATATTTAATACATTATTTTCGATGTTTGAATTATTATCAAGTAAAGTATGGTTTTGTGAATTATCATAACGTAAATATGCTTGTCCCGTATCCATCAAGTGATAATTTGGTATATTATTAACTATAATTGCTGAGAAGTTTCTACTAATACCTGTACCTGTTGTAAAAATAATTAAATTATTTTCTCCAAAGCTATTTTTAAACTTTGCTGGATACTCAACAACATCACCACTGTAATAAAGCCATTTTTTTGTAAATGGTCTATATTCACTTAAAATAATATTTTGTTCAGAATACACCAATTCTTTTTCTCGCTTAAAATTATTTTTTAATCCTCTTGTCCACTTAATATAAGAATCATCCGTGTTCAACTTTTTTAGTCTTTCATCTATATCTTTAATACTAGATAAACGTGAAATTTCACTATTATAATTGGAAATAAGCTTAGATACTTTTTTTGATACTTCTTTTTCAGAAAAGGCATATGTCCAAAAATCTCTAGCTGTTTGCGCCCCGATACTATGATCATTAAATATACGTTTTCCTTCTTTTGAGTAAAGTGGAAGGAAAGTATCATATATTTCATCACGTTGATTAATCCAATCGTTATTCTTATCTGGAATAATGGATTTCCAGTCAATATTGATAATAGAATTACTATTTTGGAGTATTTCTAATTTTTGATCCCGACTTAGATAGTCCCCAATATCGTGATAATGAATTTCATGATTTTCACTTTCATCTTTCACCAATATAGAAATAGCAATCGGAGTTCTGCTACCAGAGTCAAATATATTTCCAGCTTCTTTTCTACGTTGTTCTCCCTGTGTACGTGCATCACCTCGTAAATTTAAAATATAAATATGATTAAATTCTTCAAACCAGCATTTACGTAATCCACTTGTTGCATTGCTGTCAATAAATGATCCGTTTGTTACAAAAGCTATTATCCCGTTGGATTTAATTCTATTCGTTGACCATCTAAAAGCTTTAATATAACTATCGTATAAGGCATTTTTTGCTGTTGCTGAAGTAAATTTTCCATATGTTTCAGCAATATCTTTTTCTAAACTAGGATAATGAATGTTTCCGTTATCATCATTAGCATTATTTTGTCCAATTGAATATGGCGGATTTCCTACAATAGCTGTAATCGGAACTTCCTTTTGTCGTTTTAGACGTTCATCGTTAGTGCCGAAATAAGTATCGTCCAATGTATCTTCAATTTCTGTACTTTCAAAAGTATCGGTGAGTACAATTCCTTCAAATGGAGTATAACCCTGTTCTTTACCAGTCATTTCATCAAAGGTTGATTCTATATTTATAGCGGCAATGTAGTAACTTAATAGAACAATCTCATTAGCATGCAATTCTTGGGTAAATTTACGTGTAATATCTGCTAACGTAACTTCCCCGTTGTCCATTTGTTCCTTTAAATAAGTCAATGTGCGAACGATAAACGTTCCTGTTCCTGTAAACGGATCTAAGATATGAACGCCTTCACTGGCTAATGATTTTCCAAAATGCTTCTTTAATACATCATCGACTGATTTAACAATGAAGTCCACAACTTCAATAGGCGTAAAGACGATTCCTAACCGTTCTGTTGTTGATTTGAATGCTGTGCTAAAAAATTTATCATACAACGTAATAATAATTTTTTGTTTATCTTCTGATTTTTCAACACCTTCAGCACGCATTTTAACTGACTCGTATAAAGGTTCTAAATTTTCTTGTTCTTTTGCAAACCCTACTTTTTCTAATTCTTTAACGATATTTTCCATAGCTGTTGATACGGGATTGTTATTAACAAAACTGTACTCATCAAATAGCGCTTCAAACACTGGTTTAGTAATCAAATGCTGTGATAGCATTTCCGCAGCTTGATTTTCATCAATACTCTCATTAATATTGTGCTGCAATGAAGAGACAAATTTTTTGAATTCAATCGTAATTGGATCTTTTTTATCTTTTAATTTATTATTAATCCAACTAATTTGACGTTGAGCAATTTTAGCCACATCTGCCGACCAATTTTCTAGGTATTTACGATCTCCAACTTTTTGAACGATTTTACCATAAATAGCACCCTCAAATTTATCCCACTCAAGGTCTAGTTTTGTTTGATATATATTATCAGAATCTTCATTGATCAAGTCATTCCCCTTAGCTGGTGCCCCGCCTATACCAATAACCTTTAACTGCTTAGGTTTCGCAATATTTATTTTATCCACCATTGCTTCAAAACGTTCATCTACAGAACGTAAAGCATTAATGACTTGCCAAACCACTTCGTAATTTTTATTGTTGTCTAAAATTGATTCAGGAGTTTCTCCAGAAGGAATAACAATTGGTAGAATAATATAACCGTAATCCTTGCCTTCGGATTTTCTCATAATACGTCCAACTGCTTGAACAATATCCACTTGTGACTTCTTAGCAGCTAAAAAGATAACTGCATCTAATGTTGGAACATCGATGCCCTCTGTTAAAAATCTTACGTTTGATACAATTCTTGCTTCATCTTCTGGTTTGTTTGAATCTGCTAACCAATCTAAAACTTCCCCTTTTTGTAAGGCATTCATTGTTCCATCTGCGTGTCTCATAGATAATTGAATCGATTCTTCTTCCAATTCTGACCCTAAGTATTCATTAACCACTTCTTCAAACTGTTGTGTTACTTTTTTTGAATCAGCAATTGTTCTTGTAAAAGCAATTGCACGTTCTAGGGGTGCGCCGTCATAAGGACTATTTTTAATCGGATTTTTATAGCCATTTCGTCGCATCATGCCATTCCAAATCCCTACAATTCGTCCAACATCATCGATATTTAACCCATTTTCAGGATCAGATAATGATTTTTGCATATCTTTTTGAATTGCCGATTCATCTACTGCTAAAACCATTACTTTATAATCTGTCAAAATGCCATGAGAAACCGCTTGTCCAAATCCGATACGATAAAATACTTCCCCAAATTTACCCGCATCGTCCATTGAAGAAAGTAAAATACTTTTATCCTTGGCACTTTTTTTTGCACTCTCACCATAAATTTTAGGTGTAGCTGTTTGATAGATTCTTTTTCTTCCTTGAATATTCGTATTACTATGGACTTTTGTAAATGTACTGGCTTCTTGACTTGCTTCATGAGCACCTGTTGTTCGATGCGCTTCATCAGAAATAATTAAATCAAATTCAGGAAAACCCTCTTTTTGTGCATTTCCAATAACTTCTATACTTTGATAGGTACTAAATACAACAAGAATATCTGAATCTTTTTGAGATTGTTCTACTTCTTTCCAATTCTTCAGCAACTGTTCTGTCGAAGTAGTGGCTGGATAGCCAATATCGCTTGCCTTAATATCTTCTGTACCGTCACTCCCTCTTGAAGCATCACGATCTGATGTAACTGCCATACTTGCCATATTTAATTCAGTATCGTTATTCCAACCTCTAAGGGTTTGAGTTAATAATTGAATACTTGGTACAAGGTAGAGCACTTTAAATTGTCTACTTTGTTTTTTAGAAAGAGCTTCTGCTATTTTTAAACTAGTAAACGTTTTTCCTGTCCCTGGAGCCATTATCATCTGTCCACGGTCATTTTCTTTAAAATGCTCCACTGCACGCTCTAAGGCTACTTCTTGATAAGGACGAAGCTTTTTAGGTGATTTGATTGAAATGATTTCTGGTCTTTCAAAGCTAAACTTTGTCCAATCAATTTGAGAGTTACGTAAATCTGATAATCCAATTAACTCAATACCCTTTTGATTGTGTTCGATTGTTTCTTGAGCATTTGCACTCCAATCGTCCACGGTAGAAACAATTAACCCTCGTTGGTAATAATTTTTTCCTAATTCAGCAACAAAAGAATTAATTTCATCTTTTCCGATTTTATGTTGATAAAACTTTGCTTGTACAGCGACTAAGTCACCATTAAATTGTTGCGCAACTAAATCTACGCCTGTATCTTTCTTAGGAATATTAAATTCTTCTGGTACTGTATTTAACGTCCAAACATTTTTGTATAATCGCTTATAAGTTGGTTCATTTTTTAAATAAGCTAATACTAATTTTTCAAATAATGTTCCTCTTTCACGCTGAACGCCACCAGCAGTTTGATTAATTTGTATTATCAAATTGTCAAAACTATTAATGTCTACTACTTTATTTTTCTCCATGAGTAATTGTTCTCCTTAAATTATATACAAATCTTCTTAAAACTAGTGTAATGCATCAATAAAATACTGTATAGATTAAAACTAAAAATAAAACAAAATCCCTGTTTAATTATAAAAATAGTCCCTCAAATGACCAAGGGACACGTCTATTTTTAACAATTTAAAAGTGACACGGTATCAAACACTATTGCTTAAATTATACGACATCTAACCTAAGATAGTGGGGTGCTTTCTTTAATATTATTGTAAGAATCCCATATAAAACGTACCACTGTCGTTGCAGATCCAATTGCAAGATGGGCGTAACGAGGCGGTAAGTTTTGAAAAAAACCATCTTTTCCATGCCCATCTCCGTAATTATTTCTAAGTTCCGCCATATTTTGAGTAATAGCAGATAAATTACCTAAAATTTTAATTGCTGTTGAATAGTATTTATTTTCTTTATCCAATGAACTAGAGTGAATATTTAATGATTGATAAGTTTTTTTACAAGTGCACCCAAATCCATATGGGGGTCGAATTCAATTTTTTGATCTTTCAATATGGTTTTTGCACACGACTCGATCAGCTCTTTTGACTTCCCAATAGCAATATTTGGATGTTCATCAGCCATAGTTATCATTATTTGTATTTGATTATCAATATACTCTGAATTGAAATTTTCTTTTACTTTTTCAAGACTGTTTATAAGTGAGTGATCTTTTTGGATTTTTATCCATCCATAAATAGCTCGACCAGATATACTATTCGTTGGAACGAGTTGATATCCATCAAATTTTAAAAGATAATTAATCTTTCCAAGATATTCTTTTGATAGTGAATTCATACTCCCACGAACCAAGGGATGGGAAATTTCTGCTAAAAACAATAAAAATTTCTCATCACTTGACACTAAATCAAAATTATCACTATAGAAGTAATAAAACCAATCCCATTCCCAGTCGTCATTCATCACTAGATGCTGGTGAATATCTCGATCAGCACAAGCGAATCGACCATCAGTAGAAGGAAGTTCTTTTAGTTTATAAATCCTACTAAAAAAACGAGCTTCATCTAAAGAACCAAAGTATAAAAAATCCCTCGTCCTATAACCTTCACTTAGAATATCCATTATTTCCTTACGAGTAATTTCAGTAATCATATGTGAACCTTCTTTGTTTTGAATTTAAATACTATTAGAATTTTGTAATAATGCAATTGCCGAGTCCCCTTTTTATCTTTAGATGAGAAGGGGATTTCAAAATGTTCTATAAAGCTATTGTCAAATGAAAAATCTGGAAATTTGGTGCTATACGTATTCAATTTAGCTTGCTCCAGCCATCTTCTTAGTTGAATAAATTGTTTGTCTGTTAATCCAAAACAATCTTCTTTACGTAAATTATTTTTTATAAAATTCAAACTTTTTTTCTCTATACTGTCTTGATTTAATATATTTTTATTCACTAGACTTACATCTCTCCTGTTCATCAATACCTAAGAATTTGATTTTACTGTAAACGGTAATACTTTAAAAGGTATTTAACAAACCTGTCCAGAAAATCACTTATTTCTGGACACTCTTTTTTGTCTGCATTGAAAACCAGCTGCTGTGCGGGTGGTTCCAAAAAAGCTTCTAGCGTGGTATAAAAAAACCACCTATAAAATAGATTTGGTTTCCCGACCACAAACTATCAATCAAATAGGAGGTTCCTTATGAAAAAGGACAATCAAAGTTTATCACATTGTGTTTGCACCTAAATACAGATGACAAATCATTTATGGTAAATACAAATAAAGTATTGGAGAAATACTAAGAGAATTATGTGAAAGGAAAGGAATCGAAATTATAGAAGCGAATTCATGTAGAGATCATATACACATGTTAGTTAGCATTCCACATAAATTAAGTGTTTCTAGTTTCATTGGTTATTTGAATAGTGCAAACAGACTTATTATAGTTGTTATTAGCCATGCCAAAAACGTAACTACCATTTTTATATTTTTATTCATCTTTGCAACTGAGCTTTTTTGATTGTAACTTTCAATTTTTTCTTCAAAAAACAATTTTAGCTGAGTTTCTCGATTTTTTTCAGATGCTTCAAGAATACTCAAACGATGATTAACACTGGATTTGTACTCCTTAAACGCATCTTTTGAAACTAAATAATCAAGTTCGTTGCCAGAAAATGAAAAAGGTGTTGAAATTTTTTCTTCTGCTTTAAATGTTTTTTTATTCATTCTTAGTATTCCTTTCTGCGATATAAGGAATTTTAGTTTTGAAAATAGTATTGTAGTTATTGAAAATAAAATCACTTATCTCTGAATCGTTATTTTTATCTAATTTAATTTCTTCATCACTAATAATAACGTTTAGATGATACATACTTTGGGTGAAATCTGAGGAATACCCAAATTCTTGCTCTAAATCTTTTCTAAATTTCGTGACAGTATACATAATATTCACGGAATCTTCTTTTAACATTTCTTCACTAACATATATTGAATGGTGATTGATTAGTGTATTAACTTTCATCCCTTCTTGAATAAAAAAAATAAAATTTACATAGAAAGGTTGATACCCTTGGTGATTGAACGAGTCTTTCCCTATAATATCCATGTAATCATCAGGATACTTTAAATAGCTTAATCCACCTAAAGTGAGTTCAAATCCTAATTCAAAAACATCATCTGAGCTATCAAATTCAATTTTTGTAATGTGGTTATCGCCAGACATCCCTCGGCCATATCTGTAAAATCTTGTTCCCATAACTGCTGGGCGAAAATCAAAATGTGGCATAGATTTTTCCTCCTAAATTTCATTTTATATGAATAATGATATCATAATTACGATAAAGATAATCTGATTTTTAACATTTGTAAGTTACTTGGCTTCATTTTAAAATCATGCTAGAATGAACGTGCGAAACGTGATAAGTTATTGTAAGATAGTAAAAGAGACGTACCTAATGCGAATAGGTACGTCTCTTTTTTTCGTTAGTTGCGACGGCTAACGTGTGAGTTGGCAAGCAACTTGCTTTTAATCGTCGTCTTTCTGATCCAACCAATGAGAAACTAGTTCAATGACTAGACCTCTTCTCTACTACATTCACTTTCTAAGGAATTCTACTCGACTGCTATAGCTGCTGTCGTTCCTAATCGAAATTGCTAATTTCCTCAACAATAATATGATAATATAGCTTTTATCATATTATCATAAATACCGAATTGCACTTTTATTTCTATAGCTTCATTTTATCGTTATTCATATAATATAAATGGTACGTGAGAGGGTTAAAGAGTATTAAAAGAACGATTAGTGTTATCCATGACTTATGTGACGAGTTAGTCATCAATAGAATTCTATCTCAGGAAAACCCGAGGAGTGATTTTCTCCTAGGGTTTTCCTATTGGAATAGACACAGGAAATTGTATAAAAATAGCCGGTTTTGAACCACTTTCGTGGAGAGTTATCCATCTATTCATCTGAAATTGCCTCAGAGTCGTCGTGAGAGAACATTATTCTTGTAGATTGAAGTATTTTTCAAAGAAATGAGTCACTTCTGGTTTTAAGACCTCGAAATTTCCGATGAACGTTTCGACCTTAACAGTTAATTGTTCACTGGATTCTTGATCCGCATTTAATTCGTATCCATTTATTTTTAGGAAAACGTGGGCAGACATAAAACCAGTTCGTTTGTTTGCATTAGCAAAAGGGTTTTTCTTTACTATATTAATAAGCAAACTCGCTGCCTTGTCATAAATACTTGGATAAAACTTTTTTTCCAAAACAGGTTGTTTTGGTTATTCTACCGCTTTAGTCGTTCTTTTTGTCATACCCTATCATTCCTTTTTTTGTATTCATTTTACATAATGTAATTACATTGAATCAAGTGTATACATTTTGAAGAGAGTACAAGAAGGAAGCTGTCCAGAAAATCGTCATATCCTAGCCAAGTTCTTTTTTGTAGTTTCATTGTCTATTTAGGGTAAGGTCTAAATAGACAACGATTAAGTCTTGAAAACACTGTGTTTGGACTGTATGATTAGGATGTATAATAATAAAGTGGAAGAAGGGGAGAATTTGAAAGTTGCATACGCGAGAGTTTCAACTGTCGAACAAAATCTGGATCGACAAATTGATACGTTAAAAAAATTTGGTGCTGAAAAATTTTTTATTGAAAAACAATCTGGTGCTACGATTGAACAACGACCAATTTTTCAGGAAGCCTTAAATTTTATCCGAGAAGAAGATATATTCATGGTAGAAGCCATTGATCGATTGGGCCGAAATTATGATGAAGTCATTCAAACAGTCAATTTTTTAAAACAAAAAAACGTAAAACTAGTTATTACCAGTTTACCCATCATGGCTGAAGCAATTGGGAATCCACTTCTTGATCGATTTATCAAAGATTTGATAGTTCAAATCTTAGCCATGATTTCTGAACAAGAACGAACTGAGTCCAAAAGACGACAAGCTCAAGGTATTGAGCTAGCGAAACAGAAGGGAGTCTATAAAGGGCGTCCTAAATTATATAGCCCAACTGCAAAAGACCCTCAGAAAAGAGCTGTTTATCGAAGTATTGTTGAAGATTTAAAAAATGACGTTGCCATCTCGAAAATTGCAAAAGAATATGGGATTACTAGGCAGACCGTTTATCGAATAAAAAAAGACTACGAGCTAAGTGAGAACGGTGAACATGCCAAGGGAATTTAATATGTAATGTAACCACTATCAAAATAGTTGTGGCACAATAGAATGTCTCTCGAACAACGATTTATCGATACTTAGATAAATTGGAGAAAAACGATGGTTAAAAATCAAAAAGGAAACTTAAGAATTAAGATTCACCAATGATTTTAATAATCGTCTATAAAAAAATTATTAAACGCATAGCTATGGTATATATACCATAGCTAAATGTAAAGAAAGGGGTAGTTGTGTTAGAAATTAAAATGGTTGATAAAATTTTAATGCAATACTAGTTAGTAACTTGCAATATAAGATTGTTTTTTGTTTCATTTAGATTTTTCATGCGCACACAAGCATCCTAAGCTTTTTTAAAATGGTTTTATAGGTAGTTGTCCATTAAAGTCACTTAGAATCGATCTATCTTTGACCTTTTTCCTACCAACTTAATAGGTGAAGTTATATCCTCTTCTTTTATATTTTGTGGAAAATACTTTAATTGAAATCAGTTTTTATAGTCAACAGGTTTAATTTGCTTTAAAATGATTATTATACATAGGTTTGTTAGCGCTATCAATAAAAACAAGGAGATTAGATTATGTCACTAATTTATGAAACGAATGAATGGGAAGGTTATGGTAAGAACAACTATTATTGGAATGAATATCGATTAGAAGGGAATGAAGTAGTTAAGTACAAATGCAATAGACAGAAATTTTTTGACGGTAATGAAAATAGTTGGCATGAAAGTGAAGAGGAGAAAGAGCGTTGGGATGTTGACGATGACGATCTTCCAGAATGGTTAAAACAATATATATAAAAGATGAAAACAAATGACAGAGCGGAATTCAGGTATCATTGAATCCCACTCTGTTTTTACTTGTCTACACCTTAAACCGTTCCATATTTGGTCTTTCAATTCATTCGAAAATTCCACATGTCGAATTTCGTCATAATCAATCTTTATAATTACTAGTAACTATTTCTGCTGTTCGTTTATCTCCTACATCCTCTTCAACTCCCCCACGTACTTCAAATACAAAATTACAAGACTAATCCCCTCTTTCAAAAATAAATATGAAAAAAAGATCAAAAAATTGCAATCAAGAGCATTTAGTTATCAGAACATGAATGAGTGTCCTTTTCTACTTCTCTTTTTAAAGAACAACCCATTTTGCACGTGTCTAACGTCTGCTGAAAGTGGTTATAGCATAGCCAGTCAAAAACACAAGGGTATATGAACTCTCTACGTTCGCCCTTGTGTTTTTTTGTGTCTACGCTAAAAGACAACCACAGCAAACGATCGACAACGCACTGGAAAAATGGCAAATAAAAAAAAGAAGAAGAAAAAAACTGCCACTCGTTCATTGACAACTAAACAAAAATCAAAAGATTCCAGCTTCACTTCTCTCAACCCCTAAAAAAATGGTTTGTCAGAAAATCAAAAAAGAAAGAAGGTAAACATTATGCCAGTTAATTATGAAAAAGTAGTAGAAATTGTCCGTCTCAAACAAATTGTCTGTGAATCAACCTTAGAAATGCAAAAAATCACCTCTAGTTTTGGTATTGCACAGTGGTTAATGGATGAAATTGGCAACGAAACACAAGAAGTTTTGATGTTATTATGCCTGAATACTAAAAACGAAGTGAATAGCTTATCCGTGGTTCATAGAGGCACGATAAATCAAAGTATCGCCCACCCAAGAGATATTTTTCAAAGAGCTATACTCAGCAATGCAACTCGAATTTTTATCGCTCATAACCACCCAAGTGGTAGTCATCAGCCCAGTCAAAATGATTGTTTATTTACCGAAAAAATTAAGCAAGCTGGTGAACTATTAGGAATTGAATTACTCGACCATCTCGTTGTTACTAGCAATAGTTATTACAGTTTTAGAGAAGAAGGAAAGTTGTAAGAAGAAAAACGAAGCACAGGCTCAAAAAGAGCCTGTGACTTCAAAGGAAGGAGCAAACAATTATGAAATATCTAAAATTATTGCAACGATTAGAAAAATTAGAAATGGCTACTTATTTCCACGATGATAACGCTGAAGATATGTACGAAAACATCATGCAGATTGTTGCCACAGCTAATCCTCAAACCCTGAAACAAGAGCAACAAATTATTTACGACACATTGTATTTATTAGAAACCACGCACTACGAGAACCTACTTGATGAACCGTTAAGAGAGTTTGAACTAGAAGGGAATGAATCGAATATTTGAAACGGAGCTATTACAAGAAAAACTCAAATTACGATTTAAACCAAAATCATGCTAGAATGAACGTGCGAAATGTGAAGAGTTCGAGCAGGTACAGCAAAAAAGTCCAACCTATTGCGAGTAGGTTGGACTTTTTTTACACCAGTTGCGACGGCCAGCGTTGTGGATCAGTAAGTAACTTGCTTTCAATGACTAAGCTCACAAAAAGTGGGGCAATGATCAATGTGAGGAGTTGTTTTAACATATACAGCACCCCCTTCCGAGAATCCATGTTCATCTATAATTATTTTATAAAATGGTCTCTTATAATAAATGAATGAAAAATAGCGGTTGTATATCATTAAAAGTGTAAAATAGAATATTTTATAAAATGTCTAATCATACACTTATTTACGTAAATAAGTGTATGATTAGACAAATAATTACGTAAATATTTGTAAAATTTTACAAATTATAATATAATATATTTACACAATTAGTTAGAAAGAAGGGGGATTCTAATGGCTGGAAAAGTGAAATATCAATCGATGGCAGAACTAGCAAGAGAGTTAAAAATCACTCGTCAAACGTTGTATAATAGAGTTGCTGATCATAATATCGATTATAGTGATTTAACATTTACTGCAGAAGAGATTGAACTACTAGCAACACGCCCTAACTCATACAATCAAAAAACACCGAGACAAAAACAACGAGAGAAACTATCAGATGTTAAACAAAGTTATGAAACGATGATTACTAAACTAAAAAGTCAGCACAATGAAAAACTTCGTAAAGAAAGTGAATTGTATCAAGAAAGTTTAGCGAAACAACAAACCATCATTGATAAGAACCAAGAACTGTTAAAAGAGCAAAATAAACAATTGAAACAACTGCAAACTAAAATTTTTAATTTGCAGACAAAATATATTAAAGAAAAAGAAAACCAAGAAGAAAAATTAATAAATTTATATCAAGACATTAAAGAAGAAAGCTCTAAGAAAGAAGAATTATTTAGATTAACGCAAGTTCAAATGGAAAAAGTTATTAAAGACCAAGAAGAATTAATTGATCAACTCAAAAAAGAAAATGAGCAATTAATGAATCGCGTTCCTAACATAAAAAGAAGACGTTTGTATACATCTGGACGTTGAAGCAACACTTTATTCTTAGTGTAAAAAGCGCGGGTTCAAGGGAATGCAACACCATCAATCAGTTACTTTGAACCCTTTAAAAGAAAGAGAACAACGAAATTAAGCTTTTCTTTTAAAGACCATCAGAAAAACCAAAATTAGGCCTCGTCATCGAATCGATGACGAGGCCTATCGGCTGTAAGGAGGTTTTTCTTTTAAATTGTCCTTGACAGGAGAGCCACGTTAAACACCGCTATTCTCTTTATTCATAGGACTACTTCAATAAAAAAAATCACCTTATTCCTTATATGATTGAATTGCTTTCGCACCCAATCCCCCCCCCATCCTAACGGACAAAACTAAGCATTTTCTCTACTATTTCCACTTTCTAATGATTACTATTCGACTGCTATAATTTCTGTCGTTCCCTTTTTACCAAATATATCGGAAAAAGGTTAATAAAAAGCTCCCTTCACCAATTATGGTGGTTACTAATCGAGATTGCTAATTTCCTAAATAATAATATGATAATATAGCTTTTATCATATTATCATAAATATCGAATTGGACTTTTGTTTCCATAGCTCCAGTTTACCCAGAATTCATGTAAAGAATCAGTAATTAATAGAACCCTATCCTGAAAAATATGATAAAAGATAAATAGATATATTTATCTTTTATCATATTTTATAAACTTGACAAAGTTTTAAATGCCCTTCTTTCATCTGGATCTAACTCCTTTTCGACATAATTATCTATAAGGGTTTCAATCATTTCATAAGCAAACTTATTATCAGTAAGTTTCATCAATATATCAATTTGATTTTTAGTTTGTCGAGACACTTTAATATTGGAATCTTGATTTTTTGTAACTGTTGATTTTTTAGGTGCTCTTTTTACTATTGTTTGAGAATTTTCAGCAGATTGTGTAGGTGCTAGTTTTGTATTTTGAATAAGTCCAACAGGTCTTTTGTTATTCGTATTAGTCATACTACTCTCCTCCTTCAAAGTAATGGATTCTTTCTAATAATTCATCAGCAACTAAACTATACAAATCTATTACGCGTTTATCATGTCTATCGTATTCGGTAATTCCTGTATTATCAAATCTCTTTAACCTAGCCATATTAGGAATTTTTAGTTTAAAGATATTTTCTTTACCAAATATTGAAGTGGCATTTTTAAGAACAAAATTATCAAGGCTAGCATTCCCGTCCATCAATACAGGTAAAACTCCTACAATTTCAAAATTTCCATCATAAATATTAGCTAACTTTTGTAAATCTCCGAGATACTCAATGGCCCCATCTAAAGATAGTTCTTGTGTTTGTAAGACAATGAGAACGTAATCAGAAGCTAAAACGGCGCTATCAGTAATATATGATTTAGTTGGCGGAACATCAATGAAAATATAATCATATTTTTCTTTTAGAGGTTCAATAAGCTCGCTGAAATAGCTGATTTTACGTTTCGTGATTTCGTTAAAAGCAGGATCCTCTTCTGCTACTAAACCAAACTTTAAGTCTAAAAAGGTAGTATAATTTGCAAAATCTATATAACTAGGTAAAAGAGACAAGTTTGGCATAATCTCAGTTTCAATATTAGTAATATCGCCTTCTTTAATAGCAGCCATTAGAGATTTATCAAAACTAAACACCTCTTTACTATGCAATTTTTTTGTGCGCAGTAAGACAGTGGTTGCATTTGCTTGCGGATCGAGATCAACTACTAATGTCTTGAACCCTTTTTTTGCGAACTCGTATGCATTTAAAATATTATTTTTTGTTTTGCCTACGCCACCCTTATAGTTACCTACAGTAATCGTAATAGCCATAATAATACCTCCAATTAAAATATATCTATATATCTAAAGGTATATTATCATATTGCGATAAATAGATAAAGCTAAAAAGATAAAAAGATAAAAAGATATATATGATACTTTATCGAATGCATCATACAGAAAAAACACAGTTATATCAAGGAATAATTAGAATAATTACTATTATAAAAAAAAGATAAATATATCTATAATCATATTAGTAAATTTGATAATATGATTATAGATATAAAGATATAAAGATAAATATGATAATATGATAACTAGATAAAAAATAAGTTGCGCCAGATTGATTAATTTGGTATGGTCTTACTGAGAAAACAAATACAATGCTTAACACCTACATAAAATAAAAAAATTAAATAAAAAAAAGAGAGACGGAAAAATAAGTAGTTGGAAGCTGCTTATCTTTCTGAATCACATACCCACAGTATGTGTTCACTCTCGTCTCATAAAAATTATGCGGTGGGTTAACACCTTTAATTTATTTAGTTAGATTGAGTGAAGCGAGTTGGCGCTCGTTTCCTCAACACTAGACTGATAATAGCATAATTAGACGAGTAACTCAAGATAATGAATTGGTAATCAGACAGATTTAACCTTTTCTAAAGAGAGAACACATGACACATCAACAGATGGCTTGTGTTCTTTTTTTATTGGAAAGGAGTACCCTAATGGAAAATATTCAGTTAGACAGCTTATATCAACTTTTACTACAGGGCGGTTTGCGTACCTATAAATTCAAAAATAGCCATTTAAAACCCCTTAACACTCAGCCAGAAGGCAATAAAGGGGCGATTTTTGCGTACCGTTCCAAAGACAACATGATTGCTGGACGGGGTGTTGTGCTAACTTCCGAAGAAGCGATTCAAGAAAATCAAGGTACTTTTACGCACTGGACACCGAATGTTTTCCGTTATGGAACCTATACTGATAAAAATAGATCTTACACCAAAGGACATTCTGAAAATAATCTAAAACAAATTAACACGTTCTTTATTGATTTTGATATTCATACTGCTAAAGAAACGATCTCCACAAGTGATATTTTAACAATAGCGATTGATTTAGGTTTTATGCCAACAATGATTCTTAAAACAGCTAAAGGCTATCAAGCGTATTTTGTCTTAAAAACGCCTGTCTTTGTGACTTCAAAAACAGCATTCAAAGCTGTCAAAGCAGCCAAAATCATTTCGCAAAATCTTCGAGAATATTTTGGACAATCTTTGCCAGTCGATCTAACTTGCAACCACTTTGGGATTGCTCGCATGCCCAGAACAGACAATATCGAATTTTTTGAACCCAACTACTGCTATTCTTTCAAAGAATGGCAAGAATGGTCTTTCAAACAATCGGATAATAAAGGCTTCAACCGTTCGAACTTGACTGTTTTAAGCGGTACCCAAGGAAAAAGACAAGTCGACGAACCCTGGTTCAATCTTTTATTACATGAAACGAAATTTGAAGGAAAAAAGGGCTTAATCGGACGAAATAACGTCCTATTTACTCTTGCTTTAGCGTACTTTAGTTCAGGTTATGCCATTGAGACTTGCGAATACAATTTGTTTGAGTTTAACGAACGCTTAGAACAACCCTTAGAAGAAAAAGAAGTCATTAAAATCATTCGTAGTGCTTATTCAGAGAAATACCAGGCAGCAAGTCGTGAGTACATCATTACACTTTGCCAAAAATGGGTCTCTGAAGACCTAACAAGCAAAGATCTTTTCGTTCGGCAAGGTTGGTATAAGTTCAAGAAAAAACGGAGCGAGCGTCAGCGTGTGCATTTATCAGAATGGAAAGAAGACTTACTGGCTTATCTTCGTGAAAAAAGCGATAAAACTGCGCTTTATTTGACGACCACAAAAAAAGCCATTCGAGAAGCGTTAGGGATTCCAGAAAGTACCTTAGACAAGCTATTAAAAGTCTTAAAAGTCAATCAAGAAATCTTTCTAAAAATAAAACTAGGAAGAAACGGTGGGATTCAAATAGCGCACGTCAAAGACCTGTTGGTTGCACTTATTGAGCGCAAGAAAGAAGCAAGAGAAAGCTATATTCAGACACTCACAGCTTTGTTTGGCTTGCCCCATACATTGATTGAAGAGACTTTAAACAAGCTATCAGAACGGGCTGCAAAAGGAGCGCAACTCGACTTGTTTAGGGTTGATACAGGTTAATATTTAAAACCCCCACTATGCCATTACATTTATATCTATGATACGTGGTTGTTGTTTTTAGATCTTTCAGAAAAGATAGAAATAGCTTGAGGGATTAGCCCGAAAGCTTGTGAGCCTGTCGGTTTAGCCGACGGTTAGGCGAGAGTGAGCTTTCGCGAACGGGTGCATAGCACTTGACGGAACGTCAACAGCGCCTTAACGCAGATAGACTTGGCCTGACACATCATTAGTGACGCGTTTTTCTGGCAGGCCATCCAAAGTCGGAGGCTGGTTGTTAAGTGCACCGGTCAAATAAGAGAAGAGGATTTCGGCACGAGAATCTAGCGGAAATAATGGTAAAATATTTTTACCGCAAAACTATTGACACTTATTTTTTGGATTGTTTTCAGAAATTTTGAACTTAATTGGTATAATAGTAAGTAATGATTATTTGTTTAAATATCAATAATAGGAGGACGGGATAAAAGATGGGGGAAAAGAATCCACCACAGACTATCTATACTAATATTTTAGATAAAATTGATAATTTGTTGCTATTACTTTCAAAAAGTAGCAAGGATAGTGAAATTGATAAATATAGGCGTGATGCTATCAATAAGTTAGGCGGTATAAAAAAAGAAATAACCGAGAATATAAAGTCGCTCGAAAAAAATTCAGAATGGAATACATTTACAATTGCTTTTTATGGAGAAACAAATGCTGGGAAATCAACATTAATTGAAAGCCTACGTATTCTATTAAAAGAAGAAAGAAAATTTGAAGAACATCAACTCTTTGAAAGTACACGACAGGAATTATTTCAAAAAAAGGAGTGTATTGAAAATCTAAAGTTGGTTATAGTTTCAATTGAAAGTGAAATTGATGATTTAAAAATAGACCTTTCAATTAAGATTAATGAGTTGGAAAACTATCTTGATTATGAAATGAATGAAGTTAAGTTGAAAATCAATGAAAATGACGAAATCATTGAAAAATATGACGTAGATAAAAATGAAATTTTTGATGAGTTGATTGCTTTATTGATTAAACGAAATGAACTTAATAAGGTCATTATCGACAAAATGTTAAAAAGCACGTGGAACATGATTAAAAGTTGGTTCCATAATTTAGATGAGCAAGCGGAGTTAGAAGATTTAAATTCTCAAATTGAAAAACTAGGAAATGATACATTAAATATTCATTCGATTGTTGAAAATTATGAAAATTCGATCAAAGAACTTAAATCAAATCTTGACTTGGATATAGAGAGATTTAAAAACAAAAAAGTTGAGGAAGAAGCAAACTTTTCAAGGTTAGAAAATAAAAAGTTGAAACAAATTCAGAAGATTAATAGTCAAATAAATGCAACTGAAGTTCAATTAAATAATTTAGTTGAAAAACTTAAAGAATTAAGTGATGGAAATATTATTGGGGATGGGCGTTCAGATTTTACAAAGGAAGTTGGGAGTTATTATTTTTCAGTAGGGGATAAGGACTTTGCTATTCTTGATTTGCCTGGTATTGAGGGTAAGGAAGAAATTGTTCAGGCATCTATTGATAAGGCAGTAGAAAAAGCCCATGTAGTATTTTATGTGAGCAAAAAGCCTAATCCTCCACAAAAAGGTGATGGTCAAAATTTAGGCACTATTGAAAAAATATCTAAGCAATTAGCTAAACATAGCGAAGTATATTTTATTTTCAACAAACCTGCTAGGAATCCTCGTCAATTAAGAAAAATGTTAGTTGATAAAGAAGAGGAATATAGCCTGTCCATCGTTGATTATGAGTTACAAACGGTTTTAGGTGAAAATTATATTTCTCATCAATCTGTGTCAGCGTATCCAGCATTTTTAGCTTTGGGGAACTTTTATGATGGAAAATATTTTAAAGATCGAGAGAAGTTTATTGAAAAAATTGGAAATATTAACTCTGTACTTGAATTGAGTCGGATACCAATATTTGCGGAATGGATGACAAGTCAACTTGTAAATGATGTTAGGAAAAAGATTGTTAAATCTAACTTCAAGAAGATAAACAAGACTTTAGATAGAGCAGTATCAGAAATAGGTGTTGTTCAGCTTGCCTTTGAAAATTTAGAAGGCATTTTGAATTCAAATTTTGAGTTAACTTCTAGCAAACTAGATGATGCCGGTGAGTTATACGAAAGAAATATTTTAAATGCAGGGAATAAGGTTACCAATGAATTAAAGAACAAAGTAAGAAAGAAAATCTACGAAGATATTGATAACAATATAGAAAATGGAGTTTTTGAAAAGAAATTAAAAAAAAGGATTGAAGATGAGGTGATAGTGTATTCAGAGAATTTAAATAAAATAATTGATCAGAGAGGAAAAGAATTTGCTAGTGAAGTCTCAGGAACTGTAGCTACTTATCAGCGTTACATAGAGGAACTTGTAGATAAATATGCTAACTCAATAAAGTTTGATTTTGATTTTAACCCACAAATCAATATAAAAATGAATATTAATATTAGAACAACAGTATTTGGATTAGTTGGAGACATAGTTGGTTTGGTTATGATGGGTGTAAATACTACTAATCCAGTTGGGTGGGTTATTTTAGCTGTCTCAGCTTTAACTACATTATTTGGCTTGTATAAAAAAGTCCGCGCTATCTTCGATGAAGATTACCATAAAGCACAACAAAAGAAAATTGCAAATGAAAACATCAATAAGGTCATAAAAGTTATACACAAGCAGTTAGACGAACAATTATCTGGTGTTAAAGATGAAATAATCAAAGGGATTTTGGACATAAAAGAGGAATTACATCAATCCGTAAATCAAGTTCAAACGATGTCTGATACATTTTTAAAAGCCAAAAATGATATAAATCAGTTATCAATTGAAATTATACATGAGGAAGTGAGACGAAATGGAGACAGTTGATCAGTTTAAAGAGGTGCAAGCAAAAACAGTTGAGATACTTCAACGATTGTTGTCGTTCGTATTGGAGGGAAAAAAATTTGGTGTTGCATTAGATGATGGTTTAATTGATAAAATTTCAAAAGGAATTGCTGAGGTTACATCAGAAAAATTAAAAGTTGCTTTGGTTGGTGGTTTTTCAGAAGGGAAAACATCCATTGTTGTAGCTTGGGCAGGTAATTATGATTCTAACACGATGAAAATTGATGTTTCTGAATCTAGTGATGAAGTTCAAGTTTATCACCTTAAAGATTTCGATTTAGTTGATACACCAGGATTGTTTGGTTTTAAAGAAACATCTAATCAGCTGAAATATAAAGAAATCACTCGCAAATACATTAGTGAAGCAAACCTTCTTCTTTACGTTATGAATCCGAATAATCCAATAAAAGATAGTCATAAAGATGAATTAAATTGGCTGTTCAAGGACTTAAATTTATTGTCTAGGACAGTATTTGTTATTAGCAGATTCGATGAAGAGGCTGACATTGAAGATGATGAAGAGTATAAACAACGATTTGAGATCAAAAAAGAAAATATTCGTTTGCGTTTACGAGATTTTGAGATTATCACTGATAAACAGTCTGTTCCAATTGTAGCTGTTTCTGCTAATCCCTTTGGGGAAGGGTTTGACTATTGGCTTTCAAAACTAGATGAATATAATCAAATTTCTCATATCAATGATTTGCAAGTTGCCACCGCTAGGAAGATTAAGGAATCTGGAGATAAAAACGCTCTCGTGTTAGCTACTAGACAAAGTATTGTTAAAGACGTTATTCAAAGACAAATGCCAATCGCGCAAAAAAATATTGCTTTAGCTGTTGAGGAAATAAATATGTTTAAAAATGCAATGGATGATATACGTAAAGAACAAGATAGGTCTGAAAGAAATATTAGTAATGCTCGAATTGAATTGAAAGAATATATTACCGGATTGTTTACGGATTTAATCCTTCAGGTTAAAGGAACAGATTTGAAAACAATTGATGAGTTTTTTGAGAAAAATATTGGAGATGAAGGGATTATCCTGGAAACATCCATCCAGAATGAATTTGAACGTCAATTAGGAAAAATTTCCTATGAAATTTCAAAAGCGGAAAAAAATTTCAATGTAAGTGTTAAGCATTACAATAATATGGTAGGAGATTTAGCAATCGAAGGTATGAAAGTTGGTAAGAATTTTATGAAAAATGCTCAGATATCAGGTAAATCAGTTTTAGCAGCTCGTGATTTTTTGATGCCTACCTTCAAATTCAAACCTTGGGGAGCAATTAAACTTGCAGATAAACTTTCTAAAGGCTTTGTAGTTTGTGGTTCGTTGTTAGGTGTAGGATTAGAAATGTGGGATAGCTACAGCCAAGTCAAACAAGAGAAAGAATTTAATAAAGCTAAGAACGAAGTTGTTGATAGCCTAAACAAACAACGTAAGGAATATATTGACTTCATTAACAATACTCAAGATTTCATTGGACAATTTTTTCCTAGCTATTTTGAACTCCATAATAGACTTGTTGAAATGGAAGAAGATCTCATTAAGCGTCAAAGTTTTCAAAATGAATTTGAGGCATGGAAGCGAGAAGGCGAAATAATTGAAGCGGATTTTGAAATAATAGCTTGAAACAAGATTCGATATGCTTGATTTCCTAGTGGTATCACTAGTTGACATTACTATAATAAAGTTTGAAAGAAAGTTGGGGAAATCGAATAGACAGTAAAGAACAAATGAATGAGATCTACAAAGAAATAATTAAATCAAGTGTAATAAATGCAATTCCTGGATATTCACTAGCTAAGATTATGAGTAATTTATCAGTTGATATTGCGAATAATATGATGAATACATCAGATAGTGAACAAGAAGTCCAAAAAAATCTTCAAACAAGATGGTTATATAGAATTTCGCGAGACCCAATTGAAAATAAAGAATTAAGAAAAGGTATTACTAACGAGTTAGGATATCTGAAAGATTCAAATCTTGAAGAAGCTGTATACTGGGGCGTGCAGTTTATCCATGATAAAAACGAGGTAGAGGATTAGCGTTGAGCTAATCCTTTTTATACTGAAACAAAGTATAAATTTCTAATTATCTTTTTATATTTTCTTAAATGCTCGTAAAGCCTTATTCTATGTGCTTTCGAGTATTTTTACTGTAGGAAGATACTTCACGTTTCTTTGCATATTTCCTCATGTCTTAGCTGTCAGAAGTGGTAAATAAGTAGTAAATTCATTTGTACTACTAAGCAACAAGACGCTCCTGTTGCTTCTCTTTATTCAAGCGTTTCATTTCTGCCATTGCAGAATCGAATGTTGCATGTGCGTAATAGTTCAGCGTCATGGCTATATTAGCATGTCCCATAATGTACTGTAATGCCTTTGGATTCATTCCTGCATTTGCATAGTTGGTACAGAATGTATGTCGCAAACTATGTGGAGTGATGTGTGGCAATTTATCCTCGTTATACTTATTGTATTTCTTAACAAGACCTTTCATCATGCCGTTGTAATCACTTGCCACTTTTGGATAGTTCTTTCTATTAAGAAAGAGGAAATCACTATATCCATCAATCTCAACACGCTTATCATTCTTTCGATTCGCTAACACTCGCTTAAATGCTTGATAGGCTTCTTCAACCATAGGAACTTGACGTTCGCCACTTTTGGTCTTTGGTGTTTCAATGTAGTACCCAATTTCAGTATCTCTCAATAGCTGATGGTCTATATTGACAAGACGATTCTCAAAATCTAAATCTGGAAGTGTCAAACCACCAAACTCTGAAATACGAAGACCTGTTTTTAAGAGTATCAGAATTTCATCATAATTTTTGCTGTAGGTTTTATCAGCTTTTGCAAAGGCTAACAGTTTTTCTTCCTGTTCTTCTGTTAGTACGGTCTTAGGGACAGTATCATCATCAAGAACTGCTTTCAGTTGAAAGTCAAATGGATTCTTCCGAACACAATCATCTTGTATAGCAATATAGAATGAAGCCTTTAAAGAACGTTTGTAGTTATTGATGGTTTGATAAGCATAACCATTTTCACTCATTCTAATAGCCCATTCTTTAGCGTCTGATGGCTTAATACTGTCAATACTTCTTACACCTAACTTGTCTTTCTTCAAAATATCCATAAGATATTTGCGTCCAGTTTCAGTGTTTTTTCTAACCTTTGGTCTTTGAGCGTTCTGTTTTGCGTAAAGCTGGCAGAGTGTCATTTTCTTTCCTACAACATCAATACCATCATGAATGTCTTTCTGTAACTCTGCGATTTTCTCTCTAAGTGAGATACAATCACGCTTTCCTGCTGGTACTCGGTCTGTAGCCACAAGTTTCCACGAGTAAACAAATTGCGGTTCTCCAAATGAATCTATATATTTGTATAAGTATCTTCCGTCTTTTCGTTGGCTCTCTCCAGTCTTTAAGATTCGACCTTTATTGTCACGTCTTTTTTCTGACATGGCATTTGCTCCTTTCCTTTATGGAAAGAGCCTTGATACGACTTAATACTATTTTATCATATACAAGACCCTTTGGCGACGCTAGATTGCGTCCAATGTATCTATAATTTTTTCAAATTGTTTTCGTTTAATCTGAATACGATTGCCATTCATAATCAGCCAATTTGCATTTTTATTTTCCTCTGCCAAGCGTCGTAGCTTGTTTTCGCCAATACGAAAATATTTTGACGCTTCTTCAATGGTTAGGGTATAACGTTCCCAAATAGGAATGTCAGTCTGCTTCATAAAATCCTCCTTTCCAAATCACTTATTTGGATTTCATAAAAGTTGTTTTACCAGCAATCGAACAGCTTTAGCAAAGCTCACGGGAGTTCCACCCCTGCATGGTTCTCATGTAGCCATACTCATTGCCTGCGACGGTTTTATCACGCTCGGACTATTGACTGTATGGGAGTATCATTATCACGATAAGAATGTCGTTGCAGGCAATCCTGCTAAAGATTGCTTCTCGGATCACTAACATGAATCGCTCGCTATCTTTATAAGATAGGTCATGGCGGTTAGTTCCGTTGGCTCTTTTCTTATCGAAACGTATTCGATTACTTTTATTCAGTTTTCAAAGAACAATGGCTCGTTAGCCTATCAAAACACATTGAAAGCTCAATATGCTTTGGTGGAATAACAAACCTCCCTGTTCGGGAAGCGTGGAATGGTTTAGCACGCTTCCACGAAAGGAGAGAGGATATTACTTAATTTCAAATGACAAAATCTTTGTAATCAGTCTGGTTTCCATTCTTCCACGTAAGACTTCATCAACGACCATACTTTGATTGCCATATTCATCTTTCATAAGTCGTAGGGAACGCTTCGTTATGTACCCTCTGTAATGATGTAGAATCTGGTTAATCGCTTCGGTATCGCCATCTGTTGCCTTTACAATGAGAGGAAAGGGAATCATAGGATATTGTGTTTTCATTCTTCAAATTCCTCCATAAACTTTTTAATTAAGGCTAGTCCACTGGTTCTATGCCGATAGACAGTAGAACGGTTCAATTTCAACAGGTCTGCAATTTCTGAATCGCTCATGTCCATAAAGTAAAACAGCAGTAGAATTTCACGTTTCTTGTCTGGCAACTCACGTAATGCTTCACTCAACAAATCATTTTCAACGCCTACTGATAACCCATTGAGTGTAAAAATCTGAAAGTCAGTTGAATAGTTATCTGTTGTCGCAAACTGGCTAACAAGATAATCGCCAACATCCGAAAAGGACACCTCACGCTTTGCAATCCTTGAAAGATAAAGCATATAATTCTTTCGCTCGTCTTCCATAGCACGTTTACAGATATAGTCAAACTGATTTTCTATTGTGGTCTGAAAAGAAGATGGTTTCATGTTTCTCACCCCCTTTCTGTCTAGGAAAGGAAGTGAGCCTTGCTCGTTTATCTCCTTTCACTCTTAGTCCCAATGTGAAAGGGGGATTTGTTGCATTACTGATAAATAAACTTTGTAAAAAAGTTCTGAATAGCCAAAAAAGCATATAAACAGATTTATTTCTCTGTTTACATGCTTCTGTTATTCTATCTATATGATTTATAAAACCACATTGGTGGACGTACTTATCTATTGCAGATAGACGACTTTTTTTGACAAGAACCCAATGTAAGGAAATTTATTGTATATGATGTACTTCATGGCAACGTTGACCTCCAACAAACCGCCATTTGGAAGTAATATACAATATTTTAACAGCGTAAATAGCACTACCATATAACGGTTTTTTTTATTGGCGTTTAGTAGTGCTTTTTATTAAATATAAACCTATAAACCATATAACACGTTTTTCTATACCTGTTTTTAATTCAGTAGGAACAATAAAATGTATAGAGGTGGTCTACTATGCGTAAAAAAGAAGATAAATATGATTTTAGAGCCTTTGGTTTAGCCATTAAAGAAGCTCGATTGAAACGAGGTTTAACTCGTGAACAAGTGGGAGCATTGATTGAAATTGACCCACGGTACTTAACTAATATTGAAAATAAAGGGCAACACCCCAGCATACAAGTTCTTTATGACCTTGTATCGTTACTTCATGTTTCCGTTGATGAATTTTTCTTACCTGCTAATAACTTGGTAAAAAGCACCCGACGATTACAGATAGAGAAATACATGGATAGCTTTACAGACAAAGAACTATCCTTAATGGAATCTTTAGCCAGCGGTATCAACGAAGCAAGAAACATCGAAGACTAATTAAAAGAATCCATACATAACGGAAAGAGCCGATAAAATGAGATTGTATTAATCTCATTTTATCGGCTCTGCGTCTTTGCGTCTGGCTCTGTAATCACAGTTACTTTGAACTGCTTTATTTCAATTAAATTTTCTTGTCTGCATTTCGGACAATAGAGGGGGAATTTTTTTAATTCAGTATCTTCCCTTATCTTTAATCGTGTTTTATTTCCACATACAGGACACAATATCCACTTGTAGTTTATAATAACTATCTCCTCCTTTACACTTTAATTCAAATCTTTATTAAAAAATATTTCATCTTATTTAACAAGAAACCATATTTATATAACAACATAAAATACACTAAGTTATTTTATTGAACATATATCGTACTTTATCTATCCGACTATTTGGACGACGGGGCTGGCAAACAGGTTCACCGGTAGTAACATGGTACCCTTTTAACTCTGTTAAACAAACACTACGTCCATTTGTAAAGAAAGTTAAATCACTACGATATTCTTGAATACACCGAGCAGGGATTTCTCCACTAAGAATGACCTCATTATTTTTCAATTGAGTGTCTACGATGTTCGCACAATATTTAGGAGCATCGTTGTATGCTCGTGAAAGATATTCCTGTGGCGCATAAATTTTAAAACTAAGATATGGCTCTAACAATTCTGTTCCAGCTTTTTTTAAGACTTGTTCCAATACAATAGGAGCAAGCATCCGAAAATCTGCTGGGGTACTAACAGGGCTATAGTATAAGCCATACTTAAAACAGATTTTACAGTCCGTCACATTCCAACCATACAATCCTTGTTCACAGCCATAGCGTATCCCCTCCATAACTGCATTTTGAAACGATTGATTTAAGTATCCAAGAGAAACCGAGCTCTCATACTGTACTCCGCTCCCTAATGGAAGCTGTGCTACAGATAGACCAATGGAAGCCCAGAAAGGATTCGGTGGAACTTCGATGTGAATGGTATACTCTGCTTTTTTTAACGGTCTTTCCATATAAATGACTGTAGGCTCTTTTATTTCTATCTCCACATGATACTTTTCTTGCAGCAGAGCACAAGTCACTTCCATTTGTACTTTCCCTAAGAAAGAAAGTATGATTTCATGTGTCGCAGAATCCACATAATATCGCAGAAGCGGGTCACTGTCGGAGATTTCTAAAAGTGCATCAAGTAACATTTCCCTTTGTTGAGGTTTGCTCGGTTCAACAGTCGTTTGCAGCAGAGGGAGGGGATTTTCAATTCTCTCTCTCTGTGGCAATAGCTTTGTATCTCCAAGAACACTATTTAACTTCAAAAACTCATTCTGCAAAATAACAATTTCCCCGGAATAAGCCTTATCGATTTTACATAATTCACCATTTATTGAAGTATACATTTCTGTAATTTTTATTTTTTCCTTTTCCGATATTCTAACCGAATCTCGCAAATGCAGTACGCCACTATAAAGACGTATATATGCAAGACGCTGTCTTTTTTCCGAATACTCAATTTTGAAAACTTTTCCGCAAAGTTCAGACTGACCTCGATGTGTTGATGAATAAAATTTATTCGTAATCACTTCTATAAGGTTATCAATCCCTATATTGTTTTTTGCACTTCCGTGATAAACAGGGAACAGGGAACAATTATGAAATCTTATGCTTTCCTCTTGTTCGAGTTCTAATGCTTCCAATAATTTCCCAGACGTATATTTCTCCAAAAGGTAATCATTTCCTTCTATTACCATATCCCATTGTTCAGATTCGGTAAAGTTCATTACACGCATATTAGGATGCAGTTCTACCTTCTGTTTGATTACAATTTCCGCAGAAAGTTTCTCTTTAATATCCTGATAAACCGTTGATAAATCAATTCCATTTTGGTCAATCTTATTGATAAAAAAGATTGTGGGAATACCTATTTTCCTAAGTGCATGAAACAATATACGAGTTTGTGCTTGTACGCCATCTTTTGCAGAAATCAGTAGAATTGCCCCATCTAATACTGATAATGAACGATATACTTCTGCTAAAAAATCCATATGTCCTGGCGTGTCTATGATGTTCATCTTAGTATTTTTCCACTGAAAAGAGGTTATCGCCGTCTGAATTGTAATTCCTCTCTGACGTTCTAAAAGCGTATTATCCGTTTTCGTTGTACCTCTGTCCACGCTTCCTAATTCTGTAATCGCTCCACTGTTATATAATAAGCTTTCTGTTAAGGTAGTTTTTCCCGCATCAACATGAGCTAAAACTCCAATATTAATAATTTTCATGTGATTTTCCTCCATTCAAAAGCCCAAAAGGGCATAAAAATCCCAGTGATAAATACTCTTATCACTGGGATTTTTATGCATAACCATAGGCATACAAAGCATACAGATATTCTCCGGATACTTTAGAATCACATGATAAAGGTATTCTTAAACTGGGTACAAAAAACTAAGCCCTCCTAAAAAAGGACATCCAATTATTTGTTCCCACTATCAAATTGACAGTTTATTTAAGAATACCTTGCCGCATATTTATTAACTCCTTTTAAATAGATACTTAAATAATAGCACGTAAGAGCATATTTGTAAAGGAATCTCCAATTTTTTATCAAAGAGAGTACGTGATTACAAAATAGCTGTAATAATGTACCAATATTTGTTATTCTATAATCTTCCAATTACTCCCGTTCTTTTCAAGTACCAAATCAAATTGAGATACCTGCGTTGCTTTGGTCTGCTGGTCGATATACTCCACTGTCAGCGATACCGTGACTTGATTATCCTTACGATTGTGAATAGGATTTACCAGTTCTTGAAAGATGTACTCTTTTCCGATTGGTTTTAATATCCCGTCATTCACATAGTAGGAAAGTTCACTGGCTGTCGCTGTAGGATAGAGCTTGAAGAACGTCGTTAAAAACTCATTGATTTCATTGGTTGTAATGGAATCAACCGTCCCCTCACTTTCAATGGCTTTTGGTTTATAACTTGATTTCTTAGGTATGTTGGTAATGGTCGGATTCTTAACCAGTACCATATTTCCAGAACCATCTACATAGACACTCACTATATAAGCAGAGTGGACGGTCTTTGTATTTTCTCCCTCTGTAATGAGCTGGTCTACACTGTAGGTTACATTAAACTCATTGTCGCCAGTTGGCTCTACCGTCCATATCTGAAATCCTCTTACAGAAGACGATACAGGAATATCTTTGCGTACTGTATCAACATTGAGAGCTTGAAGTTCATCTGTCAGATAGCCTTTTAGACTTTCCATTCGATTATCAATGGACTTATCGGATTGCTCCCATGAATAGTAGACTTTCGCAAAGTTCTCTACAAAATTTTCTACATGATGAGTATCAACGTATTCCTTTTCTATGATAGTTGTTTCGTGAATAGTATGAGTATCTATAGCTGTAAAGTGCTTGAATATCGCAAAGCTGAAACTAAGCCCTAAAAGTACCCACAAGGCAATCACAACCTTTTTATGAGGATTGACCTTATAGACACGAGGTTTCTTTTCCTTTGGTATCTGTTTTTCTTTATTCTGATTTTTTCTAAATTTCATCATTAAATCTTCCTTTCTCATTGTTTGATTCGTCCTGCTCCCACTAAATGCTGTTGCCAGTAGGGGCTTGTTAAGTCGGCATAACCGATTGGGTCGCCTGCATGAAACATACGGTTATTGCCAAGGTATATCCCAACATGAGTAATATAAGAGCCAGCGTTATAGGTAGAATGAAAGAAAACCAAATCGCCAGCTTGTGCTTCCGATAGTGGGATATGCTGGGTCACATCATATTGCTGTTGTGCGGTTCGTGGTAAGTTAATTCCAGCTTTTCCATACGTCCATTGTGTCAGTCCGCTACAATCAAAAGAAGTAGTCGGGGAAGCTCCACCGTAAACGTATCGCCAGCCCTCATATTTCAGTGCTTCGTCCATGATGGCTTGTACCGTATCATCATCAAACTCTGTTGTGACAAGATACTGCGTTACCAGTTGCACATAAAACATATTGCCATAGTTGTATCGCCAGCCCCCATTGATAGGTATGGCTATGGGATTGGGGTAAGACACTTTTTCGCCACCTGAATACTCTTTTGAGAAACTTTGAGCCAGTTCAAAGGTATATTTATTTCCACGATTAGCCACATACCCTAAGAAACCACCACCATAATTGTAGGACTGGATAACCGATTCTAAATCTACACTGAGCCTTTCGCTACTGGCTAATAATTCACTGAAATACTTCACACCTTGCTTAATGGATTCTTCTGTACTCAATGAATTAGGTGGAAGACCGAGGGATTCCGAGGACTGCATAACATCTTCCGCAGTACCGCCCGATTCCACCTGTATAATCGCAAGAAGTATGTTGACATATTCTTCAACGCCATATTCTTTGGCATATTTTTCTACCATAGGCTTATGAGCCAGCACTTCTGCGGAAACATTCACACCTCCATAATGAATATTGGAAATTCCGCTGTCCTGTTCATCTGAAAATAAAATGGCAACAAACAGAAGCAGTGAGAAGACCATCAAGAATAATCCAGAACCACCAATCACTAAAGTTTTCAACTTCATGGTTTCTTACCGACTTTCTTAATGGTGGCGGTTTTGATTGGTGGTCTACTTCTTGTATTTTGTAGTGGTACTCTTTGAACAGTAGACGGACGTTCTTTTGTGATTGGACGTTGTGAAGTTCTATCTGCTGTAGTGGTTGAAGTTGCTGGCTTTTGAACGGTTTTTTCTTGAACGGTATTGCCTTGGCGTTCCACTTTTGGACTTGAAAAATCGGACTTAACTGCTGGACGCTCTTGTTTGGCTTGTTGAGATTCCTTATATGAAGTCTGAATATTAGACTGTTTTGAGGTCTGTTCATCATGATATTGTTCTTGTCTTGTAGTCGGTCTTTCATGAACAGAAGAAGCAGGCTGTTTTTTCTGTTTGACCTGTTCCATTTCAGAGCGACGCTTCGCAATGGTTTTTCGCCTTTGTTCCTGCTGTTCCTTGCGTCCACTGGCTCTGTCCGCTTTGGTTTGAGAAATACTACTGGTTAAATCACGGACATTCTCTTTTACTTTGGATTTTCCTTGATATACTGCATATCTTGCATTGGTCGGCAAATCTTTAACCTGTTCTTTCAAACCACTAGCAGTGTCTACCATTCTGTCTTTGGTATCAGCTACTGTACCGATGGTTTGACCGATACGTTTTCCAAGTGTTGATTTTTCCTTTCCGTCTGGTCGGGAGTGATCTGCTTGTGTCCTTGCAGAACTCCCCGAACCCGACTGTCCTTTTTTACCTGTAACAATGGCAGACCCAGCCCCTAGAGTAGTCATGGAACGTCCAAGTTTCCGCTGTAGACGGTGCATGTGAGCGTGCATAAGCATACGAGGTTTTCTCATCACACGACTTCCCACACTTTGAGAATCGTTACTCTGTAGAGAAAACATACTCATTAAATCGCCCAGCTTGAAGTAGATTCCTGCAAAGGTCACAATCTGTAGAAAAGCAATCAAAAAGAACGGATAACCAGCCGATAAGGTATAGAGCATGGTTGAAATACTAAATGCTGTCGTAATAATCAATGTGATTCCAGCTCGTGTCAAAATGGTATTAAAGAGCTTTGTTATGGCTCGTTTTGACATACCATCAAATGATGGAATCATGCTTAAAATAAAGCTCACAGGCAGAAACATAGCATAGATGATAAAAAGTACCTGCGAGAAAATCATGATTCCTGTTAATAGGAATACAAATATGGAAATCCCAATATTGAAGACAAATAGGAAGAAGACTGTACCTAAACGGTTAATGGTCTTTGTAATGGTTAGATTGGTATTGCTTCTGTCTTCAATTTCTTCCGCAACAATTTTTTCTCTGTCTTCGCCATTGTTGGAATCTGGGCTGGTGGAGAGCAGGCTTTCCACACGGTCAATACCGATACTTTCAATGTCTGAACTGTTGTATTGAAGCAGTAGCCACGGTTGCTGAACCTGTATGGAAAACAGGCTATCTCTGATTAAGTCCACGCTGTCCTTGCCTTGACTATCGGAATGGGGCATGACAATCTTCGTGCCAAGTGATAAACTGGCATTACTGATGTCTGATGAAAAGTCATTGATTTTTTTAATGTAGTCGGGAGCGTAGGCAATAAAGGAAGCCGATAGGATAAACACCAGCACAAAATTCATAATGGCATGAATTGCCTTTGTGGTTTCTCTCTTTATCAGTCCCGTATAGGCAACATAAACCCCAAGAACCAAAATCAAGAGTAAGAGGAATCCAACATAGAAACCCTCTGTTGAAAATCCGTTTGCACTCACACCAGCTAAGGTCTGCATATTCTTACCAATGGAATCTGCTGTAGCGGAAATGAAGTCTAAGGAATAAGCTTCCTGTACTAAGTAACCTGTCGCATTGGAAACATACAAACTGATTGTCCAAATAAAATTGGTAATGGCATATAGTCCATACATGACCTGTTTTCCAATCCCGTCCGACCAGTTCCACGGAAGCCAGCCCCAGCTATTATCCACATAAAAATCCAGTTGATAGTTTTCAAGTGGGTATCGGCTGTATTCATTTGCCACATTGACCGTATCATCTACCAAGCCCGCAGCTTGAACCACCGTTCCCAGCATGGCTAAAAGAAAAATGGCAATCACAAGTGTGAAAGCCACTGTCATTGCCACTTTACCTAGACGTTTCAGCGTCCAGTTTGATTTTATTCTGTTTACTATTGATGGTTTCACATTTACACCTCTTTTCGCACAGGTGGTCTGGTATCAAAGGCATGGAGCAGTTCTTCAAATACAGGGTGGAACTGTATCACACCGACACGACCATATAAATCACTGATAAGGCATTGCCCGTTTTCCAAATCACGCAATCGCTTCTGATTGTTTTCGTCCTCTGGGTCTACACCAAAAAAGGCTAAGGTCTTTTTAATCTCGTTAAGGTCAGTGGAACGAAATGCAAATTTTAAGCCGAGGTTATTTTTCAGTTTTTCATCTAAGAGGTCGTCTGTATTTTGGGTCACGAAATATACCCCAGCGTTCATAGCACGACCAGCCCGAACCAGCTTCATAGATAGTGTTTTTCCTTGTGCTACCTGTAAAAAGCTCCATGCTTCGTCTAAATCTACAATCTTGAAAATGCTTCGGTCTGTATGGATAAAGTCTAAAGCAAAGGTACTAATGACAATCAGCATAGCAACGGATAAAAGCTCCATAGTGGTATATTCCTCAAAGGAAGTTTCCTTGTCGGGAAGTACCAAGTCCGCAACCTGTATAATGTTCAGTTGTTTTTCTAAGCTGATAGACTGCTCCACATAACCATTACTGAATAATAAATGTGCAAAGTCATAGTCTGTAAAACTTTCGATATGGTCGGCTATACTGGTACTTAGTGGCGTATTCTCAACCCGTAATTCCTCAATCACTTTCATCAACCCTCGTACTTCACTATTGGTTACTGCACGAATGGCTTTTCTAAGGATTGGGAAGCGTTCCCCATCACGAGAGGAAATCCCCGTAAGGAATGTCAGAATATCAATAGCCAGTGATTCAGAATCTTTGGGATTTTTCATAATCACATAAGGGTCAAGTAAGCCTTTGTTTTTCTCATCAGAAGTCAGAGTGACGATATTGATTTCATGGGAAATCTCTGGCAAGGTTTCTTTCCATCTGCCACGTTCTGCTTTTGGGTCTACAATCACTGCTTGTGCCCCATAAAGCACCGCATAATAGACGATAAGGTTATTCGCAAAGGATTTACCACCACCCAGCGAACCAACAAAAGCCGACGCTAACGCATTGGTTACTGAACCCTTAACCCCTTGACTGGCAAGAGCAGGTTTCAGATAGACATTGCGTCCAGTATCTAAGCTGTAGCCAACATAAATCCCCTCATTTTCCCCCAGCATTTGAGTAGCACCAAAACCTAAACCAGCGAGGAAATCAGAGGTCACGTATTGAATATAATCATTCATATAACGCTTGCTGGCAGGTAAAAATTCTTCATGTAAGCCGAGCATATCCCCAAATGGTCGTACCAGTTTTACGCTTAAATCGTCATAAAAATCTTTCACTTCATTACAACGACGTTTGAGTTCGTCAAGATCATTTGCTGATACCCTTACCACATAAGACAGCTTGTACATAGATTCCTTGCTTTGGTCTAAATTGGTTTCCAGCTCATTCACACTTTCCAGAGCTTCCGCCACATTGGAGCTGGTTTCATTATCACTTTGCCAAGCGTGGTTATCCAAGTCTTTCAGTTCTTTCTTTTTATTGCGGACAGTAGATAGGGCTTTACGATTCGCTACAATTTCCACATTCATTGACGTATCAATCGGGAATGTAAATTGCTGTTGCTGGTAGTAGAAGATTTCAGAGGACGGGAAGTCCAGTTCTCCGACAATGCTGTTAATGGTAAAGTAAGCTACATAGACGGTTTCATCTTCCTGCTGGATTTTCAAATATCGCTGTTTTTCTTCCACCAAACAGCGAGTAGGCTTAATCAAGTCATAGTATTTAATCAGCGTTTCATTATCCAGCTTTTTCTTTGATAGATGGTACTCATACTCTTCATAGGCAGTGCCTGTCTGTCCGTAAAGGTGTTCAATCAGATAGCCGAAGTCGTCCTTATCTAACCTGCGGATTTTGAAACGACGAGAGATTTTATTTTCTAAGAGCTTTTCCATCTTCTGAAAACGCAGGATTTCATCATTACTCATACTAACAAAATCGCCCATCAGCTTATGGTTCACATCATAGACAAAATCAGACAAAGCATTTTTTGCTTCAACGGTAAGACTTTTCATAGAAAACTCCTGATCGTTGAGAAGCAACTTAAAGCCGATAAAGAAACGGTAGTTCACTTGATTTTCGCCAATCATGGATATTAAAGCGTCTGTCTGTTGGTCGATTTTGTCATAGGCAACCGCTTTGAGCTTGCCAGTGACTTCATTTTTGGAACGCTCTTGTGCAGAACGTATGCTGGATTCTGTACTGATTTGTAAAGCATGAATTTTGCCATCACGATTTTGTGCGATAAGCTGTCTGAAAGAATCATGCACTTGTATTTTCTGTTCTGGACTTAGAAATGAGTAATTGTAAGGAACAAGCTCATAGTAAGCATAACATTCCCCGTCTTTATTCCAGACGAGATTGTTTTCAATGTATTTAATTGGATATGCCATAAAATTCACTCCTAACTGCTGTAATGGCTTCTTGTGGCTGGTTTCTGCCAAGCGTTACTTTTTTTCCTGCATAGGTCAGCTTTGGTCGCAGTGCATAAGCAATGACAGACTTCAAAAATCCATAAGGCTTTTTACCATCAAAAGTTTTTGTAGACATAAACCATGTGAAAGCCACAGGAATCCCAAAGTATTTGAGAAATGCTCCCTCTATCATGGAAAGAGGGGGCAAGTTGCCAAGTATCATCACTGCAAAGAGTGACACGACAAACCATGTCATTTGCGTAAAGGTTATGGGAAACGGAAGTCTAAAATCATTGATAGAATACAGTACCTTTTCCACAGACCAGATACTGGTATAGCTTCGTATTTTCTTCATGTAATCAATCCTTTCATAAAAAATAGGGGTAGCTGATTGAGCCACCCCGTAAAATAGAAAATCTGCCAGTAGTAATGTACCGACAGATTTAATAGACGATTTCAAAAATCCCATGATTGGTTGAGATAAACGTTCCTGAAAGGTCTAAATCCCGACCATAGGCTTGATAATCAATATAGTTTTGAAGACTAGCTGGTACTTCGCCTAAAGCACCCGTTTCTTCAATGTAGTAGCGTGCCACGTCATACATATCATCACAATCGGAATGAATGATAATATCCTCTTGATGTTCGCTTAGTTCTTCAATGCTTGAAAAATGAGTGAGCAGAGCAGATAGCTCCGATTGTAATTCTTCGGGTAATTCCGATACCATTTCCCATAGTCGATTGAGTTCGCCAATGGAAGTGTATTCGTCAACCGTAAAGGGTAACTCGTAGTCATGAATGGCGTATTCCTCATATTCATCATTCAAGCCGATTTTCTCTTTGACTTCCTCAAAGTCAATGGGAAAGGTAAACCACGCACCGACCAATTCGCCCTCATTGTATTTGCCTAAATTCGCAATATAGACTTGCATATCGTCCATATATTCACGTCCTTTCTTTGTAGAGATTCAAAAATCCCTACCGCACTTCGTTTGGTGTACCATTCCTTTGCGGAACATAAGAAAACCACTTATATTCCACAAAAGAACGGTTTTATTTAAGCACCAATAATGCGATTGAATAGCTCTAGTAAAATGTCTTTTACTCCAGCAGCGTTGAAGACTAAGCCAACCGCAATAATCGCAATAATTAAAAAGCCAATCAGTTTGCTAAACTCACGCTTGAAGCCAAGATACAAGCCGATCACAACGATTGCTAAAAGCACCAGTGATTGAGCGTTTGATAGAAACCAGTTATAAAGGTTTTGTCCAAAATTCATAAAAATGTTCTCCTCTCTATATTCAATGAATTTGTATTTGAGTTATTTTTTTGTTGTTATCACGTCCTGTTCTTTTACTGACTGTTGCTTCAAAATCTGCTTGTGTCGGTCTGTCAGTTTCGCATGGTCGAGAATGTCTTTTACAACCTGCGTCTGGTTGATTTCATCAAGTTTAATCGCAACCTTTAAGGTCGGGGCAACTTGATGAGATAGCCAGTTCAGCGTCCTTTGGAAGGAGTAAGGCTCTGGTTTTGTGGTTAGTTTTAATCGTTCACGATTGTTCCCAATAAACCAAGCCCATTCTTCATTCAGTTTCCAATCAGAACGAGGTTTGGAATCGTCTTTATCTACAAAACGGATATACCGATTGATAATTTTAAAGGCGGTATGCTCTGGATTGTCATAGACGAGTAAATCACGGACTGCATAATAGGCACGCTCATTTTTCAATCGAATCTCAAAACGGTTTTTTACTTCTGCGTCTTCAATGGGAATATCATTTTTCTTGTACTGCTCGTAGTCCTTTTCATAGATACAGAAATAAACTTCACTTTGTAATGAACCGATATAGAGGGTGTTTCCCATACATTCCTTTTCCTCTTTGCGTACCAGTTCGCCACTGCGATAGCTTTTAAAACTGCGGAAGACGGAGATACATTCTTCCTGTTGGCACTTTTCAGTGAGTACAGGGATATTCAAAATCCCTGTCTTATCGTTAATGGCAAGGTCAAGGCGTTTCATCACACCGCCAGCCACCAAAACGTCCATAAAGAACTCATACCAGCTTCTTTGTTGTGCCAGAAGATAGCTTTCAAATTGTCTGCACCCACGACCTTTCAATTCCACCAGAACTCCTTTGTCCAGTTCATGGGAGCAAAGGACGAATATGTCGCCTAAAGCATAATGCTCTGAATAAGAATAGAAACCATAGTCCTCATGAAGAAAATAGGACAGTTTCAGTTGTAAGATGTTTTCGACCACCTGCTGTACGTCTGTTGTCGGAAAGCGAATCCTTACATAATCAAACAGCATTTCAAGGGGAGCGTCGGGATTGAAGCGTTCCAGAGCTTCCCAAAGGGACTGCTGTAAATCCTCTGATGGCTTGACTTTTCCTGTTTCAATATCGCTTAGATACTGCCTTGTAATACCAGTCGCAACAGCTAAACGGTTT
>NZ_JAFBFD010000011.1 GCF_016909125.1 Enterococcus lemanii | reverse complement strand
AAAGGTCATCCTCTGCGCGAGCACTCTTCGTTTTTAACATTTTTTTGAAAAGTAAATTATCTGAATATTCTTATTTTATTTACGCACCATTAGTGTTAAAAACTAATTAAATTCCTGTGGTTTTTAGGAATCTTAAAGCGTTATTTCTCGTCAATTTTCCGATAAACATCCACGAGTTCTTTCGCTAAATCAGTAAAAGCAATTGACGTCATTAGGTGATCTTGCGCATGAACCGTTAGTAAAGTGACTGTCATATGATCGCCTTGTGCTTCTTGCGTTAAAAGCCCCGTTTGTGAATGATGTGCTTCCACTAAAGAAGCGCTTGCATCTTTAAGTTTTTGATCGGCTAGTTCAAAATTGCCCTCTTTCGCTGCTGCAATTGCCTCCATTGCATCACTTTTAGCATTCCCACCGTACATAATCAAACCCATGATTGACTCTATATTTTTTTCTTCCACTTTTGTTCCCCCTATTTTTTTAAGCATCCATTAAACTTTCAGCTTGTTCTAGAACTTTTGCACCATTCATCATCCCGTAGTCTGTCATATTGATAACATCTAATGGGATACCTTTTGATGCTAATTTTTTTTCAAATTGCGCTTTCATAAAGCGAACTTGAGGTCCTAATAGTAATACATCCACTGGTTTTGATTCCAAGTGTTGATCAGCTTCTGAAGCTGATACCGCAAAAATATCTGCTTCAACGCCTCTTTCTTCCGCTGCCTTTTGCATTTTTGTTACAAGTAAACTTGTACTCATTCCTGCAGAACAAACTAACATAATCGTTTTCTTTGCCATTTTATTCACCTCACACTATTTATTCTTACACTTTATTATTAAGCAAGTACTGTGCCAACTTTTTACACAAGTAAATTCCTTGTTAATTCAACGTTTCTCAGCGTTTTTTTAAATTACACACTAAAAAGAAAAAGAATACACACTAATTTTGTGTATATTCTTCTCTAGATAAATAGGTACTTTCAATCCTAGCCAACATCGCTTTGAATTGCTTTTTCTTAAAATAACCTAAAATAATTCCTACCAATAAATCATTCACTTGTTGAATGATGCCTACAGATTCCATCGTTTCTTGGTAAGCGATTTGGCAGCTATTTTCATCAAGCTCTGAAATTTGATACACGACTTTAAAAATATTTTTATTCGTCGATGTTTTAAAATGATAACATCTATCTTTATTGACTCTTTCTATTTTTATCTTTGCTTGGTCTTTATTTGCAAAAGTCTTAATGTATTCAAATCCTTCAAGTTCTTTTTCTTTTAAGTTTTTATTTGTCGCTTGTGCAATATCATAAAGGGCCGAGTCAATTACTTTTTTATAGAAGAAAGGAGCAGGTACATTTAAACGACTTTTAATTTCCATCAACTGTCTTCCTCCTTTGTTTTTCACTTATTCTCCACTTTAAAATCAAGCCACTACCTAAGAAAATACCCATGAGCGCTATCCCTATCAAGGGCCAATTATAAAAACCACGAAGCGCATCACAACTATTTAAAAACAAAATAAGGCTTAACGAAATAATGAGTAAACCATTCTTTAACATATTTTTCCTGCTTTCTTGTTTAAACAACATTAAAATAAAGAACTTTTCCCCAATCCGTTCCTTTAATCGCATCTTTCGCTTTTCGGACTGCTTGTTCTTTTTCCCCAGTAATCTTAAAAATCAATTGAATGCCTTTTTTTTCTTTAAAAGAAAAGGTGACGCCTTCTTCTTCAATCCCTTCGAGTAACATTTTGATATTTTCTTGTTGCATTGCGGAATTAACTGTAATCATTCTTATAACCTCTTTCCTTTTTATTTACGATCGAACGCAGCGTTTGGCTGCATTCGATCACTTTTTTTCTATTTATTCTTCTTCTGCTACTTGAACGCGGTTTGCTGCAATAATAAATGGTGCCCAAATAACTAAGGCTACTGCTAAATTAATTAACGTCAAAACAATCGCGCGCCAGTCACCACCAGTTGCTAAAAACCCACTAATAATCGTTGGCATTACCCAAATAACGTTGACAACTACTGGTGAAACAAAACCTAAAATGGTGGCAAAATATGCAATTGTGGCCGTTGCTAGTGGCGCTAAGATAAACGGAATCATAAACAACGGATTTAAGACAATTGGTAAACCAAACATGATTGGTTCATTAATATTAAAAATACCTGGTGCCAGTGCTAACTTACCAATTGTTTTATGGTCTGCTCGTTTAGAAAATATCACAATCGCAATTAATAACATCAAAGTGACCCCTGCACCACCGGGCCATACAAACGCTTCAAATGAACCGGCAACCCATTTATAAGGAATTTGTTCTCCCATTTGAAAAGCATTTGTATTATCAACCATTGCCGTTCCATAAATTGTCTGCAATACCGGCCCCATTATATTCGTTCCATGAAGCCCAAAGAACCATAGTACGTGAACAAGCAATACTATAATAAAGACTGCCCCATAACCTTGTGATAAGCCAATGAGTGGTTTTTGGATGGTCTCAGAAATCCAGTCGATTAATGGCATACCTACGAATTTTTGGAATAAGAAGTAAATCGTACCCGAAACATACAATCCTGTAACTCCTGGAATAATTGCCGCAAAAGCTTTTGAAACTGCTGGCGGTACTGAATCTGGCATTTTAATAACAATATTTTTTTGAATCATTTTTGCAAAAATAATAGTCGAAATAAACCCGAAAATCATAGCTGTAAATAAGCCCGTTCCACCCATGTATGCACTAAACGGGAAATACCCCCAACCACCAGCCGTTACTTTATTATCTGCAATTGTCCAACCAGCATCTGTTATTAATTTTGCTGAATCACTTGATAAAACTTCAGCCAATGTAACGGTAATTTTTGCTGATTGCGGCATCCCCATAATAAAAGCAGATAATGAAACAATCGCCCCTGATAATGGATCAACATGATAAGCTTTTGCTAAGTTGTAACCCAAAGATGCGGAAAAGACAACCGCCATCACTGCTAATGTTCCCGTCCAAACTAACCCGTTAACTCCAATAAGTGGTTGGAAAAATTTTGTAATTACATTATCAGCCCCTAAGTAAGTATTGGGAAAATCACGAACAAAAGCATTTAATAACGTTGCCATCGCTCCAGCCATCGTCACCGGCATTAAGCAAATAAACGCGTCTCTAAGAGCAACCAAGTGTTTTTCTGATCCAATCTTTGCTGCAATCGGTAGTACATATTTTTCTAACCATCTTGTTAAAGCTTCCATTTTATTCCTCCTCATTTTTCACCCCGCTTAACAAACTTTGATAACATTATGATGTTTTTAAGCGGGATTCACCCTTTTTGTGACACTTCAATGTCCTGAAATTACTTCTTTCACCATTCACACTTTTAGCTGTGCAAAAACTTTCTTACGATTTTCTTACCATCGTCTGTCATATTAATAACAGCAAATAGCGAATTTAATGCTGCCAATTATGCTTCAGTTTGTGCGTTCATAAAGTGAATTGAATAGTAAAACAGTCACCGCCTTTGATTGCGTATGTTAATCTGTTTTTGAAGCGGATGCCGTAACGTTTTTTAACACTTCTTTTGTTTTTCGTAGTTTCCCTGTTTTTCCTCCCAATAAATTTTTACTCATACTAACAGAACAAATCAACACGGTTGTTTCTTTCTCCTTTTTCACCTCCATTTATTTCAGACACTAATCTATAAGCAAGTTATGTGCCAAAACAAAAAAACTTTGAAAGCCCTTTTACAAAAAGGGTTCCAAAGTTTTTTTAAGTCGTACACACTATTTTAAACCTACGCACACTAAGAAAAAGTGTGCGACTCAATCACTGTATTCACCCGATTTTCAAGTAACATCTGAGTTAAATAAGCCACTTCGTCTTTAGATATCCGAATTTGATAATTTTTTTCTAAAGTCATTAAGCCAGTTCGAACTAAATCATTTTCTAGGCGATACTTACGTGTAAATTCTGTTAAATTAGGAAACGATTTCCGTTCCTCACCTTTTAGAATACTTTCAACAAGGAACGCCAAGTGAATAACTAAACCTGATTCGACACTAGCATCTACAATTACGTGAAGCTGATTTTGAATTTGATGAACGATTCTTTGAAGATCTTCAATCAACAATTCCAGGGAAGGAACATACGTAATCGTACTTGCTAAAGATTTTACGATGACCTCAGTTGGTAAGCTATCGTTTGTTAATTTTTTTAGTAGATTAAGCTTTTCATCATCAAAAATATCATAGGCAGAAAAAAATGGAATATTTTGATATTCAACTTCAACGGTGCCCGCAATTGCTTTAATTTCATATTCATCTAGCAAACTATCGATATGCTTTTTAAAAGTTTCCCGTTCAATAAATTGCATTTGAAGGACTTCGACTTTACTTTGATCTACAATCGGTACAATTCTTTGATACAATTTGGCTGCCACACCTTCGCCGGTAAAGCAAGTCACAATAATTGCTTTTTTAAGTTCTGAATTGTTTTTATTTTTTCTAAATTGATCGCGAACAACCGCTTCAAAAGAGACTTGAATATTCAAATAGATGTCTTCTAAACTTCTCCCCATATCAGCCATTCGTAAAGCTTCAAGCACAATCATCGTACTCGTCATCGAAATCGCTTTGGTTCGAATGCCTGTTTCTTCATAAATTAAATGGGCAAACGAGTTCAACGAGCCCATATCGGTTAATAGCAGTAGACCTTGTTCATATTTTTCGAAATTTGCTTGAACGTGGCCGAGTACTTCAGCATACATTGCTTTTACCTCGATGTCTAAATCCATATTCATCGCAAGGCCTGTAGTTGTTCCAAGTAGATCTTGAGCCGTTTCCAATATACTACTTGCGGTTGATTTTCCGTGCATGAGTACAATTACGCCTACTTTATCAATGGCTGAACTTTCTTCATTACCTGCATCAATCGATAGAAACATACTAATAAAACCAATTTCATCAAAAGGAATTTCAACGTCTTGTTCCTCTTCAATAATTGATGATAAGTCCATTGCTACTTGAAATTCTGCCCTTAAGTTTTTTCGGACAGCATTTAAATTAGGATGAACAATCATATGATCTTCGGCAACACGTTCGAGGGTACTTTGCAGATGTAAGGCAAAAGCAAACCGAATCTTTTCATTATATTTCCGTTGCAACTCTTCTTCTGCAATATCATACAAACGATTCGTTAATTGCCAAATATCAGCGGGGATCAATTCTTTATGAATCGGAGACTGAACAAGTTCTTCCACATAAGTTTCAAAAAAAGCATCCACATCTCGCGAGATTAATTTTTCCAAATCAATTTTAGGCACACCTGTTTCACTTAAAGTCGAAACTTTTTCCTCAATGGTATTATAAACTTGCATATTTCTTTCAGGATCTTGCGACCAAACAACTTCTTTAGCTCCTGGATCAAAGCTTAAATACTCGCTTTTTCCTTCCAAAAAATAATCTAAACGTTCAGATACCTCTTTTACTTTTAACAATCCTTTTTGAACTTGTAAAGAACAATCTTCTCTACGAACAATTAAGTGCGGGTGGTCCTGTGTGCGATAATGCAAGAAAGCTTTTGCACAGACTAATTTCAAGTCTCGCTTTATTTGACCAATATTGGCTTCAGCATCATAAAGCATAAACGCAATAATTGCTTCTTTTTCTACCTGGATCCTTTGATTTAAGCGATTTGCTTCTTGTTTAATAAACAGTGAAATCACATGATAGCGTTCGTCTAGTGATCGGTTAGCTAAATTAGGTAGCGTAATTGACATTGGAATCCGCCGATTAAAGGTTGTTAAAAAACGATCAGAAGATTCTGTTGTTGCACCAATAATCTGAACGGACGCTTCAAATGTTTGACCACTTTCTCCTAATGGACGATAGGTGCCTTTATCGATGAATGTAAACAACATCTCCTGACCTTCTGGTGGCAATCGATGGATCTCATCCAAAAATAAAATCCCGCCATCAGCCTTCGTAATTAATCCTGGACTATCTTCATTTGCACCAGTATACGCTCCTTTTCGAACACCAAAGATATGGGCAAATAAAAGTTGTGGATTTTGTGCATAATCAGCACAGTTAAATGAAATAAACGGAGCATTGGCTTTTAAGGTTTTTGAAGAAACAGCAAAATGGTACATACATTCGGCAAACATTGATTTCCCCGTCCCGGTTTCACCAAAAATAATGGTGTGTAAGCCTTTTGGTGGGTACAAGATTGCAGCCTTGGCTTGCTGGATACTTATCTTTAATGAATCTTGCGCCCCAACTAATGTCTCAAAAGAAACAACTGACGAATTATCAACATGCACTTCAGAAGAATTTGAAGAAGGGATGTTATAAACAACTGGACGACCTTCGCCCTTTTCAATTCTTCCTTCTTTAAACAACTCATTTAAATAGCGACTAACATTGCTTCGGTCAATATCTAGATTTTCTGCAATGTCATTGGCGGTTAACCCTTTGTGATGTTTTTCAATCATTTTTAATATTTCAGTTTTTCTTGAATTCATCTTTTCTCCTCAACCAAACTTTACTATTTAAGCCTTTACTTTCTTGCGAGCACCTTTATTTTTTTGATTTTTTTGTTTATTTTTAGACTTCTTTTTAGGTTCTTTTTTCAAATTAATTTCTTCAGTTTGGGACAATCGATTTTTATTTGTTTTTGTTGATTTTTGAGAAATTTCCTTTTTTTCTTTACTAAAAGTTGATTTTTCTTTCGGTGTTGTACTAAATTGCCCTTCATACAAAAAGATTTCTTTTAAAGGAAACTCTAAATCGCGCGTTAACTTCTTCAAGTCTTTTATCGTTTGGTCTTGAACAATTGTAATAACCGTTCCTGTTGCGCCCATTCTTCCAATTCGCCCCGCTCGATGAATATAACTTTCTTTGGTCATTGGTACTTCTACGTTAATCACATAAGGAATCGCTGCTAAATCGAGGCCTCTTGAAGCTAAATCTGTTGTCAATAATTCCTTTAACTCTTGTTTTTTAAATTTTGACAAAGCTAGTTTTCTTAACTCTTTCGTCTGATCCGATGCTAACGAGGCAACTGGGACTTGATGATAAAGAAGTTTTTCTTCCGTAATTCCAAGTTCAGTTAACTGATTAAAGAAAACAAAGGCTTGAAACTCTTTTATATGGCTCATTCGTCTTAGCGCATCGACGACTTGGCGCTTGGGGTATTGTAAGAAATAATGAGTAACTTGATCATTTGTTTGTGTTATTTTTGTAACATCGTGTAGTTCAAAATCCGTTCCAACAATCTTTTGAATCGCTGGTAGTGCAACTTCGGCTGTCGCTGAAAAAAAGCTAAATTGAGCAGTATTTGATACTTGGCGTAAAATTTCTGAAATGAATTCTACCGTTCCTTTTTGTAATAATTGATCTGCTTCGTCTAAAATAAGGTGATCAGCTGAATGGATTTTTAACTTTTTTTGTTTGATTAATTCCAAAATTCGACCAGGCGTTCCCACAATAACTTCAGGTTTCTCTTTTAAACGTTCGATTTGGCGTTTTATATTTGCGCCACCTATTAATGACTGAACCGTTAATTGTAAATCTTTCCCCCAATCGCGCGCAACTTCGGCGACTTGAATCCCTAATTCTTGTGAAGAAGTAAAAACAATCAATTGCAAACCTGCCTTAGGTTTAACTTTTAACAAGCTTGGCCACAAATACGCGAGCGTTTTCCCAGATCCTGTAGGTGATATGCCCACCACATTTTTTTGATTAGTTATTGGTGAAAACACCACCTCTTGAATGGGGCTACTCGTTGTAAAGCCATGCTCTTGGCATTTATTTTGCCAATTTATTGGTAATTGTTCTAAAATCATCGGCGTTCCTATTCCTTTTCTTTATCTGCTGCAAAAATAATATCTGCTTGCATTCTCATTTCATATAATACATCACTTACGACTTGTGCTAATTCTAACCATTTTTCATAATTTTTTTGATTTTCTGGTAAAGTAGGATTTAAGATGACTTGTGCAAAATCGCTCGCTTCTTCTACCATTGGATTTTCTTCAACAGTTAAAGCCAAATTTTCTTGTCTTTGTTCAAGGCGATGGTGGATAGCGACTTGGCTAATCGAATTAATCCCATCTAAAACAAACGTTTCCTCAGTGGTGTAGATTTCAGAAGGTAAAAAAGCATCGCCAATTTTACCATGTTGAATCGTCACATCGAAGTTCGCATAGCGTAAAATAGCCGTTCCAATTCCATCTACTCCGGTTGCAACTTTACGAGCAAAATGATGGACACTATGGGGTTTGCCAAAAAATGCGACCGCCGCGTAGACTGGATAGACACCTAAATCGGCTAAAGAACCTCCTGAAAATTTCAAAGAAAAAATATTGGGTTCTTCTCCAGCTAAAACAGCATCATAGCGTGAGGAATATTTCATAAAAGTAAAATTAGCACCGATTACTTCACCTGCATTGGATAACAAATTTGTGACCTTGCCAAAATTGGCTTCATGTATGTTACGAGCAGCTTCAAAAAAGTGTACCTTTTGTTTTTTTGCCAGTGATATAATTTCCTTGGTTTGTTCTGGATTTGAAAAAGCTGGTTTTTCAACAATCACATTTTTTCCTGCTAGAATCGCTGCTTTTGCTTGTTCGAAGTGCAAACTATTTGGAGAAGCGATATAAATGGTATCAATTTCAGGAGAATTCATAAACTCCGTAAAATTATTTGTGTAGCTGATTTGTCCTTCATAGCGTTGCCCAAATGCTTGTGCTGTTTCTAATTTTCTTGAATAAACGGCCTGCAAACGATATTGTTTCGTTGCTAACGCGGCTTCTACGAACTGATGCGTAATCCAATTTGTTCCAATAATCCCTAATTGAATCATTTTACATTCCTTCTTTCTTCGTTTTTATGTTTTCTTTCTTGCAGTTATCGATATTACGAAAAAATCATTTAGCTAAAAAGCACTCCCCTGATTTCTCTTTCCTTTAAATAATCAAATAAGACTTCAAATAACTAGATAGAAATTACTTAAGATTTAATCTTGAAATAATGTTACTAAGATAAAGTGTATCATAATTTTAAGAAAACAGTTGAAAAAAAGGTGGATTAATTTGTATTTATTAACCCGATTTCCTAAAAAAAACCAAATACCTGCCCATAGTTTTAAAAAAGCAGCTATGTTAAAATAGAGTTGTTAAAAAAACAAAATACATAGATAAGGAGGCACTTCAGTTGAAAAAAAAGCTTCTAATTATCGGAGCAATGGCCTCAGTTACGACGGCTATCGTTGGTTCTGTCGCTCTACGAAAACGAAAAGAAAAGGGACTTGAGCAAAATAACCCTTTTATTGGTACGTGGACCTATAAAAATTGTTTGAAACATTCTAAAACAATCACAATTACAAATGGCTTGGAGTTATTTATTAATCAAGTCAAGCTAGATGTTCAAATCCAAAAAGAATTAACCGATTGCTTAGTTTATATTGATCAATTTGGATATGAAATCGCCTTTGAACAAAATAACGGGCGATTCTACTTTAGTGATGAAACAGAAGAAACAACTTACGAACTGTTAAAAATTCATGCTATCTAATTTTTAACTTCAAAAACAAACCCCTCATTATAATTAAATGATAGTGAAGGATAAAAAATAGAAAAGAGATTTTATTTCAATGAAAAAAAAACAAAGTATTCTACTCGTCCTTTTTATTTTATTTAGCGGGTTGTTGGGCGCGATTGTCCAAGCAGACTCTCAAGCAGCAACTGAATCTTTCGAAATCCAAGCTCACGCAGCACTTGCCATTGACGTTGATAGTGGTAAAATCTTATACGCGAAAAATGCCGACGAGCAAGTTGGTATCGCCTCAATTACTAAAATTATTGGATTGTATTTAGTTCAAAAAGCGGTTGCTCAAGGAGATTTAACTTGGCAAGAACCTGTTGAAATTTCTTTAGAGGTTGCAAAACTCAGTCAGTCACCCGAACTTTCAAACGTGCCGTTAGAAGCAGGGCATTTTTACAGTGTTAAAGAATTGTTTGACTCCGCTGCGATTCAATCCGCAAATGCATCGATGGTTGCTTTAGCAGAAAAAATTGCTGGAAGTGAAGCCGCTTTTGTTGATCAAATGAAAGAACAACTTAAAATTTGGGGAATCCAAGATCCTTTTTTAGTCAATAGTTCCGGCTTAAATAATGAAGACCTGATTGGTGATTTGTATCCTGGTTCCAGTGATACCGATGAAAATAAACTTTCAGCTAAAGCAGTTGCCATTATTGCACGTCACTTGATTCAAGACTACCCGGAATACTTAGAAGTAGCTTCTATCCCTAGTCAAGTTTTTGGTGAATCTTCGCCTAATCCAACGACTATGTATAACACGAACTGGATGCTCCCGGGTTTTTTATACGAAAATCAAGGAGTCGTTGGCTTGAAGACTGGTACAACCGACTTCGCAGGGGCTTGTTTTGTCAGTGTTTTTGAACAAGATGGCCATACTTTTATCACAGTGATTTTAAATGCCGATCAAACGCTTGCAGATCCTGGAGCAAGGTTTGTCGAGACCCAAAAACTTTTTGAATATATAGCGAGCAATTGGCGTTTTGAGTCGCTCGCTTTGAACAATGAATCTGTTCCTAAGCTAGATTCCCTACCTGTCTTCCATGGGAAACAAGGTTTTGTTTCGATTAAAACAAAACAAACGGTTCAAATTTGGGTGCCAACTAAAACAACCAATAACGAACTAACTTACAAAGTCGCACTTGAGGACGCCTTGATTAATTCGCGTGGAAAACTTGTTGCACCACTTACCGAAGACGAAATCATAGGGACGCTTACCTTATCTTCTTCAAACGACTTACTTGGTTATTTAGAACCTGCTGATGAGCAACAAAATGCCGTAGAGGTCGTCACAACTGAGGCTGTCAAAAAAACCAACTTTTTCATCCGCATTATCCAATCTATTTTTCAACTATTCGAAAAATAGCAATCATTTCATTGTTTTACTATTTTAGTATCCATAAAAATAGGAGGTATCCCTTTGCTTTCACTTATCGTTTTTTGTTTTTTTCTCTTGTTTTTTTATCGCTTTGTTTTCAAACAAAAAACAAGCAATCGTACACATTTAATCTTCTTAAGTTTACTTTGGTTTAGCCTATCCATTAGCAGTACTTTAATTTTAATTGAAGCCCTACATCATTCATACTTTTTTCTTGTTCCTTTATCCTTCTTTATTCTTTTTTACTTTTTTTATCGACAGAAAAAAGCACAATTAATCAATGGTATGTGGTTCAATTTATTTTTAGCTTCCTTTTTCATTTACTTAATTTATCACATGGTCTTAACAAAATCATGGATTGGTACTATTTTTATTATTGCGTTAGGACTACTTGGTATTTTATATGCATTCTTTGGATCTTTGAGTCTAATTTTACTTTTGTATTGGAATGCAATCATTGTTTGGCGTCGTGAAAGATTTGCTTTAGGAAATTTATTGACTTTGATTTTGGCTCTTTTTTTAACTTTTTTGTTGATCTATAACCATTTTATCGTAGAAATTCTCCCAGAGTGGTTAGCTATTTTATTTGCTTTTGTCCCGCTCTCGTTTTCCTATTTTGCCATTGTTTTTCTAAATTTCTTAACTATTTCACTAATCTATCAATTAAACCAGCCACCTTTTAAGCAAGACTTTATTATCGTTTTAGGTGCGGGATTGTTAAACGGTGAGAAAGTGACTCCTCTACTTGCAAGTAGAGTCGATCGTGCACTTGAATTTTATTCACACCAAAAAAAACAAGCTGAAAAAGGGCCTAAATTAATATTTTCTGGCGGTCAAGGACCTGATGAAAAAATATCTGAAGCACAAGCTATGAAAAATTACGCCTTACAAAAAGGGATTCCTGAAGAAGATATTATTTTAGAAGATCAATCAACAACGACTTTCGAAAACATGAAATTTTCCAAACAAATCATTTCAAAGAGCCAAATCGCTCAGCCGAAAACTATTTTTAGTTCGAATAATTACCATATTTTTCGAGCAGCGATTTTCGCTCAAATGAACCAATTAAACGCAGACGGTATCGCGGCAAAAACTGCTCGATACTTCTTGCCGAATGCCTTTTTGCGAGAATTTATCGCAATGGTTACTATGAATAAAAAAAGACATCTTGTTTTCTTGCTTTGCCTTTCCTTTTGTCTTGCAATCTTAGCTTTTGTTAGCCATATCAATGTTTATTAATGCTTAATGACAACAACTTGGAAGAGGACTACTGTTCTTTTTTCATGTAAGGCTTGAAAACTGGTCTAAAAAACTAAAAAGAAGATCGCTACTTAATTAAATGAGTAGAGGATCTTCTTTTTGGTCATTTATTAAACGATCGATTGATTTCTTAAAACAAGTTGCTGCCAGCGTATTTTCAAACGACCGACAACTGGACCAGTTGCTTCTTTAATTGCACAATACTTATCAACCATTGTAACAATGTAACTTTCTTTATAGCGTGGAAAAGCAATCGTTGCTCCCCACATGTGTTTAATAATAATATCACGTTCTAAATCAGATAGCTCCGTAATTTTTTCTGCATTTTTCACAGCAATTCTTGGATGCATATAAGCGTGAGAACCTTCATCAAACTTTGTCGTTCGCCAATCATAAAAAAACAAATCATGGAGCAAGCCCGCTCTAGCAATTGCTCGTGCATCCCCATTTACTTTTTTTGCTAATTTGTAACTATAATACGATACGCTAATTGAATGATCTAGACGTGTCGAATGATAATGTTGTACAAAACCAGATAAACTTTGGACTTCTTCGGTTACGAGTAAATCTTCTACATAGGATAAATATTCCGCGTCTTTTTTCCATTGTTTTGTCATAAGTGTGATTCGTCACCTCTAATTAATTTGGGTAGTGCTCATTTAATATGAAGTATAGCACCTTTCAAAGAATTGTCGATAAAAGTTTGCTTGTTTATCAACTTTTTAATCATTTCTTTAAAGAATCCGCACTAACGAAATGATACATTAAAATTCCCCCCGCAACGCCGACATTCAAAGATTCAGCTTTTCCATAGATTGGAATATACAAGTTTTGTTTTGTTAAACGTAAAATTTCTGTTTGCACACCTTGCCCTTCGTTCCCCAAAATGATTGCGGTTTTTGCTTGAATCGGAACGCTCGTATACGTAACAGCCTCTTTGCTTAATTCTGTTCCATAAACTGCATAATCATTCTCTTTTAGCTGTGCAATAAAGTGGCTCAATTCCCCACTTAAAATAGGGAGATGGTAGTTACTACCTTGCATGCTTCGCAAAACCTTCGTGCTATAAATATCCGCTGAGCCTAAACCCAAAAAGACTCCTTGAAATCCCGCCGCATCGGCCGTTCGAATGAGTGTACCTACATTACCTGGATCTTGTACTTGGTCTAATAATAACCATTTCCCAGTAATTTGCGCAGGATATTCTTCTTTTTTGCAGACAACAGCAAGCACTCCTTGTGGTGTTGGCAATTCTGAAACACTCTTTAAAACTTCTTCAGAAACAAGTACGATTTTGACATCAAATTTAGCAAACCATTCAAAATGACTTTCATAAGTTCGTCGTTCGACCAAAATAACTTCGACTTTGGCTTGATGTAATAATGCCTCCTCTACCAAATGAAAACCTTCCAAGAGATACTTTCCTTCGCGATCGCGGTATTTTTTTTGATGGAGTTTTTTTAAATTTTTAATTAATTGATTTTTTACTGATAAAATTTCATCCATATCATCACCCGAAAAGATTATAACATGAACTCTAGAAGATAACTTGTCCAATTATAAAAAAAAAGCTATTATAAGAAAAAGGAGATGACTTTTCATGAAAAAAATTCGAATGAATGTCGCTGGACGCGTACAAGGTGTTGGTTTTCGTTTTATGACAAAAATGATAGCTGATGAGTTAGGTATTACTGGTTTTGCTCGGAACGAAGACGATGGCTCGGTTACAATTGAAGCAGTCGGACCAGAAGAAAAAATCAATCTTTTTATTCAGAAAGTAAAAGCCTCCCCCTCTCCTTATGGTCGGGTAAACCAATTTGAAATCGAAGAAGACTTTCAGATTAAAGAAACGTCACGATTTATCGCTTTATGAAACCATCCGTTTGTAAAGCAAGAAGAGATTTGCTTTGGGTCATTGAAAACGAACCTTTTTTTTAGTATAGTAATTCTTGAGTCAATTTAAATAGAAAAGGAAGAATTCAATGAAAAATTTCAAGAAATGGTTAATGGGCTCCGGCCTTTTAGTAGTTTTACTAACTTTATCTGGCTGCGTTAGCCGCTTAGCCGATGGATCACCAAACCCGGAAGGTCTTATCTATCGCTTTATGATTTCGCCTTTAGGAAACGTTTTAACCCATATTGCGAAAGAATGGCATTTCGGTTACGGTTGGGCAATTATTGTTATTACGATTATTGTACGACTAATTATTTTACCTTTAGGCATCCATCAATCGCACAAAGCAATGGTACAATCAGAAAAAATGCAATATTTAAAACCGCAAGTTGAAATTGCTCAGGCAAATGCTAAAAAAGCGCAAACACGTGAAGAACAAGTTCAAGCACAACTTGAAATGCAAAAAATCTATAAAGAAAACAATGTCTCCATGTTTGGTGGAATTGGTTGCTTGCCTCTACTTTTACAAATGCCTGTTTTTACTGCTTTATTTTATACCGCTCGATATACACCCGGGATAGATTCAGCAACATTTTATGGGATTAACTTAGGACAGAGTAGTTTAATTCTCGTTATCATTGCGGGTGTCGCTTATGCTTTACAAGGTTACATTTCTTTAATTGGTGTACCTGAAGAGCAAAAAAAGACGATGAAAAGCATGTTAATCGTTTCTCCATTGATGATTGTGATGATGTCATTTTCTTCTCCAGCAGGTGTTACCCTTTACTGGGTTGTTGGTGGTATTATTGGTTGTGTGCAAACATTTATCACGAACGTTTTAATGAAACCTCGCATTAAACGGAAAATCGATTTAGAAATGAAAGAAAATCCACCAAAAATTGTCGTAACAGCAAGAGAAGAGGTTACTCCAAGTGTCGCAGAAACAAAAACGCTAAATTCAAAACAAAATGAGCAAAAAAATAATCGCCCGCATCAAGGCCGTAATGCCGGAAAACAACAGAAGCGAAGATAAAAAAACATCTGGGAGAGTTTTAATTCTCCCAGATGTTTTTTATCTTACTAAATCTTGTTCTGGCTGGTTTAATGAACGAAAAATTTGAGCTCTAGTTGTTAGTGGATAGTCCCCTTGAATTGTATGCGCCAAAATCGCATTCGCTACAGAAAATTCAACTGTCTCGTTTAACGACCAAGACTCTAAATAACCTAAAATGACGCCTGCTGCAAATGCATCCCCCGTACCAATCCGATCTAAAGTTGTCAATGGGCGTTTACTTGTTTCAAGCACTTCCGATTGGGTAATCAAATAGCCTTTCATCCATTTTTGATTCTCTTCATACTCGCGTTTGGTACCTGCAAACCATTCAATCTGGTATTCTTTCAGAAATTTTTGAATCAAAACTTCATCCACTAAATCGCTTTTTTCATAACCGAGTAACGTTCTCAAATCATAAGCCGAACCAAAAACAACCTGACAATATGGTAAAAGAGCCTCATAATACATTCTTAATTGTTGCTTTTTTTCAGGTTCTTCATTTAAACTTGAGCGAAAATTGAAATCAAAACAGACTTTTTTCCCTCTTTCAGAAGCTTCTTTCGCTAATTTGATTGCCGTTTGAGCCACTTGAGGAGTTAAACTGAAACAAATGACACAGATATGTAGCAAATCCAAGTCCGCTAAAAACAGCGACCGCGCATAGGTTTCTTTCTTGGTTAAACTAAAGGCACTATTTAATCGATTTTGATAAGTAACTTCCGTTGGACGCAGACCATAGCCCATTTCAGCAAAGTAAGAACCTAGATGTTGGCCACTTTTTATAATAAAATTTGTTTCAATACCTAACCCGCGAATTTTGGCTAGTGCTGCATCACCTAGCCGGTTGTCAGGCACAGCGGTTAACAAAGTCGCTTCCAGATCAAAGTGCGCTAAGTTCGCTAATAAATTGACGCCCGTGCCTGTATACCATATTCGGAGCGAGTCTGTTTGTTCCAACAACAGATATTCTGGCGGTGTCAAGCGTAACATGACCTCGCCAAAAGCACCAACTTTCATACATTTCCTCCTAAATTTCACTCAATATTTTTTTAGAAAGCGCGAATAATTGTTTGACTTGTGTTGGACGCGTATCGCCGGTGAGTGGGTCAATAATCGAGCTATAAATATGTGGGATAACTTGTTTGACTCCTGCTTTTAGCGCAATCTGAATAATTTCAGCAAAATTTTCTAAATCAATTCCACCAGTTGGCTCTAAAATAAAATTCTCCTTCGCGCAGGCTTTTGCTACTGCCTGATACTCTTCTTTACAAGCTAAGCCGTTCATTGGGAAAAATTTAACAGAACTCGCCCCCATGTCTTTTAATAACTGAATGGCTGCTTTAATTGGGATCTTGGCTATTGGACCTGTGCTACTTAATGGACCTGTCGCTATATTAACATAGCCGACTTCGCCTGTTGGTGAAATTAGTCCGTTGACAATCGTTTCATTTTGCCCTAAAAGAGCCCGCGTGATTCCAACACCAGTAAAAACTTGATTTACGTGTTGGGGTTGTATTTCTTTTGCTAAACGTGAGACCATTTGGCTTTGGTTTGGATCACCAGCTCCTAGACCAATTGACAAGGCATTTCTTGTTGCCTTTTGGTATTCTTTCATTGCTTTTATTGCTTCTTCATCTGTTGCATAATTTTTCGACAACACGCCTAAAACAATATGCCCTTCCGCTGCATGATAACATTCGATTGCATTTTCAACAGAGTTTGCTAACACATTTAAACAAATTTTATTTTCAAGATAATTTGGGGTTTGAAGCATTTATTTACTCTCCTTTTTTATTATTTTCATTAAAAATCAGCTTAAATGCTTTAAGAATTTTAGCCATTTCTTCCTCTTTTAGAGCGCGAATATCAAATTCAATTATGCCATTATTTGCTTGGTATTCCCTCGTATAAATTGCCGGATTTTGACTTTTTAACGCAGTGATAACTTGATGTGCATTCCTCTTTCCTTTTATCAAAACACTGGCGCGGTAAATATCACGACCTGCCCCATCGCGGACAATCTTTGCTGATAAATTTTCAAATTGATTTAACTGGTCAACAAAAGGGATTAAGCGGGCTTGCATTTCAGCACCGCTTTCCTTTGACTCTTTTAAATAATCTTCGATGGCTTGGGTAAAACCAAGAATATTCTCTTTGCCAATTTTCATCGCTCGGCCAATTCCTTGACTTTGTAAAGCTACCCAATCCATATATTCCTTTCGACCAATGACAAGCCCTGCACTTGGCCCTTCGATTGCCTTTGCACCTGAATAAATGACTAAGTCCGCTCCTAATTGATAATAAGTTATTAAATCTTCTTCAGCCGCTGCATCAACAATCAAGGGGAGTTGGTATTTTTTAGCGATTTCGGCTGCTTCTTTTACACTTAGCATGCTCTTTTGCACCGTATGATGACTTTTTATATATAAAATCGCAGCCGTTTGATCGGTGATAAGCATTTCTAAGTGCATCGGTGTACAAAGATTTGCGTAACCAGCTTCCACAACTTTCCCTCCACCTTGCGCAACCATTACTTCGACTGGTGTACCATAATCAACATTATGGCCTTTGGGTAAAAGAATTGCTCGTTTGGTAATTTTCTCTGAATAAGGATGGTAGACATGATACAAACTCCCTTGTCCTATAACTGCTGCGACTGACTGAGCAATCCCGGCTGATGCACAAGAAACAATTTGAGCTGCTTCTACTTGCAATAAATTAGCAATGAAGGCGCCCGTCTCTTTAACCAATGAGTCCATTTCAAAAAAATGCTCGCCTCCAAAACGTTGTGCCGCTAAAACATTTTCACTCACTGTTGAAACACCTAATATCGTCATTTTGCCTGACGCATTGATGACTTCTTTTAAATGAAATTTCTCATGATTCACAGTCATAAATATTGCCTCCAATAATTGTTTTTAATGGCTTCATTTGTTCAGATATTATTCGCTGATTGCCATTGGAATCAATTAACATTTTAGGTTCTTTTAAAAATTCAAATAAAGTAAAATCAGCATCAAAATGAAGTTTTATCGCTCCTTTTTGCTTTAAATGAAAGCTTTTTGCTGGCGTCTTAGTTACTGCGGTCAAAATTTCTGACCAAGAATAACCGATAGCATGCATTTTTTCCATTGTTGTTGCTAAATCATAAACAGGGCCAAATTGACGATTACGGATATAAATATCACTGCTAATAGAATGAACTTTCAACTGCTCTTTGAAAGCTGTTTCAGCTACAAAAAAATTAAAACTATCCGTTCCATGACCGAGATCAAAGAGGATTCCTTGTCTATAAGCATGAAATACAAACGGCTTTATTTTCTTAGTCTTTTGATCCAATATACCATTATCTTTGCCATTAAAACAATGTGTTAAAATATCCCCTGGGTCCATTAAATTTAAAATTTCTTCTAGATTCGGTGGGGCTGAACCAATGTGAATCATCAAAGGCAAATTTTCATTTTCTTTTTGAATTTTTTTGGCTAATTGTAAAGGTACAATGCCGTTTTTGCCAATAACGGTTCGACTCAATCGTGCTTTTAATCCGACAATAAAATCTGGATAAGTTTTTAGTTTTTCTTTCACTAATTCTGCCTGGATTTTCGTTAAGTCTGCCAATTCATCTTGGGCGATAATACCCCATTTCGAGATATTTAGTAAAGCATAGACATTTGTTTTGGCTTTTTTAGCATATTCATAAAATTTCCCAATATTATTTGCACCGGTTGTCCCAGCGTCAATAACTGTTGTGACCCCTTTTTTCACTCCAATTTCATCCGGATAGTCATAATACAAAGACATTTCTTCAAAACAATGGACGTGATCATCAATCCATCCTGCACTCAGATATTGATTTGGTTCGATAATCAACATTTTTTTACTTTTTTCAGTAATATTCGATTGTATGGCGGTAATTTTCCCTGCTTGGATACCAATATCAAAAGGGGAACCATCTATTTCCTTTGCATTTTTGATTACTAAATCAAACATTTTAACGCCTACTTTTCTTCAAATTTAAACTTCGACCATGGTTGAATAAATGGAAGCAAAATCAATTCTTCTTCCAAAATTTGGCCAATTTTATTTTTTCGAAAGTCACGATGTGGATGTAAAACAATTTGAAGTTCATTTTTATACTTACCGAAATGATCATTTCCAACTACAATATCTCCAACTTGAAATTCAATGGTTGAATCATGGGGAGGATTATTATAAGTCTTGTATTTTTGGCGAACAGCTGTTGAACGAATGACTTGCTCAGTAATATCTCCTCGACGGTAGTGTTGCTCGTTTAAGACGATTTGTTTTTCTACTTCGTTCGCTTCATCAACAAAAGATACGCGAAAAATAGTTTGATAGCGATTCACATGACCGAGTGCCCGTAACTCTGCTTCTGAAGCATAGGCATTTCCGATAATCACATCGTCAATTAAATTCGTCGCAAATAAATGTTTGGCTGCAACTTCCACAGCCAAATGGCGATGCATTTCCAAAGTCGGTAACCCATCATTAATATCCCATGGGCCAATTGTGCCTATTTGTGAGGTGATAAAAGCGGCTGTGCGAATACCTTCCTTTTTAAAACGCTGGCTACATCGTTCGAAAAAAGTATAAGGTAAAGCCGTTCCTTCTTGGGGATAAAAATTGTGACAACCATATAAGAATGGTCGGTTGGCTTGATAGGTCAAAATATTATCTAAATAAGCCACGTCATTGCTCATATTTAGCTCAATCGCCAAACCAAAAGAATTATAAGTGAGCATTGCTTCTTTACTACCGTCAAAACCTAAATCGAGACGAATCCCATCTGCCCCAAGTTCATGAAAAAAAGTTAAATCATTGTACGATATATTCAGTTGATCAAAAACAGCTGGTGCAACATCTAAAATCGTTTCATAGCCTAATTTTTTGGCAAATGAAATTAAATCTTTAAACTTCGCTTGAACGGCTTCTGCCCCTTTGGAAACTTCTAGCATGCTCATAAAAATCCGTTTAAATCCATATTTTTGTGCTAACGTTAAATACTCTTTGTCGGCCAATGGATCGCTATGATCAGGATAAACCGAAACACCTAACTCTCTTTTCATTGTTGCCTCCTATTTTGCTTAATGGTTCCTTTTTATTTCGTTACTTCAAGTATTGCTTTTTTTAATTATCTATTAAATATACGAAAAAAGAAGTGGTTCTAACAGAAGGACGGATTTCTTATCAGCGCGACTTCTTTTTTCGGTATAACCAGTTTACAACTATTTTAGACGAATGTTTGCTCCAAATTGATTAGCAAATAATGTATTTTTTTTCAATCGCTTCAACAAAACAATTCATGTCCCTCGCACTTAAGTAATAACATTATAATCTTTATAAACGGATAATAACACAGATATTTTTCATTGTAAATATTTTTTGACCATTCTATTTCAAAAACCAAAAAACTCTGACAACAATAAAGTCAGAGTCTTTTGGCTTTTGGTTAAACTTCATAAGTAATTCGATAAGGGTGCTGATTTGTGTTGTAAATTGCTTCAGAATACTCTATCATGTCGCCTGCTGCACTCTTCGAACGTCGAATACGTTTCATACCGATTGTTTCCGTTGTCTGTAAAATTAATTGCTCTTTTTTTGATAAAGCTATTGCAGTAAAATCATCTGAAAAGTCAGAGATAATAAAATCTTTTTGCATCAATAAACGGTATAAAGACTCTTCTAAAAAAGCGGCTTCTTTAATTTCTGCCATCTTGATTGGTAAGTAATGACAAAAATAAATATAAGGTGTTTCATCTAAATAATATAGACGCTCAAAACAAACCACTTGTTTCCCAAAAATCGGATACAAATAATCATCTTTTGCTAAATCAACAACTTTTAAATCAAGAATTTCTTTGCGAATCGTATGGTCAGAGTTTATTAGCACTTGCGTAAAGCTTTCTGCTCTTGATAGACGATTATATGGTCGGTTACTTAGAACGGTTGTGCCACGCCCACTCTTTTTTTCAACATATTCGTCCGTTGCAAGTAGTTCAATGGCTTTGCGAATCGTGATTTTACTAACTTTAAACAATTCTTCTAATTCATTTTCAGTTGGCAACATCGAACCTACAGGATATTTACCAGAAAAAATATCTTTCCTAAGTTGTTCAGCGACCTCCAAATATAGCAATACACGTACTTTTTTCACAGACTCCCCCTCCTCGCATTTTTGTTTTATTGTGGCTAGTTATCATTTTATTTAGTTATTAATTGATCTAGACTAGCAATTAATAGAGCCATTTTAGAAATTTGATTCAATAAGCTTAAGCGATTATTCCGAATTGCTTCATCATCAACCATTACCATTGTTTGATTAAAGAATTGTTCGATTAAAGGACGCAAATTAACTAATGCTAAGTAATTATCGGCTAGTGTATTGGATTTAAAGTTTTCAGAAACCGATTTTACTCCTTCGTACAAGTCTTTTTCTGCTTCATTTTCAAATAAAGTTGGATCAACAGCAAGTGTTTGACCTGGAGCCTTACGTGAAAGGTTGATGACACGTGTTAGAGCCTCAATTGAAACTTTAAAATCAGCATCATGTTGGTGCTCTCTTAAGACGGTTGCAGCTACAAATAACTGACTTAAATCTTGTTGTTGTGAAGCGATGACTGCTTCAATAATATCGTGACGAATTTTTTCAATCCCAAAGAACTGTTTCATTCGAGCTTGAATAAAATCTTTCACTTGTTCTTTTTTAGCCACCAATTGCAAACCGTATTTTTCTTTATTCTCATTAATTGTCGCCACAATTTGTTCAACAAGTGGAATAAGTAAGAAATTCCATTGTTTTTGATGAATAATACGAATTATTCCATAACTTTGACGTCTTAAAGCATAAGGATCGTTGGAACCACTTGGAATCATATCAATCGAAAAGAAGGTTAACAAGCTATCTAACTTATCTGAAATAGCTAATACCGCACCAATATTAGAATTTGGTAAGGCACCTTCGCTTGAAATTGGTAAATAATGTTCTTTTAATGCTTGGGCTACACTTGGTTTTTCGCCTTGTAATAACGCGTATTTCTCCCCCATAATTCCTTGTAACTCAGGAAATTCGCCAACCATGTTTGTTACCAGATCAAATTTATAAATTTCACTTGCTCGTTTTAGGTCGCTCATTTCTTCTGAAGTTAAATGAACATGCTCACCAATGATTTTTGCAATCGTTTGTACCCGTTGCATTTTTTCATAGATTGAACCAATTTTTTCATGGAAAGTGACTTGCTTTAATTTTTCTACACATTCTGCTATTGTACGTTTTTTATCTTCTTGATAGAAAAATTCAGCGTCTTCTAGTCGAGCAACTAAGACCTTCTCATTTCCGCGAATGACATTTTCTAGGTGGTTTTGATCTCCGTTACGTACCGAAATAAAATGGGGTAATAACGCTCCTTGGACATCTCTCACTTCAAAATAACGTTGGTGCTCTTTCATTGAAGTGACTAGCACTTCTTCAGGCACCGTTAAATATTTTTCTTCAAAATTACCAACAAAAGCAGTTGGGTATTCAACCAAATTATTAACCTCATCTAACAACGCCTGATCTAGTGTGACTTGCCAATTGTTCCGATCTGTAATGGCTGCAATTTGTTCAACGATCATCGTTTGACGGTGGGTAGAATCAGCAATGACAAAGACTTCTGCTAATTTTTCTAAGTATTCTTTTGCATTAGTGAAGGTAACATCTTTGCCTAAAAAACGATGGCCGCGAGAAGTACGTCCAGTTGCAACATCTAAAAATTCAAAAGGAACAACTTCATCGCCATAAAGAGCAACTAACCAGTGAATCGGACGAATATATTCAAAATCATATTGATTCCAGTGCATAGTAACCGGGAATGTTAAACTTGTCATAACTTCTTTTAGTCCATCGAGTACTTCAAAGGTCGATTTGCCTTTTGTTTCTTTTGTTACATGAACATAATCAATCCCTTTAATTTCTTTAAAATAAATTGCCTCAGTCGTCAAACCTTGTCCCCGTACAAATCCTTGAGCCGCTTTACTCCAATTTCCTTCTGCATCTAAAGCAATTTTTTTTGCCGGTCCTTTTAATTCTTCGACTTTATCTGCTTGTTTTTCTGCTAAATTAGTCACATAAACGGCGAGGCGACGTGGCGTTGAATAACCTTTTATTTCTTCAAATGCTAAACCATTTTCTTCTAAGAATGCCGCTGTTTTTTCTTGTAATTGGCGCATTGAAGCAATCACAACACGTGCTGGCATTTCTTCTAAACCAATTTCAAATAATAAATCTTTTGCCATTTTATTTGTCCTCCTTTAACCATTTTTGAGCCTCTGCTGGACTTAAAAGCGGATAACCTAATTTTTCTCGTTCATCGACAAAAATTTTAGCGACTGCTCTTGCCATATGACGAATTCTTGCTAAATAACCGGCACGTTCTGTTACAGAAACGGCTCCTCTTGCATCAAGTAAGTTAAAGTTATGGCTACATTTTAAAATATAATCATAGGCTGGGTGAACTAAATGTGCTTCAATACATTTTTTTGCTTCTGCTTCGAATTTATTGAAATTATCAAGCAACATCTCTTGATTACTAACTTCAAAGGAATATTTTGAATGCTCATATTCAGGCTGAGTGAAAATTTCCCCATATTTGACACCTTTCGTCCAGATCAAGTCATAAACACTTTCAACTTCTTGAATGTAAGAAGCTAATCGTTCCATACCATAAGTAATTTCAGCCGTAACTGGTTTACAAGCAAGTCCGCCTACTTGTTGAAAATAAGTAAATTGCGTGACTTCCATTCCATCTAACCATACTTCCCAACCTAAACCAGCACAACCTAAAGAAGGATTTTCCCAGTTATCTTCTACAAAGCGAATATCATGGGCTAACGGGTCAATTCCTAGAAGTTTTAAACTTTCTAAATATAATTCTTGAATATTCTCTGGTGAAGGTTTCATTACTACTTGGAATTGATGGTGTTGATACAAGCGGTTTGGGTTTTCACCATAACGACCGTCTGCGGGACGACGAGAAGGTTCAACATAAGCCGCATTCCAAGGCTCTGGACCGATTGCTCGTAAAAAAGTATATGGGCTCATCGTTCCTGCTCCTTTTTCGGTATCATATGCTTGCATTAGCATACAACCATTGCTTGACCAAAAGTTTTGTAGCGTAATGATCATTTCTTGTACTGTCAGTTTTTGTTTCATTATTCCTAGTCCTCCTAATTAAATGATTTGTCAAAACAAAAAAGCCCTACACTTGTCTTGTAAACAAGTGTAGGGACGAAATTATTCGCGGTTCCACCCTACTTCCGATTCCTCGGCAGCTTCTTTGGTTTGTGCTCTCAATTGCTTATGGTAAAAGGGTCACTATTTGGCTTACACTCTTTCCAAACTCGCTAAAAGGACAAAACTTTTACTTTGTTATTTGATTAACGCACGATTTAGTTTTCTCATTTATCTTAATGGTTTTCAATGGCTTTTGTCAATCCTTTTCGACATTTTTCTCAAGAGTTTTCGGATTTAAAACCGTTTCCCATTGCTTCATCTCATCGATAAATTTTTTGCTCTTTAAGTGAATGCCCACATACTCCTCATAAAGTTGGTCAATTACTTGACGAATTGCCTGTTTCGTCTCGCCTTTTAATTTTAGCTCGTTTAAATTTTCAAAAGAAACATTGGCAAACAAACGGATAAAATGGATGCTAACCGGGTCGGCTTGATAACGATGCTTGTCATTTGAAAAATGCGTTTCACAAAGCAAGCCATGGTATTTTGGTGAAAAAGCAAATTTACCTTGTGTTTGCCCGCAAATTTGGCAGCTTTGCCAGTTTAACGCTACCCCAAAGCGATGTAGGAGTTGAATTTCAAAAATATTGGTAATAATTTCAGCATCTTTTCCCTCATCAATCAATGTCAGAGCCTGAACTAAAAAAGTATAAAGGTTGGGATCATAAATGTGATCTTCGATGGCCGCATCAACTAAATTTAGCAAATAGGTTGCATAAGCTGCTGCAAAAATATCGGCTCGAATTTGCTTAAATGCGTGAATCTCCTTTACACCATTTAAAAAAGAGAGTCCTTCTTCATTGAATTTTCCAATATACGTTGCTTGAGTATAAGGTAAAATTCCTTGAAAAAGAGGATTATTCTTTTGATGTGCTCTTTTTACGTAAAACATTAATTTACCTGACGTTTCCGTAAAAATTTTAACGAGTTTATCTTTTTCTTTATAATCTCGAGAAAACAAGATAACCCCTTTTGATTCTGCAAAATTTTTCATTTCTATCCTCCTTTTTAATTTGAGGATTGGATTGACTTAATACTCTTCTTCGCGGTAACCAAAATCTTTTAAGTGCGTTTGTTTATCACGCCAATCTTTTTGAACTTTCACCCATAATTCTAAAAAGACTTTCTCATCTAATAGGTGTTCAATATCAAGACGTGCTTTCGTCCCAATTAATTTCAGCATCTTTCCGCCTTTACCTATAATAATTCCTTTTTGGCTATCTCTTTCAATAATAATGGTGGCTTGAATTTGAATTTTATTATTCTCATTGCGTTTCATTGAATCAATCGTTACCGCAACAGAATGAGGGACTTCATCGCGCGTGAAAAAGAGTACTTTTTCGCGAATTAATTCAGAAACAATAAAACGTTCAGGATGATCGGTTATTTGATCCTCTGGGAAATACTGCGGTCCTTCTGGCAAATGAGCAATTAAAGTCGCCATTAATCGATCAAAGTTATTCCCTTCTGTGGCAGAAATTGGGACTACTTCAGCAAAATCCATTTGCGCTGCGTAATCTTCAATTTGTTCCAGTAAGGCATCTGGATGGATTTTATCGATCTTATTGATGACTAAATAGACGGGGACTGAACTTTTTTTAAGTCGTTCAATAATTAAATCATCGCCTTTTCCTCTTTTTTGATCGGCATTAATCATAAAAAGAATGACATCTACTTCACGCATTGCACTGTAAGCAGTCTCTACCATAAAATCGCCTAAACGATGCTTGGGTTTATGTATTCCTGGAGTATCAATAAAAACAATTTGCTCGTTTTCTGTTGTATAAACCCCTTGGATTTTATTTCTTGTTGTTTGTGCTTTGTCACTCATGATGGCAATTTTTTGGCCAACAATTCGATTTAACAAGGTTGATTTCCCAACGTTTGGGCGACCAACAATGGCGACAAAACCTGATTTAAAAGCAGTCATTCATGTTCCTCTTTTCTAAAAAAATAATTGATATATTTTAGGTAAAAAAATAATACAACCGACAATTACTGCAAATAAGGCAGTAATTAAGACGGCACCGGCAGCCATGTCTTTAATTTTTTTCCCAATTGAATGAAAGTGAAAGTCAGTCACCATATCCACCACATTTTCAAAAGCCGTATTGACAATTTCCATAATAATTACTAAAAAGACACACAGCAAAATCCAAAGCCATTCCCATTTATTCAACTGAAAGATAAAGCCAAACAAAATCGTGATTATTCCAAGAATTAAGTGGCTACGCATGTTACGTTCATCTTGGAAAACCGTCCGAATCCCTGTTAGAGCAAACTCGATGGACTGAGAAAAATATTTATTTTTTCCAATATCTTCTTTTCTATCTTTGTAGTCCATAAGCATCCAGTATTTCCTTTTGTAGTCCAAACATTATTTTTTCATCACTTTCAGTCAGATGATCGTAACCGTTCAAGTGTAAAAAACCATGTAAAGCTAGAAACCCTAATTCTCTTTCATAACTGTGTCCATAATCATCGGCTTGTTCTTTCGCTCGTTCAACTGAAATCATCAAGTCACCTAAGATTTTAGGCATTTCAAAATCTTCCGAAAAAATAATCGGTTGTTCTTCTTCTGATTCTTCTTCAAAGGCAAAACTAATGACGTCTGTCGGCATATCTTTGTCTCGGTATTGGCGATTAATCACTTGAATGGCTACATTATCCATAAACGTTACGGACATTTCAGCATCATCTGACAACTTTAAATAATTCGCAGCAAATTGAAGAAGTGATTCAATTTTTTCTTGGTCTTTTGTTGAAACTTCATTGGTTTCGTCAAAAAAATTAATCTCCATGATGACTCGCTCTCTCCTGTTCTTCTTTCATTTTTTCGGCTTCTGATTTCATTTTTGGGTACTTAATTCTTGAATGAAACGTACTACAAAGCCCATTAACTAAAGATTTTTGGATAATTTTAATTTCTTTCATCGTCAATCCCGAATCATCTAACTGCCCGTCTAATAAACGATCTTTGATTAAATTGGCTACAAATGTTTCAATTTTTTCATTTGTCGGGTGATCCATTGCTCGAACAGCTGCTTCACAACTATCTGCAATACTGACAACGGCCGCTTCTTTTGTTTGTGGAATCGGCCCTGGGTAGCGGAATTCTTCTTCTGAAACATTTGGGTTTCTTTCTTTAGCTTTTACGTAAAAATATTTCATCAAAGTCGTTCCATGGTGTTGTCGACAAATATCAACAACCATTTGAGGCATCTTGTTTTCTTCTAAGATTTTCGCCCCATCTAAAACATGACCAAAAATAATTTGTTTACTATCATTTGGAAGTAGAAAATTATGTGGATTTTCTGCACCTTGAGGTAAGTTCTCCACAAAAAAGTTGGCGTGCTTTAATTTACCAATATCATGGTAATAACAAGCGACTCGTGTAATTAATGACGCCCCATTAATTTCTGCGACGGCATTGGCACTTAAGTTAGCAACCATCATACTATGATTGTACGTTCCTGGCGCTTCTTCTAATAATTTTTTTAATAATGGATGATTCGGATTACTTAATTCATTTAAAACAATCATTGAGTCATCCGTCAAAAGTAAATCAATATACGGATGTAATGCTGTCGTTAACGTTAAAGACAAGATACTACCTGCCACGCTAACAATCAGATTTAACCACGTTTGATTACTTGAAAAATTCAATCCTTGATAAATAATTAAACTTAAGTTCATAAACATTGGAAATAAAACAACCCAAACAACCGCTGAACCACCTTGTTCGGCGATGCGTTTGCGTTTGACCATTGTTCCCATTAACCCAGAAAATAAATAAGAAATTAAAACAATGGTTAAAGCACTTGTTCCAATGGAATCATAAAAGACGAAAATAGCCATCACAACTTGAAATAAAGCAGACAAAAGTCCTGTTCTTCGATTCATAAAAACGGTCAAAACTAATGGAACAAAAGCTGCTGGGAATAATAATGGAACATATTGTAAGGCATTTGTTTGAAAAAGTTGAAGAAACTTCATTAAAGAAAGACTCAAAACCATCATCGCGGTATAAAAAACAATCGAAATTACGCGGTCTTGCGTATTTTTTAATTGCTTTAAGTGATACAACAACACGCTAATTTGAAGAATGTTGGCTAAAATCATTGCTACTAATGGAAAAATACTTGTATTTTGACTCGTCATACCTAATAAGTTCAACTTATCAATCATCGTAGTATCAATTTGCGAACCTTCACGAACGATTACTTCTCCTTGAAAAATCATCACCGGTTGAACCGCTTCTTTGGCTTGTTTTCTTAGTTCTTCTGTTCGTTTTTCATTTAAGTATGAGTTTGCAATAATCCCTTGATTTAATACATAGCGAATGGCTTGGGTTTGATTGTTTGTTAAGCCTAACAGTTCTGCTTCACTATACGCATTTTGGCGAGCTTCGTTTACCCCAGATGAGCGAATTTGATTATTCATTTGCTCTTTAACTAACCGTAAAGATTCCGTTTCAACTTGTTGTAATTCCGTATCAGAAAGCGAAAAAACAATTTGGTAAAACATATTAGGAATTTTTTGATAAAAAGATAAATCATCTGTGTCAACATTTTCTAACTTTTTCTTAAGCGAAGCAATCTGTTCATCAATTGAGACTAATTCTGGATTGTTGCCTTCTTTCGTTGTTTTCGCTCGTTCTTCATTTTCTTTACTGGCTTCTTTTCTTACTTCTCTAATATAAGAAAACAAATTAGAAATTAACTGTTCTTGTTTTTTTGCTAAATCTTCTTGAAAAGTATATTCTGGAGAAACGGCTTCAGCAGCTAGTTTTCTTTTTTGTTCTGTTGCTGTCGTATTTTCGATTGTTTTATTTGCTCGAATGCTTTGTTCAGCAACTTGCCCTTCCTTATAATCAATCGTTCTTTGTTGGACGTTTGAAAATAGAAGCAAGGAAGAAAAGATAAAAAAAGCCATCAAAATCCCTGCTATGAAAAACTTACCCAATTTCTGGTTAATTTTAGCTAAAGGTTGGATAACCACTCAATCCCCTCCTACTTTCTTTTGTTTCCTTAATTTTTTTCCGCTTGATCATAAGCTTGAATGATTTGAGCGACAACTGGGTGACGAACAACATCGTTTGCATTAAAAGTAACAAACGAAATTTGCTTAATATTAGCTAATGTTTGTTGAGCGTGGATTAGCCCGCTTTGAACACCTTTATGTTTGGGCAAATCAATTTGACTAACATCGCCATTGATAATCATTTTTGAATTAAAACCTAAACGCGTTAAAAACATCTTCATTTGTGCTACCGTTGTATTTTGTGCTTCATCTAGGATAACAAAGGCATCTTCTAACGTTCGACCACGCATGTATGCTAGAGGAGCAATTTCGATGACGCCTCGCTCCATTAAACGGTTTGTGTGCTCGACCCCAAAAACTTGGTACAATGCGTCATAAACCGGTCTTAAATACGGATCAACTTTTTCTTTTAAGTCACCTGGTAAAAATCCTAAATTTTCACCCGCTTCGACTGCAGGACGCGTCAAAATAATTTTTTGAACTTCGCCTTTTTTTAAAGCTTGGATGGCTAGGACTACGGCTAGAAAGGTTTTTCCTGTTCCAGCAGGACCAATCCCAAATACAACATCATGTTTTTTTACTTCAGCAATGTACTTTTTTTGATTGACATTTTTCGCACGAATTGGTTTGCCATGCCGATCTTTTATGATTTCTTCTTCATACATTTCTACAAATTCATCTAACGAGTCACTACGGAGCATCTTTAGTGCCGTAATCACGTCTGGTGAACTGATTTGAATGCCGCGACGAATTAACTCTTGCAATTTTCTTATTACTTGTGCCGCGCCTTCAATGGCTTCCTTTGTGCCTTGTATTTGAATCACTTCACCACGGGTTCGAATAATTGTTTGCGTTGTTTCTTCTATAATCTTGATATGCTTATCATGCGTCCCAAAAAGTAAATGAGTATCATCTTGCTCTTGGAGTTTGATTTCAATCGTTTTTAATTCTTCTGTCAAAAGTGATTACGCTCCTTTATTCAATTTCCTCTTAATGATAACATATTCTGTCAAAAAGAAGAATTGCTTGTGTTTAAAAAGCTAGCGAAATTTATTAAGGAATTTTTTAGTATCTTTCTTTTTTAGCTCTACCCAAGAAATACGAGCCGCTTTTTTAATCCAATAATTTTCAATTTATTCACCAACAGGTTGATAATAAATTAAAAAAGTCGTAAGGGATTAACCCTTACGACTGAATAACTTCATTACAAATTGTTTAATAGTTCTTTGACAACTGCATTAACAAGTGCGCCATCTGCTTTTCCTTTAACCTTTGGCATAACAAGCCCCATTACTGGACCAAAGGATTGGCTAGAAGTTGCATTTGTCTGTTCAATTGCTTGCAAAACAATTTGACGAATTTCATCTTCCGTTAACTGCGCTGGAAGGTATCGTTCAACAATTGCAATTTCAATTTTTACTTTTTCGACCAAATCGTCTCGATGCGCTTTTTCAAATTCGGCTAAAGAATCACGACGTTGTTTCATTTCACGTGCTAAGATGGTTAAATCTTCTTCTTCAGTTAATTCGCGACCAAGTTTAATTTGCTCATTTTGCAACGATGCTTTTATCATACGAATCACCTGCAAAACGTCTTTCTCTTTTGCCTTCATCGCTTGCTTCATATCATCGTTCAATGTGCTGAGTAGTGTCACACTACCAACTCCAATTCTTGCGCTCTAGAAATTAGAATTTTTTACGTTTTCTAGCTGCTTCAGATTTTTTCTTGCGTTTCACGCTTGGTTTTTCATAAAACTCACGTTTACGTGATTCTTGTAATGTACCTGCTTTTGAAACGGAACGTTTGAAGCGACGAAGAGCATCATCAAGAGACTCGTTTTTGCGAACGACTGTTTTTGACATGTTAATCCCTCCCTCCGAGCTTAAAAAGTAACCGTTTATGTAAATTAATAACTCATTAACTTACAACACTGTCCTTTGAAAATTATATCGGAGCCTTGAATTAGTGTCAAGCTGTTCTACAAAAAACTTTATCTTTTTTCAACCGAATCTTCGGTTTTCTTTGCTAAACAGGTTTCGCATTGACCGAATATCTCAAATCGATGACTTTCAATCAAACAATTCGGCAACTGATTTTGAAAATAATCCATCGGGCAAAGATTTAGTTCTTTTGTCGCTCCGCAAGTTGTACAAATAAAATGGTGATGATGATGATCAGACCCCGGAATAACACAATGGAAACGAAAATTCTTTTCAGCATTCAGCTCTGTTTCTTCTAAAATGCCTATTTCAGAAAAATCTTTTAAGTTTCGATAAATGGTATCAAAACTTACACCTGGATTGTCTTGAACTAAAAATGAGTATACTTCTTTTGCTGAAAGGTAACGATTTTCTAGCGCAAGATAACGAATCATTTCTTCTCGATTCTTTGTTTGTTTTTTTCCGCTTTTTTTTAACATTTCTAATGCTCTAGTAATGGCTATTTCATTCTTCATCTATCTTTCTCCTAACTCAACGAAATCATCGAATGAATCAATCCGTTTTATGGTATAATATCTATGACTAAATTACAAGTGAGGGATTTTTATGAGTGAAGATAACCAGAATAAAACTGTTATTTTTTTTATTATTTCCGACTCTGCAGGTGAAACTGCTTCAAAGCTAGCCCAAGCCACTATGGCTCAATATCCAACCGTTGATTTTGAAATATTCCGTCGCACATTCATCACAACAAAAGAGGCCCTAATTAAATCTTTGGTTGATGCAAAAAAACACGATGCCATTATCTTGCACACCTTAATTAATGAAGATTTAGTGAAACTAGCACACGATTTTTGTGAAGCAAGTGAACTTTACCATTTCGACGTACTCACTCCGCCTGTTCTTGAAGTACAACGAAGATCTGGTGTAACGCCAACGCGCGAACCAGGTGCTCTACATCACTTAAATAAAAATTATTTTAAACGAATTAAAGCAATGGAATTTGCTGTAAAATACGATGATGGCAAAGACCCACGTGGTTTTTTAGAGGCCGATGTTGTCTTACTTGGGGTTTCTAGAACTTCAAAAACGCCACTTAGTCTATTTTTAGCAAACAAAAATTTAAAAGTAGCCAACCTTCCCTTAGTCCCACAAGCACATATTCCAAAGCAACTTTGGGAAATCGATCCTAAAAAAATCGTTGGCTTAACCAATGACCCTGAAGTCTTAAATGGTATTCGTAAAGAACGGATGATTGCTTATGGGTTAAATCCTGATACCGCTTATTCCGATATTGAAAAAATTAAATCTGAACTGGCTTTTGCTCATGATTTATATGAAAAATTAGGTTGTGTAGTCATTAATGTCGCTAGCTTATCCATTGAAGAAACTGCATCAATGATTTTAAATGCTTTAAACTTGGAAGACCATAGTTATTATATTACCGAGGATAACGCGGACTAGTTGTTTAATCAAATAAAAAAATTGCTTTCATAATTTTCTTAAAGAAAAATGAAAGCAATTTTTTATTTTTTATAGCCCCCTAAAAAGCTTGGACACCTTCTCGATCAATTGACAATCGTTCAATGGTTGCATTCTTATCTAATGCTTGCAATGTTTTCATTAAGCGCGTCGTTTTATCTTCTGGCGATAGAATTAAAACCGTTGGACCGGCTCCACTTAGGAAACAACCATAAGCTCCTTCATCTTTACCTAATTGGCGAATGGAAGCTAAATGAGGAATGAATTTTTGGCGGTAGCGTTCATGCCAACGATCTTCTTCCATCATTTTTCCCGCTAAAGGTAAGTTCCCATTAATTACAGCAGCAATCATTACATTTGCAATGGCACTCGCTTCAACAGCTTGAGAATATGTGAAAGATTGAGGCAAGACTTCGCGGCTTTCAGTTGTTAATAACTCTGTATTTGGAATGAAAGCGATGATATCACATTCTGGAAAATAGTGTTTCACATAGCTTACTTTATCTGTTTTCTTTTCTGAAAAATAACAAGCTACTACAAAATCTCCACAAATTGCTGGAGCAACGTTATCTGGATGGCCTTCGATTTTCGTTGCAATTTCAATTTTTTCTTTTTGTGATAAATTTAAATTGCCTAAGCGATTAGCCAGTTCAATTCCAGCTACAATGACCGATGAACTACTACCTAGCCCGCGAGCTAAAGGAACATCTGATTCCATCTTTATTTTATGAGGAGCCAAGTCTGGAGCCAGTGCTAATGCCGTCGTAATCATTAAATTCGTTGCATCACTTGGAATATCGTTACCCAAGTCATGGATAATCTCCCATTGATCGGATGGTTCTAAAACTTCAATAAAGAGATAAAGAGATAAAGCAATGCCACATGAATCAAAGCCTGGACCTAGATTTGCACTCGTTGCCGGTATTCTGATTTTCATACTAGACCTCCATTAATTGTAGCGGTTGATGATGTTCACCATAATTGGTTAACTCAGCTAACAGTTCCGCTAATTGGGCCTCTGTTAATTGCTCCGTTACTACATAAAGTGCGACTTGATTCGTTGCTTCTTGTACCTGGGCGATTGTTTTAGGGAAAGTCGTTTGTAATTCCGCTTGCACTTCACTAATTTTTCGTTCAATCTGAGGACTTAAACTAATAAAATAAGCATTTGTTTTTTCAGGATCTTTTTCTAAGTGAACCGGTTGTTGATATGGATTAAAACGAGCGGTCGCTGAGCCGTCAAGCTGTCGATCAACAATTGTTAAGACGTCTGCTAAAACACTTGTTCCAGTAGGTAAGGCTCCTGCTCCTGGTCCATAATGGAACGATTCACCAATCCCATCGCTTTTCAAGAAGATACCATTTAATTCATTTTTCACACTTGAAAGAAGATGAGTATCAGGTACAAAAGTTGGTTGAACACAAGCCGTCAAGTGATGGTCTTTTTTGATCAAGCTACCTAACAGCTTGATCGTGTAACCAAGTTGTTGCGCACCCGAAACATCTAATGGATGAATTTGACGAATCCCTTGAATGGTTAGCTGCTCTAAAGTTAAATTTACGCCAAAAGCAAACCGAGCTAAAATAATCAATTTATATGCAGCATCTATACCATCAACATCGTTTGTTGGATCTGATTCTGCAAAGCCGGCTTCTTGTGCCGCTTGTAGAGCCTGCTCATACGTCCAAGCTTCTTCAAACATTTTAGTCAACATGAAATTCGTCGTACCATTTACAATTCCGGTGAGTTGTTGAATATTATCTGCAAAGTAACTCGTTGCTAATGTCCTTAAGATTGGGATGGCACCTGCGACACTTGCTTCGTAATATAACCCGACTTGATTTTCTTTGGCAATTGTTATTAGTTCCAACCCTTCTTGAGCAAGCAAATCTTTATTGGCAGTCACGACATGTTTCTTGTTTTCTAATGCTTGTTTAATAAATTCTTTAGCTGGGTGTACTCGGCCCATTAATTCAATAACAATTGAGATTTCATCATCTTCTGTGATTTTTTTGACGTCTGTTACTAATTCAAAGCCGTATTTATTTGCAATTGTCGTTTTTTCTTCGCCTTCACGAACGAGTACTTTGGATACAATTAACTTTATTCCTTTTTGCGCTTCAATCTTTTGCTTTTGGCTTGTTAGCATTTCTAAGAAACCTTGTGCAACAACTCCTAAGCCTAAAATCCCAATTTTAACTTCTTTCATAAAAGCCTCCTGTTTTTAAAATCATTTATTAGATTTCTTTCATTTTTCTTTAATAATACTTCTAAGCATATCAAAAAACAGGCCAAAAAAAAAGAGGGAGAAGTCATTTCTCCCTAATTTTCAACATTAATGGCGTACATGCTCCACTATTTGTGCCAGAATACCAAAAACATGGTCATCATCTAAACGATATAAGACCGTTTTTCCTTCTCGGCGGGATTTTACCAGTCGATGATCTTTTAACAGTTTTAATTGATGTGAGACGGCGGATTGTTCCATTTCGATGGCTTCAGCAATTGCCGTTACATTTCGTTCTCCTTCTTCTAGGAAAAGTAATATCTTTACTCTAGTGACATCACCTAATACCTTAAAGAGGCGACTAACTTTTTCAATTTCATTATTCGTTGGTAAATTTTGCATCCGCTACCTCCATCTAAAATAACAAGAGTTTCACCTTAGCCAACAATTTCATTAATTGCATTTTCTAGTGCTGCAATCTTTTCATCTGCGGCTTTCGTTGACTCAGATTTAACGCCAATATAGAATTTAATCTTTGGTTCCGTTCCTGAAGGTCGAACCGCAATCCAGCTTTCATCTGCTAAAACATATTTTAAAACATCCGACGGTGGCGTTGTTAATTTTTCTATTGCGCCGTCTGTGCTTACTTTTGTTTGTTTTTTGAAATCTTCTGTTTGAGTCACGGCCACTCCGGCAAACGCGGTTGGTGCTTTTTCTCGGAAGGTTTTCATTAATTCCGCAATTTTAGTCGCGCCTTCTTGACCACTCATGGTAACAGAGATTGTTTTTTCTGCATAATAACCATATGTTTCAAAAATCATTTGTAAAGCATCATACACTGTTTTCCCTTGCTTCTTATAGTATGCAGCCACTTCGGCAAATAAAACTAATGCTTGAATGGCATCTTTATCACGAACAAAAGGTTTCACTAAATAGCCATAACTTTCTTCAAAGCCAAACATAAATGTATGTGAGTGGTCTTCTTCAAATTGTTGAATTTTTTCAGCAATAAATTTAAAACCAGTTAAGACATTAAACATTTCCACGCCATAACTTTTTGCAATCGCCGTTGGTAATTCACTAGATACAATTGATTTTAAAACGGCCGCATTGGCAGGCAAGGTTTGCGCTTCTTTATGTGCCTCTAAAATATAGTGAATTAAAATGGCCCCGATTTGATTTCCTGTTAGCACTTGGTATTCACCGTCAGGTAAACGAACCGCTGCACCAAGACGATCGGCATCTGGATCTGTCGCAATCAAAAGATCGGCTCCTTCTTTTTTACCAAGGGCGATCGCATATTCAAAAGCTGATATTTCTTCTGGGTTAGGTGATTTCACGGTACTAAAGTTTGGATCAGCTTGTCCTTGAGTCGGTTCAATCACAAACTTATGAAAACCCGCTTGTGCTAATGCGCGCTCACCTAGCATGCGACCGGTTCCATGCAGTGGTGTATAAACGAGTTTTAATTGATCGCCCATTTCATCAATTAACGCCTGATTAATCGTAATTGTTTTTACTTCAGCTAAATAAGCGGTATCGACTGCTTCACCAATGATTTTTAACAAGCCTTGGTCTTTAGCTTCTTGCTCAGATAAGACTGGAATTTCTAAAGGATTTTCAATTTCACGCACAAAGCTAGTTAAAGCATCCGCATGCGCTGGTGGCATTTGCCCCCCATCTTCACCATAAACTTTATAACCATTATAGTCAGCTGGATTGTGTGATGCGGTGATCATAATCCCAGTAAATGCATTTAAATGTCGAACCGCAAAAGATAGCTCTGGCGTTGGTCGTAAGCTTTCAAAGACATAAGAAGTAATGCCATGTTGTGCCAACGTGCAAGCTGCTTCTATCGCAAATTCTGGTGAAAAATGACGTGAATCATAAGCAATTGCTACGCCACGTTGTTTATTTGTTTCTCCTTGTGTTTCCATAAAACGGGCAAGCCCTTCAGTCGCTTGACGAACCGTATAAATATTCATACGATTAATACCTGGTCCTAAAATCCCACGCATCCCCGCTGTACCGAATTCTAGCGGTGTATAAAAAGCATCTTCTAATTTCGCTTGGTCTTTGGCTAGTTCTACTAATTGTTTTTTTAAGTTTTCTTCTAACAAATCACTTGTTGCCCATTGCTCATAAGTTGTTTTCCAATTCATCGTTAAGCCCCTCTTTCAAATTCACTCTTTTAAGCAATTATAGCATTGTTAAGGAAAGACTAAAAGACTCACTTCAAATTCTCATAGTTTTTCTAACGTGGTATTGATCGTCTTTGAGTACAGAAGGACGTGGCGTAATACGATCCGTTTCAATTTTCCTAATACCTTCTACCAAAAGCTGTTCACTTAGAACCTGAGCGTCGTTACCAATCAATCGCCAAATTTAAGCAAGAATGGTTGCTTTTACAAAAAAATTAGACAGCAAAAAAACAAAGTACGATGCGATTTAAAAATCGAGGTACTTTGTCTTTTGTCTACAATCTGAGAGGCTCTCTTAAAAATAGGCTCTGTTGGTTAAAACGTATTATTATTTATCTTTTTGTTCTTCTAAATAATTAAATACTTGTTGCCCAGCGATACTGCCATCACCGACTGCTGTTGTAATTTGACGCAAGTGTTTTTCACGAACATCTCCAACAGCATAAACACCTGGAATATTGGTGCGCATCAACTCATCTGTTAAGATCCAGCCGTCCTCGTTTGTGATTCCCGTGTTTTTGAATGCTTCGGTCAAAGGATCTAGTCCTACATAAATAAACATACCATCTGCTGTTTCTTCATGACATTCATCGGTTTTTACGTTTCGAATTTTGGCACCAGTCATCATCATTTGGTTGCCTATGATTTCTTCAACGAAGGAATCCCACATAAATGAAATCTTTGGATTTGCAAACGCGCGCTCTTGAATAACTTTTTGTGCACGTAATTCGTCACGACGATGGACAACGACAACTTCTGAAGCAAATTGCGTTAAAAATAGTGCTTCTTCAACTGCTGAATCGCCTCCACCAATCACAAGTAATTTTTTAGAACGGAAAAAGGCTCCATCACACACTGCACAATAAGAAACCCCACGACCTGCAAATTCTGTTTCACCTTTTACACCTAAGTGACGGTGCTCACAGCCCGTTGCAATAATAACGGTTTTCCCTTGGTAAACTTCACTATCGGTTACGATTTCTTTGTAGTCACCTAAATCTTTTAATTCATTCACAATTCCATAGGCATGTTTTGCGCCAAATTTTTCAAGTGGGCGGAACATTTTGTCTGCTAAGTCTGGTCCCATAATTCGATCAAATCCAGGGTAGTTCTCAACTTCTGCCGTATTATTTAATTGACCACCTGGCGCCCCTCTTTCTAATAATAGTACTGATAAATTTGATCTAGAAGCATAGAGTGCGGCAGTCATTCCTGCTGGCCCTGCTCCTATTACGATTACGTCAAACATAAAAATTTCCCTCCATTGTTTTTCTAAGACTTACTTTAGACCTTCTTTGACATTTCGTCTAATCATTTGCTTGGTAAAAAATAGCTCATTTCCTTTGATATTTCTTGACTTTTTAGACTAATCTTGTAAAATTGCCAAGACATCACAATTATTAACTATAAGAGAGGAACTTAATTTTGGCAAGAAAAAAAATGATTATTGCCTCCGACCGTGAACTAATTTTTTTAAGTTGGCCGATTTTTGTGGAATTGTTTTTACGCGTCGTCATAGGTAATATTAATGTTTGGATGATTTCACACTACTCTGAGCCCGCGGTGGCATCGGTTGGTGCGGCAAATCAACTACTTAATTTAATGGTTTTTGTTTACGGTTTCATCACAATTGGTACACAAATTATCATCGCACAATACATTGGTGCAAAGAAAAATAGTGAAATTAAAACGGTCATTAATACAGCAATTTTTGGCTCACTTGCAATTGGCTTAATGATTAGCTTTGCATTTGCGATTTTTTCACAAGATCTTTTAAGATTTATGAACCTCGATGCACAGTTAGTCGCCATCGGGAAAAGCTATTTGCAAATTTTCGGCGGTAGTCTGATTGTTTCTGCCTTGACAGCCGTGATCGTTGCGATTTTACGAACGCACGGGCATACCCAACCTGCCTTATTTGTACCCATGACCGCTAGTATTCTATCTGTTATTGGTAACTATTTTGTTCTTTACCAGCCTTTTGGATTGCCAAGTTTCGGCGTAAGTGGCTTAGCTTTTTCAAGTGTCGTTGGAAACGTGATTGGACTTTTCATCTCGATTTATTTATTAAAACATTATATCGGTTTTTCAATTTTGTCTTTACGTCTTAAAAATATTTCATGGCCAATTTTAAAATCGATTTTAACTTATGGTTTACCTTCGTCTGGTGAGTCACTTTCTTATCAAGGAGCACAAGTCGTCGTGACAATGATTGTCGCTTCTTTAGGTTCAAGTGTCTTAATTGCCAAATCTTACATTAGTGCCATTACACAATTTGTTTATTTAATTGCTTCCGCTCTTAGCCAAGGCAATCAAATTATGATTGGGCGAAATGTGGGTGCCCAACAATTTGATCGAGCGTATCAACGTGGGATGCGTACAACCGTAATTGGTGTGGCCACTACTTTGATTATTTGTGTTCTTACTTATTTATTCATTGAACCAATTATGGGGATCTTTACAACAAATCCTGAAGTCATTCATATTGCCAAAGAAGTTTTCTTAGTTGAAATTGCTTTAGAATCAACACGCGCAGTCAATATGATTTTAGTAGGTTCTTTAAATGCAAGTGGCGATGTGAAATTCCCACTCATTTGTAGTTTACTTGTTTTGTGGGTCATTAGTTTACCATTTTCTTATTCACTCGCCATTTGGGGTGGGTTTGGCCTAGTCGGCGTTTGGATCGCCTATGCAATTGACGAAGGACTTCGAGCGGCCTTAATGATTCGGCGTTGGCGCTCAGGTATTTGGAAGTCAAAGGCCGTCGTTCAGGATGAAGCTAGCTATGACGAAGCCCTCGCTCAATAATAATCATTAATAAAATGAACATACCCAGGTAACGATGCGCTAATTATTAAGCCATCGTTACCTGGATTTATTTTTTCTGCCGCACTTTTTTCAAAGCAAAATAATTTCTATTATTTAAATCTCAGGCTATACTAGAAAAAAGGAGGTTTTTTAAACATGAATATTTATCAATTTGACGCAACCCTAGAAGATGGTACGCATTACTCTCTAGAAAAAGAGAAAGGGAAAGTCATTTTAATTGTGAATACTGCTTCAAAATGTGGGCATACGCCACAATTTAAGGAGCTTGAAGCACTTTACGAAAAATACCAAGATCAAGGTTTTGTTGTACTCGGTTTTCCTTCAAATGAATTTCACCAAGAACTAGCAACGGGGCAAGAAGCAGCGGAAGCTTGTCGATTACAGTATGGCGTAACTTTCCCGATGCATACATTAACGACTTTAAAAGGGGAACAAGCGGATCCTTTATTTAAATTTTTACAAACACAAACAACCGATGAACTATCCGGTGATATTAAGTGGAACTTCACTAAATTTTTAATTGCTCGTGATGGACACTTTGCTGCTCGCTTCGCCCATCGCACCGCACCATTTGAACTAATTCCAACAATTGAAAAATTACTAGAGGTGTAAAAAAAGAGTCTAAAAAGACTCTTTTTTACACCTCACTACTTTGTAATCGATACATATCTGCATATAAACCCGCTTGTTCTAGCAAAGATTCATGCGTGCCTCGTTCTACGATTTTCCCTTTCTCTAACACTAAAATTAAGTTTGCGTCTCGAATCGTTGATAGACGGTGTGCAATCGCAATGGTTGTCCGACCTTGACGCATATTGGCTAGCCCCATTTGAATTAAGCTTTCCGTTTCTGTGTCAATGTTGGCGGTTGCTTCATCTAAAACTAAAATTTTAGGTTGGGTAACCATCGTCCGAGCAAATGAAATTAATTGTCGCTGCCCGCTTGAATAACTCGCTCCTCGCTCAATAACTTTTGCATTATAAGTATTTGGTAAAGTTGCAATAAAAGAATCTGCTTGAACAAATTTAGCAGCCGCCACGACTTCTTCTTCCTTAATAGTAGGATTAAGCAGGCGAATATTGTCGGCGATATTGCCATAAAACATAAAAGCATCTTGTAAAACGAGCCCCATTTTCTTGCGTAATTCCTCAATTGGAAACTCACGAATATCGTGGCCATCAATCAAAATTTGGCCTTCTTCAAACTCATAAAAACGCATTAACACATTAATAATTGAGCTTTTTCCACTACCAGTATGGCCGACTAAAGCAACTGTTTCACCAGGATTAACGGTAAAAGAAATTTTATCTAACACTTTATGCTCACCATCATAAGAAAAACAAACATCTCGAAACTCTATTTTCCCTTGCGTAATTTCACAACTGGCATCTTGGTTTTGCGCAGGTGTAAGCTGTGTTTCATCCATAACTTTTAAAACACGACTTCCTGCAACAACGCCATCTGTAAAAGTACTCAAAAAATCCATCATTTGCGTCATCGGGTTAAAAAAAGCTTGGATATAAGTGACAAAAGCATAGATTAAACCGACTTCTAGTGGTGATTCCAAGGCTTTAAATCCAAATAGCGTTAATGAAACGGCTACGGCTAAAGCATACAGCAAACTAATGACTGGCCCTAGTAATAATGAATTTACTTTAATCATTGCCTCGCGTGTCGCTAAATACTCATCATTCGTTTTTTCAAATTCCTGCAAAAAGCGTTTCTCTTGACGAAATTGTTGAATAATTTGCATACCTGAAATGGATTCATTGAGCTTCGTATTCAGTTGACTTAGTTTTTCACGCATTTGTCGGTAAATTTTCGAACTAAATCTTTGGTAGTACCAAATAATTAAGCCTAAAACTGGCAAAAATAAAAGTGTCATTAAGGCAATTTGGGCATTGATTTGAAACATCGCAATAAAAGATGAAGTCACTGCAAAAACGCCAGTAATGACCATTAAAAAAACATGCCAAAATTCAAATAAGGTTTCTGTGTCATTTGATACCCTTGAAACAATTGCGCCTGCAGGGGTTTGATCAAAATAACGCATCCCTAACGTATGAAGTTTTTCAAATAATTTCACCCGAATATTTTGATAACTGCGTAAAGAAGCATCTGAATATAAGTACCATTGAAAAAACCAAATAATAGCCTTTAAAATGGTGCCGAGTAGATATAAAGCGGCAAAAAGCCAAATGATTTGACTCGTTGCCTTTTGTGGTTGTAAATATCGGTCAATTAACGTTTGTAAAATACGTGGTAACAAAATATTAATGGTCGCTAATCCAAGTGAAAATAAAATAGCAATTGAAAAAGTCTTACGAAAAGGACGAGCATAGGCAAATAAGCGTTTGATAATGGCTCTTTGTTCTTTAAAAGATAACGCTTTTGACCATTGTGATGGTTGCTGCATTAACGTTCCCCTCCTTCAATTTTTGCTTCTAATTGTTGTTTTTCCCACATTTTAGCATACCACCCCTGATTCTCGAGGAGTTCTTCATGGGTTCCGCGTTCAACGATTTTCCCTTCTTCTAAAACTAAAATTTCATCCGCATGCATGACGCTACTTAAGCGGTGAGCCGCAATGATGGTTGATTGTTGCTGACGTCTTTCTTTTAAGTTTGATAGAATCATTTCCTCAGTCTTAGCATCTACCGCGGATAAAGCGTCGTCTAAAATTAATAGTTCTGGCGCCATAATTAATGCCCGTGCAATCGATAAGCGCTGTTTTTGCCCACCAGATAATGACACGCCTCGTTCACCAACTAACGTATCATATTGTTCGGGAAACCCTAGAATATCTTCATGAATTGCGGCAAACTTCGCGGCATCTTCAATTTCTGTTTGTGTTAATTGAGGATTTGTAAAACGAATGTTATCCCCCACGCTCATTGAAAATAAAAAATGATCTTGTGGAACATAACCAATCGATAAAAGAAGAGCATCTAAGGTGTAATTTTTAATCGATTCGCCATCATAAAGGATCGTGCCCTGATAATAATCGTACTGACGCATTAAAAGTTTTAACAAGGTTGTTTTTCCTGCACCGGTTTTCCCAACAATTCCTAAAACTTCTCCTTCTTTTAAGTTAAAGTGAATATCTGTTAGTGTGTCTTTGGTTTTTTCATCATAAGAAAAGTGATCAATCGCTACAGATAAAACACCTTTTGCTAGCTGTTTTCTAGCATTATATGGTTCTACAATATGCGTTTTTTCTTTTAATATTTGTGTCACTCGATCATAACTGGCATTCCCTCGTTCCAAAACATTAAATAAACGACCAATGGCAAACATTGGCCAAACTAGCATACCGATATAACTGACAAAAGTCACCAATTGACCAATCGTAATTTGGCCGTTCATAATAAATTGGCCCCCAACTAAAATGGTTGCGACATAAGCTAGCCCAATAATGAGTGTAATGACTGGGTCAAAAAGCGCCTCTAAGAAATTGGTACGGCGATTTTTTTTGATGGATTGACTTACTTTTTCTGAAAATTCAGCGATATCTTCTTTTTCTTGGCCAAAAGTTTTAATTACTTTTATCCCTGTAATACTTTCTTGAGCTTTGTCGTTAATTGCTGAAAAAGCTTCTTGTGATTCGCGAAACGCATCATGTAATTTTGAACCTAAAACTCTTGATGCCACTGCTAAAAGCGGCAGTGGAATTAAAGCAATTAAAGTCAAGCGCCAATCGACAAAAAGAACCATTGCTAAAATCGTCATACCACCTGTAATAATTGAATCGGCAAAAGTTAAGATACCAGCACCTGCGACATTTTGAATGGCTGACAAATCATTCGTTGCATGGGCCATTAAATCGCCTGTTCGGTGGCGCTGATAAAACAAGTGATCCATTTGCGTAAAATGATGATAGAGTTGACGCCGCAAGCTACGTTCTAAACGGGCAGCACTTCCCCAGATATTCACGCGCCAAACAAAACGAAACACATACTGCGCAACCGCCGACAATACCAATACCCCTATCCAAGCCAACATACTGTGAAGATTCATTTGGTCTTGGGCAATCTTGTCAATAATAATGCCAATGACTTTTGGTGGAACTAATTGAACAATTGCAACAATTATTAGTGCCGTCACGCCAATGATATAATGTTTTTTTTCTTCTTTAAAAAACCAAGCTAACTTTCTAAAAATTGACATCTTTCTCCTCCTTTTTTTGCGTTAAAAAAAACAGGCCTTTCAGCCCGTTTCTCATAAAATCATTATTTTTGATTTTTCATTTGTTGTAACATTTGACGAATTTTCTTCTCAGATGGCTTTTGGCCCATTGACATCATCATCGTCCGTAACATGTCTTCATTAATTGGTGGGTTTTTCTTTAAGTAATCTTGCATGTATTTACGCGCTAAGAAGAATCCACCGACAGCACCAATTAAGACACCGATTGCAATAAATAAAATAGCTAATCCCAAGTTCATTGTAACACTCCTTCCTCAAGGGTACTCTCAATGAAATATTTTACTAGATAATCAGCAAAAAGAAAAGTAGCAATTCCATCTTTCTCATTTACGCTAAACTTGAGCTGCAATTTTAGTGAGTAAGTCAGCATCAAACGATTTTTCTTTCAACATAGCAATTTCAAAACCATAAGGTGCTTTTTGATTTTTTTTGTCTTCACCAACGTATGGTGTTTCTAAAATTTTTGGCAATTGTGCCAGTTGTGGATGGTGAACCACTTTATTCAATGCTTCAAAACCAATTTCACCAAAACCGATATTCGCATGACGGTCTTTGCGAGCGCCTTGAATATTTTTAGAATCATTAACGTGAATGACTTTTAAGCGATCTAGCCCGATCACTTGATCAAACTCGGCCAACACGCCATCAAAATCTTCTTTGACGTTATAGCCTGCATCGTGAATGTGGCACGTATCTAAAGTGACCGATAGTTTTTCGTTTAACTTCACGCCATCTATAATTGTCGCCAACTCTTCAAAATTTCGACCTAATTCCGTTCCTTTTCCTGCCATCGTTTCTAAAGCGATTTGTGGAATTTGCTCTTTCGTTAGAACTTCATTTAAACCTTCGATAATTCGAGCAAGTCCAGCTTCGACTCCCGCACCAACATGCGCACCAGGATGCATCGTGATTTGTGTTGCGCCTAGTGCTTGTGCGCGTAAAATCTCCGCTCTTAAAAATTCAATTCCAAAACTGAAATTTTCTGGTTTAATTGTATTTCCTAAATTAATAATATATGGCGCATGAACGACAAGGTTACTTAGGCCATGCGCTTTCATATAGGCCGTTCCTTGTTCAATATTCATTTCTTCAATCGGTTTTCGCCGCGTATTTTGTGGCGCTCCTGTATAAATCATAAAAGTTGAAGCGCCATAACTCGCTGCTTCTTCTGCTGCGCCTAGCAACATTTTTTTGCCACTCATTGAGACATGAGATCCTATCAACATCAAATTTCCTCCTCGTTTGTTACAAGTCTTGTTCAGTATGCGCAACTCAAATGAAAAACGCAACTATCTTGCTTAGTTTATTGATAAACCAGTAAAACAGTCGTCATAAGCGGCAAACTAATTAAAAAGCTAATTGATGCACTCACACCCATCCATTCTTCTTTGACGCCATCTTGTACCGCTAACATAATACTAAATAATGGGATCGGCGAAAAGGCCAATAAACTTAAAACCATTTTAGTTAATGCTTGAATCGGCAGAAAATATAAGAGAATAAAAATCAACATCCCCAGTCCAAAGCGAATGAATAAGACACGTAAAACTTCTGCCATCATGGTCTTTGGCAAGCGTAATTCCATAAATAACCCAATCATAAACATTGATAAAAAGATGTTTGCATCTGCAATTGGGCTAATGAAACTTAATATATTTTCTGACACGTCTACCGCGGTTACTTTTAGTAAGAGCATCACTACATAACAGACAAATGGAACCGAAGAAAAAAGTTGCTTGAGAATACTTTTCAAATGGACTGGTTCTTCTTTGTGCACCATCTGGTCAACAACAATTTTTGTACCTCCTGAAAGCATGATGCTATTTCCTATGTCAAACATCAAAACAAGTGGTAAACCTACTGGAATCGTACTTTGAATAAAAGGAATTGCAAAATTTCCAATATTAAATCCAGAGGCTCCATATAGATAAAAAAGTTTTATTAATTTTTCTTTTTGTTTAGCAAGAAAATAGGCTAAAATTAACTGACCGATTGTCCAAACCAAGCCTAAAAAAACAAGAAAAGCCAGTTCTTTTTGTAAAATTAGGCGGGCTAAATTAATAATAATCACTGCAGGCAACGTGACATTCATCACAATTCGACCTAAAACATTCCCATCGCTTTTATTTAATAGCCCGACCCTTTTAGTGACAAAACCTAGTACGATCATCCAAAATAAAATAACCGATTGTAATACCACAGCCCCCATCACTTCTCCCCCATTCCTTTTTCCTTAAACGACTACTTCCTATCTTACTTGAAAAAACTGACAATTTAAAGCTTCTCTATCAATTCCGTAACAATTGTGTTCAAGGGCTTATTTATTTGATATAATTAGCTCGGTCTATATTGATAAAACTGAGGTGAAAATTTTGCCACAAAAAAAAGAGCAAAGTACAAAAAAGAAAAATTGGCTTTACTTAAATGTAACATTACGAGTCTTTTATTCCATATTTTTAATCGGGGTTGCATTATTATTATTTGGAGGGGCCTTAGCGGGGGGAATCGGGCTAGGTTATTTCACTTTTCTCATTGAGCAAACGCAACTGCCTTCGAAACAAGAAATAAAAAAAGATTTAGGCGATGTATCTGAAACATCCCAACTCGTTTATTCAGACGAAAGTCTAATTGCGACGATTCAATCAGATTTACGTCGAGTTCAACTTTCTCCTGAAGAAATTTCTCCGCTGATAAAAAAAGCCGTCGTGGCTACAGAAGACGAATATTTTTACGAACATCACGGGGTCGTACCCAAAGCGGTAATTCGAGCTTTAGTATCTGAAGTAACAGGTATGGGAAGTAGTGGTGGCTCCACCTTAACGCAACAATTAGTCAAACAGCAAATTTTAACGAGCGAAACTACTTTTAAAAGAAAGGCAACTGAAATGCTATTAGCGATGGAAGTTGAAAAGAACTTTTCTAAAGAAGAAATTATTACGATGTATTTAAACGTTTCGCCTTTTGGCCGCAATAATCGTGGCCAAAATATCGCAGGTGTTCAAGAAGCTGCGATAGGAATTTTTGGGGTAAACGCTAGTGAAGTCAATTTAGCCCAAGCTGCTTTTATTGCTGGTTTACCGCAAAGCCCAATTACTTATAGTCCATACTTAAATACTGGAGAAATGAAAGATTCTGAGTATCTAGTCTATGGTCTTCAGAGAAAAGATTTTGTGTTGTTTAGTATGTTTCGTAATCACGACATTACCCAAGAAGAATACGAAGAGGCGCTCGCTTATGATTTGACCGCTGATTTTCTTCCGACAGCTAAAGCCGACACGAACAATCAAGGCTATTTATACTACGCTGTGATGGACCAAGCCAGTGAAATTGTTGCCAAGCAATTAGCCAAGAGTAATAATCTCTCAGACGAAAACTTTCTTAAAGAAGACATTCATCAACAGTACCTAGATAAAGCGAGAGAAAAACTAGCTTACGGTGGGTATACCGTTCACACAACGATTGACCCAAAAATTTATGAAGCCATGCAAGCAACCGTAACGAACTACGGATACTTACTCGATAACTGGGCAGGTGCGCATATTGAGGTTGGAAACGTCTTACTAGAAAATAGCACCGGTAAAATTCTAGGCTTCGTGGGTGGTCGAAATTATAACGCCAATCAATTTAATCATGCCTTTAGTTCCAAGCGTCAAGCCGGTTCAGCGATAAAACCTGTACTGGTCTATGGTCCAGCAATTGACCAAGGGCTGATTGGAACGCAAACAAGAGTCTCAGATTTCCCGACTAGTTGGGGAAATGGTGAAGACGCCGGAAAACCAATTTTAAATGCTTTGAATGCTGGTTCAAAAACGTTTCAAACGGTTCGTGAATCAATTGTTCGTTCAGATAACATCCCAGCCAATCATATTTATCAAAACACGCTTTCAAAAATGGGGAGCGCCAGTTCTGTTTATGATCAGTATTTATCCAAGATGAACTACCCAGAGACACCTGTCTGGCAGTACCAATCTGCCCCTTTAGGCGTAGCTGAAATCTCAACCTTGGAGCAAACAAATGGTTTCCAAGCTCTAGCCAATAATGGAACGTATCTTGAAGGATATTTGATTGAATCAATCATTGATTCTGATGGTGTTGTTTTATATCAACACGAAGCAAACCCTGTACCAGTCTTTTCAAAAGCAGCCGCTTCGATTACTGTTGATTTAATGCGAAGTGTCATCACAGATGGTTTTACGACTGATTTTAAAAGTAGAGTCAGCAATCTAAATTGGCAATTAGGTAACGCCGATTGGGTTGGAAAGACCGGAACAACCGATGAAAATGTGGACTCCTGGCTCGTTGTCTCTACGCCAGGCATTACTTTAGGTAGTTGGTCTGGGCGTGAAGATAGCAAACCTTCTGATGCCTCTGGCGGACAAAGAACAGCAAATTACATGGCGCAATTAGTTTACGCCATTTATCAAGCAAATCCTGACATTATCAAAACAAGTGATACCTTCCAACTCGATCCTAGTGTTAAAAGTTTTAACGTTTCTAAGTTTTCTGGGACAAAGCCAGGCGGGACGATGACCATTAACAATACAACATTTACTGCTCCAACAGAAACGGTCACTTCTTATTGGGCTAAAAATGGACCTGCGGATATTAGCTTTAAGTTTGGTATTGGTGGAACAGATGCCAACTACAATGATTACTGGAAATCTGTTATTCCAAAACCAAAAGTTGAAGAGAAAAAAGACGATAAAAAAGAAACCGAAAAGAAAAAAGATGACGTTTCTGATGAGAAAGAAAAAGAGAACAATAAAGAAGAGAACAAAGAAGAGACAACAGAAAAGAAAAATGAATAAGCAAAAAAACGATTCGAAAATTTTACCTTCGAATCGTTTTTGACTTATTTTGTTGAATTTCTTTTCGCAATACCATATGGTAATACAATTGTTTTTTCTTCAACTTCTTCTTTATTCATTAGCTTTGTCAACAAACGCATAGAAACAGCACCAATATCATATAATGGTTGCGTAACGCTTGATAACTTTGGACGAGCAACTTCTGTTAAAAGTGAGTTATTACTTGTAATAATCTCAAAGTCATCTGGTACTTTGATTCCTTGGTCAATTAAACCGTCTAAAATACCAATTGCTAATTCATCATCTGTTACATAGGCTGCCGTTGCCCCACTATTTAATAATCGTTCAACTAAAGATAAACCATCTTTAAATGAGTAAGGTGACTCGAATACTAAACCTTCTGAGTATTCTAAATTATTTTCTTTTAAGGCTTCTTTATAACCAGATAAACGATATTGCCCATTGATTGCATCAATTAATGCCCCACTAATAAACGCAATTTTTTTATTGCCATTTTTAACTAGAAGTGAAATCGCATCTTTGGTCGCTTCTTTGTAATCAATGTTTACGCTACCTACTTGTTGATCAGGATCAATAGAACCGGCTAATACAACTGGTGTTTTTGAACGAGAAAACTCTCCTCGAACCTCATCTGTAATTCGGTGTCCCATAAAAATTACACCATCGACTTGTTTTGCCAATAAGTTATTTAAAACATTGACTTCTTTAACACTATCTCCGTCAGAGTTAGCTAAAATAATATTATATTTATACATCGTTGCAACATCATCGATTCCTCTAGCCAATGATGCAAAGAACATATTGCTTACATCAGGAATAATTACGCCAACCGTCGTTGTTTTTTTACTTGCTAGTCCACGAGCAACTGCATTGGGACGGTAATCTAAGCGGTCAATTACTTCTAATACTTTTTTACGAGTAGCTGGTTTTACATTTGGGTTACCGTTAACCACTCGTGAAACAGTCGCCATTGAAACGTTGGCTTCTCTAGCGACGTCATAAATGGTAATTGTTTGTTTATCCATTTTATTATCTCCTCATTTAATCATTTTCTGAAAATCTTGTTTACATTTCTTAGTTAGAATAGCAAACTTCCGAGCAATTTGCAACCGTTTTAATTCTATTTTCATGAAAATTATTCATTATTTCTTTCTAAAAATGATTCTAGGAAGATTTGAAGAAAAATGGTAGTATAGAAATGAACTTTAGAAAGAAGGGAATTTATGAACCGAGAAAAAATAAACGAATTAAAACAATGGATGTTAAAAAAAGAAATTGATTTAGCTTACATTAGCTCACCACAATCAATTGCTTATTTTACTGGTTACGAAAGCGAACCACATGAACGCGTATTGGCACTGTTTATTAGTTTAGAACAAGAACCGTTCTTATTTACTCCTGCATTAGAAGTAGAAGCTGCCAAAAAAAGTCCATGGCAAGCAGATGTGGTCGGCTATTTGGACACTCAAGATCCTTGGGATATCATAAAAAAAGAAATTCTCAAACGTTACGGAAACCCTAGAGAACTTGCTTTGGAAAAAAATGCTCTTTCATTGGAACGCTTTGAATTATTATCTAAACTTTTGAATCAAACAACTTTTTCGAATAATTTAACGCCAATCATTCAAAAAATGCAATTGATTAAAACCCCTGATGAAATCAAAGGGTTAATCGCTGCTGGAAAATGGGCGGATGTTGCTTTTGAAATTGGTTTTTCAGCAGTAAAAAATGGTAAGACCGAACAAGAAATTGTTGCAGAGATTGAATACCAATTAAAACGTCAAGGTGTAAAACAAATGTCATTTGACACGATGGTTTTAGCTGGACCAAACGCTGCTGATCCACATGGCGAACCAGGTGGAAAAGTTATTCAAAAAAATGAACTGGTTTTATTTGACTTAGGGGTCGTTTGGAATGGTTATTGCAGCGATGCGACGCGAATAATTGCTTATCACAAGCCAACTGAACTACAAAAGGAAATTCATCAAATTGTACTTGAAGCGCAACTAGCCGCTCAAGAAGCCGTTAAACCTGGAGTAACGGCTAGCCAACTCGATCAAATTGCTAGAAAAATCATTAAGCAAGCTGGTTACGGCACATTTTTCAATCATCGTTTAGGCCATGGTATCGGTACAAGTGTTCATGAATTCCCTTCAATTGTAACAGGTAATGATTTGGTACTTGAAGAAGGTATGTGTTTTTCAATTGAACCTGGTATTTATCTACCTGGTCAAGTTGGTGTTAGAATTGAAGACTGTGTCTATGTCACTAAAGATGGTTGCAAACCATTCACACACACACCAAAAGAGTTACTCATTGTCCGTGATTAAAATTCAAAACACCGCTAGTTACCTCAAGCACTATCAAAAACTTGAGATAACCAGCGGTGTTTATTAAATTGATTGGTCGTGTTCATCTTCTGGATTATTTTCTTCTAAAACTTCTTTTAATTCTTCCAACTCTTGAAAATAAACTTCTTCTGACGGTTCTTCTGACAGTTCTTCTATCGCTGCTTCCGGCGTTGCTTCTTCCATAAACTCATCTGCTAACTCGATTACAATGTCTTGTCCATCTTCTTCATCTGAAAGCACTTCAGCCATTCCATCAGAAAAAGCTTGCTTTATTTCTTCGACTTCTTCTTTTATTTCAGCCATTGAATCTTCTGAAAATCCAGCAACCTCTTCGGCCGTTTCAGAGATATTTTCTTTTAATTGTTTCCCTAATTCTTCCAGACGTTTAGCGTAAATAGCCATTTTTTCTTTTGCTAAATCCGTAAAATCTTGACTTGTTTCTTTAGAGGCATCTTTATAATCGGATGCTTGATCTAATAAATCATCCACTTGTTTTGCTAATTTATCTCGTAACTCTTTCCCTGATTCAGGAGCTAATAATAATGCTGTTACTGCCGCTGCGGTCCCTCCAATTAATGCACCTAATAAAAATCCACCTTTTTTGCTCATCTTAATCCTCCTTATCTAATCTTTTGCTGTTCTTTTTTCTTTCATTTTCTTAATGGCTGATTGACTAACTTTTCCTAGAATACTTGCTTGAGTCGCGGTCTTACCTAACGCCGAAAAGCGTGAGACCATCAAACGACTCGATTGATTCAAGTCTGAAACACTAAGACTCAAATCAGCAATGGCTGTAAATAATGGGTCAACTTTTTCAACTTTTTGATTGACATCTAACAATAAAGAGTTGCTTTTCACAAGTAAACCTTCCACTTCGCGCGATAAAATATCGACGTCGCGCGTTACTACTTGAATCGTTTTATTTACTTCTGCGACGGTGGTATCAACTTTTAATAATGTTTTACTTACTTGCAACAACACTCGAATGATAAAAAAGACAAGTGCTGCAAATGCAATTGCTGCAATCAAAGCAGCAATTTCTCCTCCAGACATAAACATCCCCCTTCCTATTCTAATAAAAAAACCCATTACAGCTAACAAAATATTTTGCTAAGTAATGGATTTTTAAGCTTTATTCGACTTCGTCCTTCAATGGTTCAATCGGAGGATTTTTGTCAGCTAATTCCTTACCTAATTGAATAATATAATTCGTTAAATCTTGTTTTACTTCCGGATGCTTCAAGCCATACTCAATACTCGTTTTCATGAAGCCAAATTTATCTCCTACGTCATAACGCGTTCCTTTAAACTCATGGGCAAATACTCGTTGTGTCTTGTTTAAAGTGTCGATTGCATCGGTTAGCTGGATTTCACCACCGGCACCTGGTGTTTGTTCTTCCAATACTGAAAAAATTTCTGGCGTCAGTAGATAACGACCAATAATAGCTAAATTACTTGGCGCTTCTTCGGCTTTTGGTTTTTCGACAAAATTCTTAACATTAAAAAGACCTTCTGAAACTTCTTCGCCAGGATTGATAATACCATATTTAGACGTTTCTTCTTGTGGTACTTCCATCACGGCAATGGTTGAAGCGTGGGTCTTTTCATAATCATTCATCAGTTGTTTTGTTAATGGAATCTCATCATCCATCAAGTCATCACCTAACATTACCACAAAAGGTTCTCGGCCCACAAACGCTTTAGCCTGAAGAACCGCATGACCTAAGCCCAGTGGATGTTTTTGACGAACAAAATGCAGGTTAATATCCGTGGTTTCTTCGACAAGTTTTAATAAATCTGCTTTCCCTTTTTCTTTTAAGTTCGTTTCTAATTCTAAATTCGCATCAAAATGATCTTCAATCGGGCGTTTGGCTTTGCCTGTAACAATTAAAATGTCTTCAATTCCTGATTTTAGTGCTTCCTCAACAATAAATTGAATCGTTGGTTTATCAACAATTGGTAACATTTCTTTAGCCATCGCTTTCGTTGCTGGTAAAAACCTCGTCCCTAAACCTGCAGCAGGGATGACCGCTTTTCTAACTTTCATGCAATTTTCTCCTCACTTAAACTCATTTTCAACTTTTCCATCACGCAACATAATTTCTTTGGCTGCTTCTTTGATGTCTTGATTTTCATATAAAACACGGTAGATTGTTTCAGTAATTGGCATCTCAACTTGTAACTGGTGGGCCAATTCAACGGCCGCCTTTGTGGTAGAAACACCTTCCACAATCATCCCCATATTCGCTAAAACTTCGTCTAATTTTTTACCTTGACCGAGTAAGTTCCCGGCGCGCCAGTTTCTTGAATGAACACTTGTACAAGTAACAATTAAATCGCCCACGCCACTTAAACCGATAAAAGTAAGTGGGTTTGCTCCCATTGCAACCCCTAGGCGACTAATTTCTGCTAAGCCACGTGTCATAATGGCTGCTTTCGCATTATCACCAAATCCTAGCCCTGCAATTGCTCCGGCTCCTAAAGCAATAATATTTTTTAAAGCCGCTCCTGTTTCCACGCCAACTACGTCATCATTTGTATAAATACGGAAATAATCATTCATAAATAAATCTTGGACATATTTGGCAGACTCAAGTACCTGACTAGCAGCAGTAATCGTTGTAATATCGTGAACAGCCACTTCTTCTGCATGGCTAGGGCCAGAAAGAACAATAATTTCGCGGCGTTTGTCTGCAGGTATTTCTTCGGCTAACACTTCAGAAATTCGTTTGTGACTTCCTTGTTCAAGTCCTTTTGACGCATGAATAATATAAGGCGCTTTTTCAATTAAAGGAACCAATTCTTTTGCCACACTTCGAATCGCTTTTGTTGGGACAACAAATAAGATGGCGTCGACTCCTTGAACCGCTTCTGCTAGAGATAAAGTCGCTTGAATTTCTTTAGGTAAAACCAAATCTGGTAAATAACGATGGTTGGTATGTTGCGTGTTTATTTCATTTATTTGATCCGCGTCTTTTCCCCATAAGGTTACCTCATGACCATTTTCTGATAAGACTTGGGCTAATGCTGTTCCCCAAGATCCTGGGCCTAAGACTGCAATTTTTTGTTTCACAATCGAAACCTCCTTAAATAACTTTGTCTTCTCTTTCATCATTCGTTCATCCCTAGATAATTCTTTGATCTGATCCGTATGTACGATTATAAGCTTTCAAATTAGGATTACTCTTTCGACGCCAAATCACTAACAAGATTGCCCCTAAAAATAAGACAAATGATAACGCTTGAGAGACACGAATCTCACCAAAGAGATACAGACTATCGGTGCGCATTCCTTCAATCCAAAATCGACCAAAACTATACCAAATCAGATAGGCTAATGCAATTTCTCCTTGTTTAAACAAAGTTGTATACTTACGTAAAAGAATTAAAATGAAAAAACCAAGCACATTCCAAACGGATTCGTATAAGAAAGTCGGTTGTCGAAAAGCCCCTTCAATATACATGTTCTCAATAATAAAATTTGGTAATTGTAATTTTTCTAAAAAAGCACGAGTCGTTTCACCACCATAAGCTTCATGGTTCATGAAATTCCCCCAACGCCCAATCCCTTGAGCAAGCAAAACGCTTGGTGCAGCAATATCTAAAAAGGTCCATGGCTGGATAAAATTTTTCCGACAAAAGAAATACAACCAAATTCCACCGGCAATTAAGCCACCATAGATAGCAATCCCGCCTGAACGAATATTTAAGATTTGGATTGGATCAGCTAAATAGGTTTCTAATTCAAATAATACATAATACAATCGAGCGCCGATAAAAGCCACCGGTAACCCAACTAACATAAAATCAGAAACATCATCTTTTTTTAAATTTACTCGAATGGCTTCTCGAGTACTTAACCACATGGCTATTACAATTCCTGATACGATAATTAAAGCATACCAGTAAATTTCTATGCCAAAAATTTCAAATGCAACGCGATTGACCATTTTTCCACTTCCTAATTTTCTGAATTTTCTTCAATTAAACGCGTTAAGCGATTTTCAAATTCTAACGTTGCGTCGTATCCCATTGTTTTTGCTCGGAAGTTCATTGCAGCAACTTCGATAATAATTGCGACGTTTCGTCCCGTTTTAACTGGGATTTTAATTTGAGGTATATCAACTTCGCCCAATTGAACGACTTCATCAGCTGATCCCAAACGATCATACTTTTTATCTTTTGACCAATTCTCTAAATAAACGACAAGTTGAACTTCCATTGAACCACGGACAGCACTTGCTCCAAAGAGCGTCATGACATCAATGATTCCAATCCCCCGAATCTCAATCAAATGTTCTAAAATTCGTGGTGGCTCGCCAATTAATGTCAACTCATCTTGCTTATAAATATCTACGCGATCATCAGCAATTAGGCGGTGCCCTCTTTGAATTAATTCTAGAGCAGTCTCACTTTTCCCAATCCCACTATCCCCTTGGATTAAAACACCTAACCCATAGACATCTACTAAAACGCCGTGAACGTTTGTCCGAGGTGCCAGCTGTCCTTCTAAATAGCTGGATAGTTCACCCATTAAACGTGAGGTCGAAATTTTAGAGCGCAAAATAGCGATACCATGTTCTTCACAAGCTTGCAGCATCTCACTTGAAACTTCTAAACCTCTAGAGATAATAAATGCGGGCGTGTCTTCTGAACACATGCGACGAATAACCATTAAACGTTCTTCTGCCATCATTTTTTCCGCAAAAGTGATTTCTTTACTTCCAAACAATTGCACACGATTATGTGAATAATAATTAAAATAACCGGTTAATTCTAATCCCGGACGAGAAATATCGCCGGTCGTAATATTACGATTTAGTGCCTCCTCGTCACCAGTAACAACTTCAAGACCTAATGCTTGAACCAATTCACTGACTTTGACAACTTCTGCCATTTGTTTTCCTCATTTCTATTGTATACTTATTTCTCTATTTTATCATTGTATGAAGAAAGTTACTACTAATGTAAAAAATTCTCTCATCTTTTTTGTTATTTATGCTATCATGAAATAAAGGAGGTTTTTTAAAAATGAAATTTACAGACTATCAATATACGCGTCCAAACTTTGATGCATATAAAAAAGATTTTTTACAAACTTTAAAGATATTAAAAGAAGAAACGCATTTAGAAAAAGCACAAGGGGCCTTAGACCACCTCAACGAGCTCAGAGGACAAATTGAAACAGCCTATAATTTAGCACTTATTCGTTATTCTATCAATACAAACGATACTTTTTATGAAGCAGAAGATGCCTATTGGAACGAATACCAACCGCATTTTCAAAACCTAGATTTTGAATTTTATCAAGCACTATTAAACTCACCTTTATTAGATGATTTAAAAACTATTTATCCAAAAACACTTTTCTTATTTGCGGAAAGTCGCGTCAAAACATTTCATCCTGATTTAATACCGCTTTTCCAAAAAGAGAACCAATTGAATTCAGCATACTCAAAATTAGTTGCTTCTGCTCAAATCCCTTTTGAAGGAGAAGTCCGAACGCTTTCGCAACTGACACCTTTTACACAAAGTACAGATGCTGAAATGCGTAAAAAAGCGACTGAGCAAGTTACCGCTTTTTATGCTGAAAACGAAGCAAAATTCGATGATATTTATCATCAAATGGTACAAGTTCGTGCACAAATTGCTAAAAAACTTGGCTTTTCTAACTATGTTGCTTTTGCAGACGTCTTAATGAATCGTTGGGATTATGACCGCCCAATGATTGAGACATATCGCCAAGAAATTTTAAATAAAATCGTTCCTTTAACGCAAAAATTATACGAGCGTCAAGCGAAAAGGAATCAGTTGGAACATCTGTCTTTTCATGATTTGCCTTTAGTGTATCCAAATGGAAATGCTACCCCTAAAGGAACACCTGAAGAATTAGTCGAGTCCGCACGTAAAATGTACCACGAACTCGCTCCTGAAACTGGTGAGTTCTTTGATTTTATGGTTGAAAATGACCTCTTAGATTTATTAAGTAAAAAAGGAAAGCAAGCAGGTGGCTACTGTACCTACATTCAAAATTACGCTTCACCCTTTATCTTTGCTAATTTTAATGGAACTTCTCATGATGTGGATGTTTTAACACACGAAGCCGGGCACGCTTTTCAAACTTATGAATCACGTTGGATCAAAGAACCTGAAATCGTCTTTCCTAACTATGAATCTTGTGAAATTCACTCCATGTCGATGGAATTTATCGCTTGGCCATGGATGGAACAATTCTTTAAAGAAGAAACAAATAAATATAAATTTGATCATTTAGCGAGTGCTTTACAATTTCTACCCTATGGTGTGTTAGTCGATCACTTCCAACAAGAGGTCTATGAAAATCCTGATTGGTCACCAGAAGAAAGAAAAGCTTGCTGGCGAAAATTAGAAAAACAATACTGTCCTGAACGTGACTACACCCTTTTCCCTGCCTTAGATAACGGCATTTACTGGTTACGTCAAGGCCACATTTTTACTTCACCGTTTTATTATATTGATTACACCTTAGCACAAGTCTGCGCCTTCCAATTTTGGAAGAGATTCAATATCGATGCCGATACCAACGCTTGGTCTGACTACTTAAAAATTTGCCAAGTTGGCGGGACAAAAACTTTCTTAGAGATTCTAGCAATCGCCCGTCTACGCTCTCCATTTGAGCCTGGTGCATTAGATGATACGATTAAACAAGTTGAAAATTATTTAGATTCAATTACTGAAACAGAATTACTCTAAATAAGGCAACACTTGTTAAATCCTGTAATCTTCTGTTGATAAGAAAATTGTTACTATTTATTTTTTATCCGCGAAGGAAACTTAAAAACTTATCAGTAAAAAACCCGAATGAGACGATAAAAAGGCTCATTCGGGTACTTTTAATTATTTAATCTTTTTGTAGAAAAATGTTGGCTTACGACTAAATTAACAAAAGAGAAGATAATCGCCGCTAAAATTGAAGCGCCAAATGAGGAAAAACCAAAATTTGTGCTTCCAACAATTTGCGCCGTCCATTGTAAAATTAGCGCATTAATAACAAAACTAAATAAACCAAATGTTAAAATAGTTAATGGGAAAGAAAAGAAAACTAAAATAGGCTTGATTAAAGTATTTAGAAGCCAAAGGACGAAACTTGCTACTAAGGCAATCGCAAAATTTTTAACAAAAATCATTTCCGGAAAAATAACAGTTAAAGAAATGAATGTTAACATGTACATTAAAATTTTACGAGTAAAGGTCATTAAAAATCACTCCAGTTATCATCATCAACTTTTTCAGCTTCTTTTCTTTGGCTAGGTCGTATGTTAACATTGGTTCTTTGTTTACGCGTGTATTGATTGTCATGACCGTAGGAATTCGATGATTTATCAGGCGCTGGGATAATGATCGCCAATAAAATGTATAGTAAAATTGGCGAGCCCATCCCCATTAGCGAGATAAAGACATAAACAATTCGAACAATCGTTGGATCAATACTAAAATATTCCGCAATTCCAGCTAAAGTACCAGATAAGACAACATTCGTTCTTGATTTAGTTAGTTTTTTTTGCATCGGTGCTCCCTCCTACTTCGGCATCTTTTAGATAAATACTTCCTGTTGTTGTAGATAGATCTAATTGAGCCATTTGTTCTTTTATGCGACGAATTTGAAGCAATTTATTCATTTGTTCTTTTTTTTCGCGCACCATTTCATATTCACTTAAACGATTATGGATATTTCCAAAGCTCGTTTTCATTTCTCCTTCAAAACCGACTTCATTTGACCAAGCAACTTTTACATCGCCATTGACAGTTGTTGCTTTTACTCGACTCATTTGATTGTCATTAAAAGAAAGACGAATATCACCATTGACTAGCGAAACACTCAAGTTATTTGGAGCGGCCGTTAAGCGAACAGAGCTGTTCACTGATTCAATAATCGAATCTAAAATATTTCCTGATAAAATCGAAATATTACCGTTCACGCCATCGATTTCAACCATTGAGGCATTGATATTATTTATTTTGGTATCCCCATTGACCGACTTAATATATAAATCTTTCACGTCAAATTCATTGACCAAAACATTCCCATTTAGCAATTTAATCGAAGCATAGTCATAAGTTTTTCTAGGTAAGTACATAACGAGATCGATACGAACACGTTTATTTGGCACTTTAAAAAGTAAACAATCTTCTGAAATCATAATTTCACTTCTTCTTTCAAAAGATTCAAGCGGTGTTTCTTCTTCCATTTTACCATATAATTTTATATTTGCTTCAATCTTAATCGCCTCTTGATCCCAAAAATTAACGGCAATATCACCATTGGCTATTTGAAATTCTAAAATGGATGCTGTAGCATTTTCAAATAAGTATTCTTTATCAAATTTTGTCGTTGCCACTCCTGGAAATTTAATATTGATATCTTTCCATTCCACATTGTCTTCGACTGTTTGAGCAACTGATTTAATTGTTTTCTTTAAAAATTTGCCCATTTGTGAAGTCACATCTACGACTTTTTCGCCAACTTGGCTAATTGTTTCATTTGCTTGTTCTTTCCAGTCTTCTGGAATTTCAATTTTTCGCGTAAACTCTTCTTTTTTTTGTGACCACTGAGAACGACGAATATTTTTTAATTCTCCTTCTAATTGGGCTTTTTCTTCTAATCGTTCCGCTAAGAAAAGTTCGTATTCTTTTATCCCTTCCTCTAAATCTAAGCGAATATTTAATTCTTCTTCGGTTAATTGATCAAATTCTTCTTTTGTGTTGATTTCCATTAATGCTTCACGCAAATCGCTTAAAGTGAGTTTTGTCTCTTCAATTTCAACATTTAGCTCGTCTAACTCAGCAGACGCTTGATTCGATTCTTCTGCTAAGCGTTCTAAAATTTCCTCTAAATTCTTCTTATCTTCTTCTTCACTATCTGCTATATCATCCATTGATTCATTTGAGGTCTCAGTTATATTCACTTGGTTTTCTTCTATCGTTTCTTCTTTTCTTTTTCCAATTTCTTCGAGTAAGTCCAAGGCTTCTTCCGTCGAAAGCACACCTTTTTTTACCAATTCCAAAATTCTTTCTCTTTCATTCATGGAAATTGCCTCCTTGAGCAAAATATTATTACAAGTTACCTTGTACCCTTATTATGCCTGTCTACTAAACGATTGTCATAGGTCTTAAGTACCAAATTTCAAAAAAGCCTCTGAAGTTTTGTTAGTCTTCAAAGGCTTTTGCAATTTTTATTATAGTGTTTCTGTTCGATTTGTATTTAGTTCACTAATTTTCCCAGTTGCAAGATAAACAATCCATTCACAGATGTTTGTTACATAATCACCAATTCGCTCAAGGTATTGCGCAACACTTAAATAATCAGTTCCAATTACAACTAATTCTGGGTTGTTTTTCATGGATTGGATTGTCTGGTAATAAATATCGCGGTAACATTGGTTAACCTTATTGTCCATTTGAGCAATCATCTTTGCATCTTCTTCATCGGTTTTAACGTAAGCAATCAAAACATTATCGACCATTTTCTTAACATAGTCAGACATTTCATTGATTGCTTTTTCAATCTCAAGCATTCGCGTTTCACCTTTTACACGAATCGTTGACTTCGCAATTGAAACGGCATGATCACCCATTCTTTCTAAATCTGAACTTGCTTTCATCACAGTAATAATTCTGCGTAAATCCGTTGTCACTGGTTGTTGTAATGCAATCATTTCAAAACTTTTTTTCTCAAGACGAACTTCTAGTTGGTTAACTAATTCATCTTGTTGAATCACTTCTTGTGCTAATTTCCGATCATGTTTGATATACGCTTGAACGGAACTATGAATGGCTTTACTAACAAGCATCCCCATCTCATAAAACTGATTATGTAAATTTAATAAATCTTCTTCAAATTGGCTTCTTAACATCGAATATCCCTTCTTTCATTAAAGTTTGATTTAACCAAAACGCCCTGAAATATAATCTTCGGTTTCTTTTTTACTTGGATTTAAAAAGATTTTTTTCGTATTATCTGCTTCGATTAAATCACCATTTAAGAAAAAGGCTGTTTTATCAGAAATACGAGAAGCCTGTGACATGTTATGAGTCACAATAATCATTGTATACTTATCTTTTAAATCAAACAAGGTGTTTTCGATTTTACCAGAAGATACTGGATCGAGTGCACTTGTTGGCTCATCTAATAATATAATTTCAGGATCCACTGCTAAAACACGCGCGATACAAACCCGTTGTTGTTGCCCACCAGATAATGACAACGCACTTTGATGTAATTTATCTTTTACATCATCCCAAACAGAAGCAGCTTTTAAACTTTCTTCAACGACTCGGTCTAAAACCGCTTTGTCTGTCTCTCCTTTTAACTTCAAACCATAAATAACATTTTCATAGATTGAAAACGGAAATGGATTGGGTTGTTGAAAAACCATACCAATTTCTTTCCGAAGTTCTACCACATCTGTCTTTGGACTATAAATATCTTTTCCTTTATACATGACACTTCCTGTGATTGTAACACCTGGGATTAAATCATTCATGCGATTTAAAGAGCGTAAAAACGTCGACTTCCCGCAGCCAGAAGGGCCAATTAAAGCGGTAATTTCGCCTTTATTAAAGCTCAAATCAATCCCATTTAAAGCTTCTTTCTTTCCATAGTATAAATGCAAATCTCTTGAGGAAAGGAGTATTTCTGTCATTTAATCATTCCCCTACTTTCTTAACCAAAATGTCCTGAAACATAATCTTCGGTTGCTTGAATTTTTGGTCGGGTAAAAATCTTGCTTGTTTCATCGTATTCAATGGCATGCCCTAAATAAAAGAAAGCAGTATAATCACTAATACGAGCCGCTTGTTGCATATTATGCGTCACAATCACAATTGAATAATCTTTTTTTAGATTCACAATTGTTTCTTCAACTTTACTCGTTGAAATTGGATCAAGTGCACTAGCTGGCTCATCTAATAGTAAAATGTCTGGCTTCATTGCAATGGCCCGCGCGATACATAGGCGTTGTTGTTGTCCACCTGACAACGCATGGGCACTTTTATGAAGATTGTCTTTGACTTGTTCCCAAAGAGCCGCTTGTTTTAAACTTGTCTCTACAATTTCATCTAGTTTCTTCTTATCTTTTTCCCCGTGTCGTTTTAAGGCAAACGTAATATTCTCATAAATTGATTTACTAAATGGATTTGGTCTTTGAAATACCATTCCAATACGTTTTCTCATTTCATAAACGTCAACTTGAGAAGAATTAATATTGACCCCTTTATACATAATTTCACCGGTTACTTTTGTATTCGCAATTTCATCGTTCATGCGATTTAAAGAGCGTAAATAAGTCGACTTCCCACAACCTGAAGGGCCAATTAAAGCGGTCACTTTATTTTTTTCAAATTGCAAATCGACGCCTTTAATCGCTTCGTTATTCCCATACCAAACATGTAAATCATTCGTATGCAAAATCACTTGATCTGCTTGCTCCATTTTGAGGATATTTCGTTCCTCCCAATTATACTTCTCCATTATATCCTCCTTAAGCCGATGTTAATTTTTTATGCAGTTGCTTTCCTAATGCTCGAGCGCCAAAGTTAAATGCTAAAACGGCTAAAATTAAAACAGCAGAGGCACCGGCTGAAACGGCTGCTCCATCAGGCATAGTTCCTTCTGTGTTGACTTTCCAAATATGAACCGCTAAAGTCTCCGCTTGTCGGAATAACCCAATTGGACTTGAAACACTTAATGGATTCCAATTAGTAAAGTCTAGCGCAGGAGCACTTTGACCAGCTGTGTAAATTAAGGCCGCTGCTTCACCAAAAATTCTTCCAGAACTCAAAATTACACCGGTTAAAATCCCAGGTGTTGCCTCAGGAACGACTACACGTAAAACCGTTTCCCAACGAGATAAGCCGAGTGCTAACCCAGCTTCTCTTTGAGTAAAGTGAATCGCTTTTAAAGATTCTTCTACATTTCGCGTAAGAAGTGGTAAGTTAAAAAAGGTCAAAGCTAGGGCACCTGAAAGAATCGAAAAGCCATACCCAAATTGAATGACGAAAACTAAGAAACCAAAGAGACCTACTACGACTGATGGAAGTGAGCTTAAAATTTCAATTGCTGTTCTTACAACATCCGTTACCCAGTTTTTCTTTGCATATTCAGATAAATAGATACCCGCACCTAAAGAAATTGGAAAACTAATTAACATTGTGATAAACAAGAGATAAAAAGAGTTAAACAATTGAACGCCAATTCCGCCCCCTGCTTCATAAGATCGCGATGGCTGTGTCAAAAATTCCCAATTAATATGCGGAAGCCCTTTTGCTAATATATAAAGTAATAAAGAGGCTAAAATTAAAACAATCAAGCTTGAAACGAAGTATAAAATCCCAGTTGCTAATTTATCAGCTTTTTTTGCATTCATTAATTAAAACCTCCCTTTCTTACCAATTAGGCGGATAGCTAAGTTAAAGACTAAAGACATGCTTAACAAAATTAAAGCTAGTGACCACAAGACATTGTTTTCAACCGTACCCATGATGGTATTGCCAATCCCCATTGTTAAAATCGAAGTCAAAGTCGATGCTGGCGTAACTAAACTAGTTGGGATTAAAGCGGCGTTTCCAATAACCATCTGAATTGCCAATGCTTCACCAAACGCACGCGCCATTCCAAAAACGACAGCGGTCAAAATACCTGGCACTGCCGCTCTTAACACGACTTTATAAGTTGTTTGCCAACGGGTTGCGCCTAAAGCTAGCGATGCTTCGCGGTAATGACGTGGTACTGATTTTAGGGCATCGACTGTCATTGTGGTAACTGTTGGTAAAATCATTACAAATAAAACAAACGTCCCCGCTAAAATACCAAAGCCTGTTCCACCAAAAATCGATCGAACAGTTGGTACAACGACAGACAAACCGATAAAACCATAAACGACAGAAGGGATTCCTACTAGTAGTTCAATAACTGGTTGCAAGATTTTTTGGCCTTGCTTTGGTGAAATTTCAACCATAAAAATAGCCGCACCAATTGCAAAAGGAGTAGCCACAATTGCCGATAAAAAGGTTACAAAAAAAGAACCTAATATCATAGGCAACGCGCCAACTAATGGCTGACCATTTTCACCAATTTGGCTTGGGTTCCATACGGTTCCAAATAAAAAATCAAAAAGGTTGACTTTATTTACAAAAAACGTAGCGAGGCCTTTACTGGCAACAAAGTAAAATATCGAAACAACAACAACGACAATTAAAAAAATACATAAAAAGCTGATGAACTTCCCACGTTGTTCCATTCTGGCTCTTTTTGATTTTTTAGTTAATTGCTGATTTACATCTTCCAAGAGAATTCCTCCTCAAATTTATTTGATTCTTGGCTAGTTTAGCTTTTACATATCAATCTTTCGTTAAAGCAATGTAAATTTTTTGTAAAGTTTGTAAATTGTTAACAAAAAACTTTACTCGATTACGTTTCCTTGCCAATCTCTTTGTACTTGCATTCTAGATACTGGAATATAACCTAATTTGCCAACAATACTTTCTTGCACTTCATCGGATAAAATATATTCCAAGAAGTCTTTTGTCAGACCGGTTGGTTCGCCGTTTGTATACATATGCTCATACGACCAGATAATCCACTGATTTGTCATTACATTTTCATCGGTTGGCTCAATCCCATCAATCGCTAACGTGTCGACTTCTTCGGTTACATAAGAAAAAGCTAAATAACTAATGGCTCCTGGCGTATCTGCGACAATTTGACGAACCATTCCCGTCGAATCTTGCTCTTGTGATTGTTTTGCGGTCTCTCCTTGCAAGACCCAACGCTCAAATGTATTTCGTGTGCCACTACCGGATGCTCGATTTAACAAAACGATTGGTAGATCATTGCCGCCAACTTCTTGCCAGTTTATGACTTCACCTAAAAACACACGTCGTAAATCGGCCATTGAGATATTTGTTAAACCGACTGCTTGATTTATAATTGGGGTAATTCCAACAGCGGCTACTTGATGATCGATTAACTTAGAGGCATCAATCCCACTTTTTTCTTCAGCAAAAACATCGGAGTTCCCAATTTCAACGGCACCGGCTTGTACTTGACTTAAACCTGTCCCACTTCCTCCTCCTTGAACGTTAATAAAGCGTCCGGGATTATTTGTTTGAAAAGATTCTGCAGCTGTTTCAACTAATGGTTGTAATGCCGATGAACCGACTGCCGTAATTGACTCGCCGCGATCAATCCAGCTTGAACAGCCAGATAGTAAAATTAAAAAACTAATGGTTGAAAGAATCCAGATTGGTTTTTTCATATTCAATAAAGCTCCTTATTTTTAAAAGTATTTGATGACTTGCACATATTCTTCATTTTAACATTTTCTTAAAGTATTGGAAAATATAATTACAAAATCTCATCACTTCTTTACTTTTTTTAAAACGCGTTTTAAAAAAATCCTTACGGTGATTAATAAAAAGGATTCAAAGGCAAAGAATCCTTTACGTTCACTGATCCCAAAGTTTTTTTTAAAATAAAAAAACTTAGATACAAATGAATCGTATCTAAGCCTTTTGTTCGAATTCTTAAACTATATTTTTAAGAAACGACGCATCGAAATTACTGAACCAAGCGCCCCTATTAAAATACCCAAAATTGCTAAAATAGCACTAATTTGAAGGGCGAATATACCTGGTGTAATTAACGCATAGTTTGATCTTAAAAAGACAGGGTTAGCAATTTTATAAAATTCAGGATATCCAAAAACAATCGCAAGAACAGGAAGGACTGAACCTAGCAAACCAATCCAACCACCTTCTAAAAAGAAAGGCCATCGAATATAACCGTTCGTTGCACCAACTAAGCGCATAATTTGAATTTCTCTTTGACGCGACAAAATTGTGATTCGAATTGTATTTGAGATTAAGAACATTGCGACAAATAATAACAACCCTGAACCAACTAATCCCCATGTGCGGACTGCTTGCGCAATACCAAAAATTTTATCTGATAAATCTTCACCATAAGTGGCTTTGTGAACCACTTTTGTATATTTTTGTGCTTCTTTTGTAATTTCCTTTACATATTGTGGCTCCGTTGCTTGCACAATAAAGACGTCAAGTAATGGGTTGTCTTGGTCAAACAATCCCCAAACATCGCCATAAGCCTCTTTAATTCGATTCAACTCTTCTTCTTGACTTGAAAAACGAACAGATTCTACATTAGGCAATGCTTTAAGATTTGCTTCTAATTCATCTTGTTCTTCTTGCGTTGTCCCATTTGCGATAAATACAGAAACCTCAACGTTATTTTCCATATCTTCTGCTAATTTGACTGTATTTAAAATAACAACCAAAAATAGGCCTAACAATGAGAGCGTAATCGTAACCGCACTAATCGAAGAGATTGTCATCCAGCCATTGCGGCGTAAACTCTTCATACTTTCTAATAGATGTCTGAAAAAAGTTCTAATCATCGTAGCCATACTCTCCTTCTGCCTGGTCGCGAATAATGCGTCCGTTTTCGATTGCGATTACTCGATGGCGAATCGTATTTACGATGGTACTGTTGTGTGTAGCCATTACAATCGTTGTTCCTTGTGCATTTACTCTTTCAAGAAGTTTCATAATTTCCCAAGAGTTTTCTGGATCTAAGTTTCCAGTTGGTTCATCTGCAATCAACACTTTCGGGGTATTAACAATCGCTCGAGCAATCGATACGCGTTGTTGTTCGCCACCGGATAGTTCACTTGGAAAGACCCGAACTTTATGTTTTAAACCAACCATATCCAAAACTTCCATCACACGTTTTTTCACTTCGCGCGGTTTTTTTCCAATTACTTGCATCGCATAGGCTACATTTTCATAAACTGTTTTTTTAGGCAATAGTTTATAATCTTGGAAAACAACGCCCACTTCACGACGTAAATTTGAGACCTCTCGATTTTTGATTTTAATTAAATCGTAGTCCGCTATTTTTAATATGCCTTTTGTTGCTTTTTCTTCGCGATACATTAACTTAATAAACGTTGACTTACCGGCACCACTTGGACCGACAACGTAAACAAATTCTCCTTGTCCAATTGAAACCGTGAGATTGCGAATCGCAGTTGTACCATTTGGATACTTTTTCATGACATCCTGCATTTCAATCATAGATATTCTCCACCTTTATTCTTTCGTACTCAAGTATTATAGCATGGTAATATTGCAATCAGCTTTCATAAAATTACAATTTGATTGCATTTCAAGCTATTTACCATTTAAACGCCATTTTAAATAAGCATCAATGAAGCCATCGATTTCGCCATCCATGACTGCTTGCGTATTACCAGTTTCATAGTTCGTACGATGATCTTTTACCATCGAGTATGGGTGAAATACGTAGGAACGAATTTGTGAACCCCAGCCAATCTCCATTTGATCTCCTCGTAGTGCAGCTGCTTCTTGTTCTTGCTTTTCTTGCTCTAGCTGATAAAGCTTCGCCTGTAGCATTCCCATTGCTTGTTCGCGGTTTTTCAACTGTGAACGCTGTGCTTGACTCGCTACGACCACCCCTGTTGGAAGGTGGGTAATTCGGACCGCCGACTCCGTTTTGTTGACATGTTGGCCCCCTGCACCACTTGCCCGATACGTATCAACTTTTAAATCATCAGGATTGATTGCAATTTCAATCGATCCATCTAATTCAGGCATGACATCGACTGAACAAAAAGAAGTGTGTCGCCGTTTTGCTGAATCAAACGGTGAAATACGTACGAGTCGGTGCACCCCTTTTTCAGATTTTAAATAACCATATGCATTGTGGCCTTTTATAAGTAAAGTGACACTTTTAATTCCTGCTTCCTCACCCGCTTGGTAGTCTAACATCTCAACTTTAAAACCTTGACTTTCAGCCCATCGTTGGTACATTCGTAAAAGCAAACTCCCCCAGTCTTGTGACTCTGTTCCCCCAGCACCAGGGTGGAGCTCTAATATGGCATTATTCGGGTCATAAGGTTCATCCAATAATAAAGATAATTCATACAAATTCATCTCATCTTTTAAGTGCGCCAGTCCATTCATTAAATCTTGTTCAATTTCAGAATCCGCTTCTTCTAGTAACATCTCTAGTAAAATTTCAAGTTCTTCAACTTTTTCTTCTAAGCGATGAAAACTGTCATATGTTTCTTTATCAAGGTTATTTTTATTAATTACCTTTTGTGCTTCTTCACTATTGTCCCAAAAACCAGGTTCAGCCATACGATGTTGTGCTTCTGCAATCTCTTCTTCTAGTTTTTCTAGGTCAAAGAGACCCCCTAAAACTAATTATTTTTTCTTTTAATTCAGCAATTTGATGACGAATTTCTGCTAATTCCATCGATTTTCCTTCTTTCTATCTTTTTATTTATTTTTTCATAAAAAAGGAGGGGACTTTAGTCACGCCTCCTTTTTATTTTTGAGTGAACTAGGAAACTCTAGTCCCTCTGTATTCGTGGGTTCGCAGTTTTGAATCCCTCAAAAGTCCCCCACATTTTTCCGTTTACTATTAAT
>NZ_JAFBFD010000010.1 GCF_016909125.1 Enterococcus lemanii | reverse complement strand
CATTGTCAAAAGAATTCAATCGTATCAAAGTAGCGTAGGGTATTTTGTTGGCTAAATCAGGCTAAGCCTTTTAATTGGAAGCATCAAGAGCCGCTGCGCTTCTTCTCTTGACCCATCCAATAAAAAAGCTTGATTGAAACTCGCCAACAATTTCCCAAAAAATGTAAGGGGGAAAAACCATCTCTTTAAAAAGAAGCTAGAAACCTTGATAGCAGTGCTTTTTTAAGTATTTCTTATTCTAGTGGCTTTTTCTGAAATTTTTATGCATTTGATATTGCAATTTAGCTTTCTTATGATTTAAATAAAATTTTATCTTTATTAATTTACATGAGAGTCTTACATCCCACTTCAAAAAAAGGGAGCCTCGAACGAGCGAATGAATTAATTGAATCGCATGAAATTGAACAACAACACATGTATCGAGCTTTAGATATTTTGGCAAAAGAATCGGATTTCATTGAAAAAACGGTCTATAAAAATAGTGCCGCTCTCACCGATAGAAAAACAGAGCTTTTATATTACGATTGCACAAATTTCTATTTTGAAATTGAAGAAGCGCAGGGATTAAAACAATATGGGCTTTCAAAAGAAAATCGTCCGAATCCAATTGTTCAAATGGGGTTGTTTATGGACGGGAGTGGTTTGCCTCTTGCCTTTGTCATTAACCCTGGCAACCAAAACGAACAACCAACCTTAAAACCATTAGAAAAAAGAATTTTAAAAGATTTTGAGTTGTCAAAATTTGTCGTTTGTACCGATGCAGGGCTTTCCTCTTATGAAAATCGCTTGTATAATTCGATGGGCAACCGGGCCTTTATCACGACTCAATCCATAAAAAAACTAAAAAAGCATCTCAAAGAATGGGCTTTAGATCCTTCTGGTTGGCGTTCGTCCGGTTCTGACCAAGCCATTAATCTCAATGATTTATCTTTGGAAACAGATTCCCGTGTGTATTATAAAGAACGTTGGATGAACGAAAATGGACTGGAACAAAAACTAGTCATCACTTTTTCACCCAAACACAAGAGATATCAAGCCGGGATTCGCGAAAAACAAGTCGAGCGGGCTCAAAAAAAAGTCGATTCCCCTAGTACGCTCGGAAAAAAATCGATTCATTCTCCTGAACGCTTTATTCAATCCACTCATGTGACGACTAATGGTGAGATTGCCCGAAAAAGTCAGCATGTACTTAATTGGGATAAAATCGAAAAAGAAGCAATGTATGATGGGTTTTATGGGGTATGTACAAACTTAGAAAGTAGTGCCGAAGAAATTGTTAAAATAAATCAACGGCGCTGGGAAATCGAAGAAACTTTTCGTATCTTAAAGAGTGAAATGCGTTCTCGCCCTGTTTACCTTCAAAAAGACGAACGGATTAGAGCTCATTTTCTCGTTTGCTTTTTATCGCTACTCATTTATCGGCTTCTTGAAAAAAAACTAGAAGAATCCTTTACTTGTCCTAAAATTATTGACACACTTCGAAAAATGAATGTCTTAGAATATACCAATGAAGGCTATGTGCCAATGTATGTACGAACGGACTTAACCGATCGCTTACATGATTTATTTGGGTTTCGTACAGATACAGAAATTGTCCCCCTAAAAAAAATGAAAAAAATTTTAAAAGACTCAAAAAAAGAAAATAGTACTCACTTTTAAAAGGTAAAAAATGACGAAAACCCTTGGTATAGAGAGGTTTTCGTCATTTTTACTGTCAAACTTGAGATAGTACACTAAGCACCTAGAAATGTAAACATTTTAAAACAAAAGTTCTGATGATTTTCTTTTTTATTCATTATTTTTTGCTAAATTTACAAAATTTCACGCAAATTCATGATAGTAAGCGCGAATTTTTGTTTTCAGTTGCTGAATTTCTGGGTATGCAGCTAAAGCTTCTGCCGCCTTTTCATCCCCAAAAATAGCTTGATACTCGTAACGATAACTCTTCTCCCAATCCGGTACTTCGCTAAGTGTCGGCAAAAATGGATACAATAACGCAAAGTGGGCTTGCGCTTCAATCGTAATTGCTTCCATGATTTGGGGATCTTGATTTAACCAAAATTCTTCAACCAACTGTTTCATCAAAATTAAAGCAGGGGCATCATGAAAAAGTCTACAATTCGCTAAATCAACGAGCTGTTCCCCTTTAAAAACACTCTTTACGACTACTTTTTCTTTTACACCACAAGCAATGCATTCCTCAATTAATTTGGGTAAAATAAAAGGATTTTTTAAATGGAGCCAGTGATTTTTGGCGAGTTGGATAAAGCCAGTTAAAGTCATTTTTTTCAACCAATTTTGCCATTTTTGACCACCAATCGGCTGAATTTGGCTATCCCAAGTGCTTAATTGTGTCGCTCGACTAGCATAATCTGTCTCCCCTAAAAGGTCTTGCGCCATCTCTAATTGAAGTAATTCCGCTTCTAAGCGCTCATTTGGGTATTTGGTCAAAAGACGATGCGCAAAAAGATATTGGCCATCAAGCAAATACAAACGCACATAGTCAGTCAAGGTTGCTTCTGTTTTTAAATAATCTTGTTCGTATTCTGAGGCATAAAAGATCGCTCCTTCAAAGTCACCTAACAAACGCAACGTCTCAACGAGTGAGGTCACGACTTCAAAGACAGGGTCAAGATCATAAAGTGCTAACCAATCCTTTTTAGCCGCTAAATAATCATGCGCCAACATTTTACGAGTCGCATTTCCACGTAACTGGCCTTTTTTATCAGGAAATTGAATCATCTCAGGCATTTGGCCCACTCCTCATTATTAGTATAAGTGTTCAATAATAATTACATCTTCTAACGCACCGGTGGCATTCATTTTCTCTGCTTTTTCAGCTAAACTATAACCTTTAAAGACTTCACCATTTAACTCATCCGTTATTTCAAAGCTTTGTGCTGGTTTTATTTGGATGCTACCAGATAAAATCTCTTGAACACTATCCCAACCAGTATCTAAAAATATTTTCGTTTCATCCGACACTTGTAAAGCTTCCAGTTGTTGGACCACTTCTTTTAATTCTTTAAAAGTCATTGGTTGAATTTCTTGCATGGTATTCCCTCCTTCTTTTCTCCTATCCGTATTGTATCGAAGTTTGAAGAAAAAAAATAGAAAAAAAGACGCCGAAACTTAGATTTCCTCTAAATTTTCGACATCTAGCAATTGAATCCGATTTTTATCAAGTAAAATCATGCCTTGTTCACTTAATAATTTAAATTTGCGTGACAATGTTTCTGGCGTGGTGCCTAAAAAAGCCGCTAATTCTTTTTTCTTCATCGGCAAAGTAACCAGCATATCTCCTTGTACCTTATACAAATCAATTAAATACGTCGCCAAACGTTCTTCAATCCGTTCCATCATCAAAAATTGTGACTGCTGTTCTAAACGAGTAACTTTTTGCGCCGTTAAATTTAAAAGTTTCATACTTAACTCAGGCAATTCACGTAATAGATTTTGAAAATCTTCCTTACGAATCAAACAAATTTCCGTTGGCTGCAATGCTTCTGCGAATAAATTTTCATTATGCGCACCAAAAATCGTATTCTCTCCTTCGTACCCACCAGGTTCAACAACACGTAAAAGCTGTTCTTTCCCATTTGGTGAAAGTTGATATACTTTCATCGAGCCACGCGCCACGATCGCTAAATGCTCGTGACCATCTGGTGTAATAATTTGTTCCCCTTTGGCAAATTGCTTATGTATAGCAAGCTCATTAATCAAGTATTGATCATTCATATCTAGATGATTAAACAAAGGAACTAACGTCACGCATAAATGCTTCGTTGTCAAACGTCTCACCTACTTATTTTACTTTTTGGCTTAAAACATCAAACCCCACCGCTTCAATTACTTGTACAACGGCATCAACGGAAGTTTTCGTCGGATCAATCTCTGCTTTGACTTTACTAGCATTAAACAATACTTTCAAGTTCGCTACACCATCGATTTTCCCGACTGCAGTTTCTATTTTTTGTAAACAAGTTGGACAAACCAGTTCTTCTAATTGTAAAACAATCTTTTGCATCAGAATTCTCCTTCTTTCACTTTGTTAAATTAAGTATACCGCTTTTGCTATAAAAATAATTGATAGCCGTCAAGTTTCTTAAAAATGATAAAATCCTGCGTTTTCATCGTTATGACTATAAAACGCAGGATTTTATCTTTATTTAGTTATCACTTGCTAAGACAACAACGAGGTCTTTTCCTTTGGTTTCTTTCATAAACTTTGTAGCATAGATTTTTGGTGCTTGGTTTTTCTTTTTGATTCCCGCTTTTATTTTTTGTTTACGCGAAATAAAATAAAGTTGATATAGTCCACCTGGTAATTGGCTAAATTCCACTACTCCTTGCTCATTTGGCGTGACGATTAGCGGTTGACCATCACGCATGAGTGGTTTTTTGCCTTTTCGATCAAATAGTTGGACTTGTTCTTGCAACGCGGCGCCTTTTTCGTTTTGTAATTTAATTTTCAAGTCAAAAGAAGTCCGCTTTAGTCGTTCAAGTAAAAGAATCCGAACAAGCATCGTTATACTCCCTGTAATAATTAAAAACGTACCTACTAAAATACTAATTTGCTTCAAGTACCGTGTTTGATTGCCTTTTTCTACCAATTTTTCCACTGCTGGCGTATAAGGAACGCGGTGCCCGGTGACAAGGAGGCGGTGCGAGTTAATCATATACGGGGTACAAGTAACAAGTGTCACTAAATCTTTTTCTAAGTCAATTTTTAACGATGAAGTTTCATGGGGTTCAACCGTTTCGATGGTATCGACTTCATAAGCCAGTGTTTCGCCTAAAACGGTTAGTAAGAACAGGTCACCCAGACCCAGCTTGGGTAAATTGGTAAACAATTCGCGTTCGGGAAGCCCTCGATGCCCCGTAATGACGGCATGTGTGCCTAAACCACCGACGGGAAAAGAAGTCCCTTGTAAAACGGTTGCGCCAATGTTCAAAAAGCTCGCCGTCGTCACATCAAATAGGGGCATTTCCACTGCCAATTTAGGAATATTGACCGTCCCGATTAGATGTTCTTCATAGACTTCGGGGCTAATGTGTTCGGCGATTGCTTCTGCTTCAAAAGGATCGGCCCCAGGGTTAAAACCTGTTTTGGCTAATTTTTTATTTTCTGCGCTTCTCTGTAATTGTTGCGCTTCGTAAGCTTCTTTTTGTTGCTTTTGGTAACGCGTCACGCGCACTTGGTCAAGATAATTATTTAAAGCATCAATATAAAAAGGATACAACATAATTAAACTACCCACTAAAAAGATTATGACCATCGCTATTTTAGAATACATTTTTTGGTTCTTTTTCTTCTTTTTGACCGTCATTTTTTCTTCACCTCGTTAATGATGAATGTTTTGCCCTTATCTTTTTGAACTTTTAAAAAGCGACGGGGACGAATAATTTTAAAGAGCGCATCTTTTAAGAAATATACCTTCCCTTTTACAACCAAATTTTCTTCCCCTTGAGCGACTGCTTGGTAAATCCCACCCGGAATATTGGTAAAGCGAACGTTTCCTTGTGCGTCACTTGTTGCGATTTGAGCCATTCCTTTTACTTTAAGAGGCGTCTTGCCTTTTTTATCCATCAAAACAAACGGTTGATTGACTTGCGGCACCCCATCTTTCAACCAAGTAAACGCAAAGTCGTAACGGTGCTTGATACTTTGGTAATAAACAAATTTCCGCCACATCCAGTAAAAAATCGTACCAAAAAAAAGAGGAATCAGTGTCATATACAACTCAAAGCGGCGTTTATGATACGTTTGGGTCTCTTTAATTTCTTTTTCCATTTCTTCTTTTGGAAAAGGCACTCGTTGACCGGTCACTAGTAAACGGTGCGTGTTAATCATATAAGGCACGCAAGTTAAAAGGGTCACTAAATCTTCCCCTTCACGAATCGTCAATAAGTCCAGTTCATGCGGCAAGACGGTCGCAAATTCTTCGACTTGATAAGCCAACTTTTCACCCGCAATATCAATAAAAAACAAATCACCTTTTTTTAATTTTTCTAAGTCTGTAAACAGTTTTTTCTCTGGCAGTCCACTATGCCCGGTAATGACAGAATGAGTATTTTCGCCCCCGATTGGAAACGAGGTTCCTTGTAAGATCGTCGCGCCTTTTTCAAGTAACACATTATTGGTTTCTTGGAAGACCGGCAAACTCACGTTAATTGTTGGGATATAAATCGCTCCGACGGTATTTTCTTCATAATATTCAATCCCTGGATTTTTCGCGTCACCTACCGCACTGGCAAACGGATCTTCGACTAACCCCATCCCAGGAATATTGTTTAGCTTACCTTCTGCTAGTAATTGTTCATTTTTCTTTTGCAGCTCTTCTTTTTGTCGTTTTAAATCTTCTAAGTTGCGCTGGACATTTTCAGCTTGCAAGCGCGCAATTGATTTTTGGTCATAGTAATTATTGACCGCATCCGACACAAAAGGATAAGAAAAAACAACCGCCCCCGCGATAAACAAAATAGCCATTAATAATTTTAAAATCAAATTGATTCGTTCGTTCTTCAAGTATTGTTTGTCTGGATTTTCTGATTTCATCAAACATTCCTCCTGACTTTTTTAAAAACTAACGGTGAGATAGAGCGCCTCCATCCCACCGTTAATTTTTAAAGAGGAGTGAAACGCTCGTTTTGCGTTTCACTGTATCCTCTATGTTTGGTCAATCTAAACTTCAGCTTGTTCTTTTGAACGTTTGAACCAGATATACGCGCCACCCATCATCATTGCACCGATAATTAAGAATGCGTAGATACCAGATCCACCCGTTGATGGAAGAAGGCCTTTACGGAAGTTATTGACTGTCTCGATATCTTGTGGATTCGCATAACCATCTTTGACGATACTAAATAGAATTTCAGCGTCTACTAAAACGTATCCATCTGGCGCTTCTGTTTCCACTAATGTGTAATCGCCCACGCGCATTCCAGAAATGCGAACCATACCATCTGCATCTGAGCTAATTTCTGTTCCATCTACATCCCATCCGTCAAACTTGCCATTTGCATCAAATTTCGCAAATTTTCCATCAGCTTTTTTCACTTTAAATTTCGCTCCAGCTAATTCTTCACCTGTTTGACCGTTTACTTTTTTGAATTGTTTGCCATGAGTGAAAACAGGGTTAGGCGGGGTAAATTGAGTTGTTGTTTGTCCATCAACTTGAATAGAAGCTTGGTTATTAATCGCTGTATCAATTGGTGCATCTGCGGTTAATGTCATTGTGTAAGTGATTGTTAAGACTTTACCAGCCAAAGCTCTGACTGCTGCCGTATCCTTAAAGTCAATCACAAACCCTCTACCTGAAGCAGTCCCATCATAATCAACGGTATAATCAGTACCTAAAGTCAATCCAGGAAGGGATAAACTGTTTGGATCCGCTAAATCCATTCCAACCCCTGGTTCATCAATCACTGTAAATGAATCTAATTTTGAAATATCAGGCATATTTACATTAATCTTATAGTTTAGTGGATCGCCAATTTGGACACTATTAAATATCACTGCATCCTCGCCTTCTCCAATAGTAACTTTGTATAACTCTTCATTCACAAATTCTTTTTGTTTATCAGTTAGAGTCACGTTTTTTGGATAAAGATGAACGTGCGTATTCACATTTTTAGTTCCAGGAACTAAAATTGGCATTGCAATAACCATTGGCACTGCTTTTTGAGTAATCTCTGGGTTTGCTGGAGTTGATGTTTCAATAATTAAGTATGCAGCATCAATTGTTTTTCCACTAACTGATTTTGTTAATGGTAAATTAGCAAAAGTAGTTTCACCAGTACCGTCTGCAGTCAATTGCTCTGCTGCTGCAACTTCAAATGGTGTTGTTGTTCCATCGCCATGCGCTATTTCAATTAAATCTTGTACACTTGCTGGGGTTGCTCCCGATTTTCTGATTTCAGTATCATAATAATCTGAAACATCATAAACCGTAAAGCCAGCACCAGCTAATGGTGTTCCTCCAAAATCAGGCATTATCTCACCAGTATTATTTTTATAAGTTGGCATCGTATCTTGAAACACGCGTTTGTGCAAAGTAACATCTGCAGTTCCTGCTTCAGCTGCATTTGCACCTAACGCTCCAACAAACAATGGGACTAACAGTAAAGCGGCAACAATAATTTTCCAAAGTTTCCTTCCTGTACTCATCTTCATTTCCTCCCATTTCTCAATTTATTTTTTGTTTTTTACTGCCCTTCTTTTTTGGTTCTTCGCTTGTACCAAATGACGCCTACCGTTCCAACAATTAACAAACCGGAAACACCCATAAATGTCTTCGCTTCACCTGTTTGTGGTAAACGTCCACCTGGTGTTGTTGGTTTCGGCGTAGGTGTTGGTGTTGGAGTCGGTGTTGGTGTTGGAGTCGGTGTTGGAGTCGGTGTTGGTTCAGGTTCTGGATCTGGTCCACCAGTATCAGGCAACCGCCCTCTTAACACATTTTTTGGATAAAGATGAACAATATCCATAAATTCATCTTCGAACATTGGGTTGCTTATTGGTAAACTGACTAACATTGGTGCCGCGATTTGATAGATTACTAAGCTCGAATTGGTTTCAACGGGTCTTTCTAAGAATAAGAGCGCGGAATTTTCAGTCCCTGTTTCACTGAAATCAAGAGTTACACTCGCCATTCCTAATTCCCCAGTATCAATATCTCTTGCCGTCGTAATCGAAGTAATTAAGTTATCTTCTGTTAATTCTTCACGTAAATCATCCATATCCGCACTTAAAACTTCTTGACTAATTTCTTCAAGTGTTTGAGGGTTATCTGAATCTAGCAAGCGATCCATGACATAGTCCGTTGCATCATAAATATCAAAGGTTACCCCATTTAAACCATAAGTTTTCGTCGGATCAATTAAATCTTGATTATCCTCTGTCACATTATCTGGCAGGAGTTCCAAACCACTATTTGGCCGCATCCTTACCGATTCATCTGCTCCCAACGTATAAAAAACGCGTTTGTGTAAAACAAATGTGATTTCTTGTGGGAGTTCTGCTGCTGCTATTTTTTTAGGTATCGCAAATGCAAGAGGCGCCAAAAGTAGTAATAAAGTGAGACTAGTCATCATTTTTCTTAGTTTCATTTTACTTTCGCCCCCTTCTTATTTCGATAGACGTAGTAAGAGCCAACAACCCCAGCTAATGCAATGAGTATCACTGTTGTCCACATGAATTGGTTCGTGCCTTGTCCACCTGTGGAAGGAAGTTGCCCTTTGCGTTTGTTTTTAATTGTCAACTTGATAATATTTTTATTATCATCAGTTTTATCAACTTGAGAATCATTTCCTGTTACTGTTACAACTCCATTTTCAGAAATAGTAATTGTTACTGGGTCTATACCAATGAAACCATTAGGTGGACTTGTTTCTGTTAGTAAATAAGTTCCAGGCGCAGGTAAATCTGTAAATGTAAACTTATTATCAGTTACAGTCACTGTTTGAAGGACATTTGGTGTTACATCAGTACGTTTTAATTCAAATATTGCCCCTTCAAGCGCCGAACCATAGTTATCCTCCTTCGTCACTACTAAATCATAGTCTTTCAAATAGTTTTTTACGATATTATTTGTTGGTAGCCCCGTTAGAATTAATGTTTTATTTTGATCTTCAATTTTAATTTCTATCGGCACGATTGGTTTGTAATTATCCGGTGCTTCAACCTCTTCAATTACATATTCACCGATTGGTAAATGAGTAAATTTAACTTCACCTATTCCATTTGAAGTTACAGTTTGTAAAACAGGGGTGTTTTCACCTTTTTTTCGAATCGTAAATTGAACATTTTCTAGTGGCGTTACACCATTAGATTTTGTTTTCTTGAAAACGACATCACGATAAAGCAATGAATTGGTTATAGTAAATTTTTTATTCTCTGTATTTCCAGTAATACCTTCTGAAGAATTTGGAGTCACACTAGGATCACCATAGCCAGTAATTCTACCATCTTCTACTACTCGATATTTAACCAACTGACCACTTGAATAGTATGGAACATTATCAAATGACCCAGTATACGGTCCAGATGCCGATAATGTTTTAATTTGTCCAGTTACATCAATCCAATTACCCGTACCTATTTTTTGTTGTAACTTCAATGTAACTGCTTTTCTAGTATTCCAATCATTATTATCATCTATCCATTTTTTCTCAAATGGAATACTAAAACTACGTTTGTATCGAACTGAAGGAACAGTGAACCCTAGTGAATTTGTATAGTTATTTTGTTCTAAATAAGTTGGTCCATTTGTCTGGTAAAACAAGCCATCTCGATAGGCTTCTTTCAAAGTAACCGTGTATTTCAATCGTAAACCATACTTCACGTCATTTACTCGATTAGCATTGGCTGTACCCGATAAAGTAACTTTTGATAATGTAATTCCGGTTGAATCAATCGTTTTATTAATATCAGTTATATAAGTAGGTGTGCCTCCTGGTTGAGTAAGTACGTTAGTTCCACCTGATCCTAAAGTTAGCGTCAGCGGAGTCACTGTGACGGAAGATGTATCTAAAGTAACATACGAACTCATCGGATCATTAATGGTTGCATTATTAATATAAGGTGTTTTAGGACCTATAATGTTAGAAAAATAAGTGAGTATATTATCCAAGCTATTTTGATCATTGGCTTCACCTTGTCCTTCAGGTCCTAAAGCATTTAAGATATCTTGCACCCCACTGACTCCAAAACCAATGGAATAGCGTTTGATTGTGTCTGTTGGACGAGAGACAGCATGGTTAATAGTACTAGTACGGATAGAAGTCATAGTTGTACCACTTGGAGGACTGCTTGTACCATTACCCGTAAAATAAGTTCTTGTTCGAGTATTAGTAAAAGAAAATCTTTTTTTAGACGTATTTCCAGAACCACTATTTGTAACAGTACTATCATTAGTTATATTTGTATAGTTCTGCCCCATACCAAAAGTAGGTTCTCCATCTGTTAAAATAATAATAATTTTTTCTGCGTTACTCCGAGCTCCATACGCAGGGGTTTCAAACATCTCAATTCCTGCATCTAATCCTAAGAACGTTGGTGTCCCCGAGCTAGTGTATGCCGTATCCTTAATTATTGGATGATTATTAAAAATTGTTTTGTTACTAGTAAACCCGATACCCGAAGTAAAAGTTCCAATTTCACCAAATGGCGTATCCGTCCCATTAGAACCAAATGAGGCTAGTCCCATTCTCAAATACCCTTTACCACCATCACCTAGAGCATTTTCTGTTGTCAATAACGTATCTGTAAATTTTGTCATTGCTGTTTTTAATACATCCCACCTTGATGGGGTTCCATTTGTTCCTGGTGTGTTTATTCCGTAATTCATACTTGATGACTTATCTAAAACAAATACAACATCAACTAATCGATTAGGGTTAACGGTAACTCCTCCAATAACATCTAATTCTATTTCAAATTTAGTAGGATCTGACGCTATAGGCTTTACAGTCTTCTTGTTTAATATCAATTTACTAAATTGTTCTTGAGCAGTCTCTAAAGTCTTAATGCTATCTGGTTGCCAGTATGCTACGTATCCATCGCTAAAATTAGTAAAATCTACACCAGTCAATCCAGACTTAACATTTCCATTAGTATCAACAATGTTTGATAGTGTATTTGAATCGTTAATATTTACTACTTGGTTTGCAGGGGATGACTGGCCAGCATTATTATTCGTTGGTGTCCTATTAGTGACAACTTTTAAATAATTGAAGTTTCGAATATCTTCATTACTGCTAGTGTTAACAAGATGGCGATTTGTATAATGTTTTGGATACTTACCTAAAGAATCATTCTCGTAATCAAAAGAATCAGAATACGGATTCAACGAAAACGGAGACACTAAAGGATTTAAATTAGTAAAATTGGTGATTGTCTTGTTTTTAGAGGGTGGCAACCAACCATTGTCATCTACAGTCTCTGTTTCTTCTTGGGAAGATTCTGTTGTGTTTTTTACAATGATATCTGCAGCGCTTTCATCTTGTGATCCTTCTTCACTTTCACTTGACGGCGTTTCTACAACCGGTGCGTCCGTGGATATTTCTGGTTCTTCTGTGGCTACTGCACTTTCTTCTATCATAGGCGCACTTTCGGGTGTCTGGGTAACTTGCACTTTGACCGTAGGAGCGGACAATTGATGAGGGTTAGAAATTGGTGCTTCGAGAACGTTTTCTGTGACAACGACTTCTTCAACGGTTTCTTGCGGTGCAGGTTCTTCTGAATCTTCGGCCATCGTCGCAAGGATTGTCTCTGTCGTCACTTCTTCATCAATTTGTAATTTCAAAACTAATTGTTCAACAGACAAATCTGTTTTTACAAGAATTGAACCTTGTGTTGTTTGGCTAAAATTTTCTGGCATAAACCAGTTATCGTTGCCATATCCCCACCCTTCAATATTTTCTGGCGCGGCTAAATTAGTCTCAACTAATTCTCCTTGATAAATTTTGAACTTGAGTCGTTGTTTGATGTTTGGTGCTGGTGAATTGAGTTGATACTTAATTTCCCATAGCATTTGATCATCGACTTGTTTCACAAGTGTTGAAACGTCGAGTTGATCGTTTTTTACAATTGTTTCACTCACTTCGTCTGGCGACTGTGCGTAAACGACGTATGCTTGAATTAAGCTAGGAATGAAACTGACTAATAGTAACAATAACGTAAACCATACCATTCCTTTTTTTCTCATTGTCTACCCTCCTATCTTTGCATATTTTTTTTGGAAAATAACGCGATTCTTTCTTATATAATAGTAGGAACTTTTTTTGTTCGAATAATCAAATAGTGAAAGAAACCGATTTTCCGTTAAAAATTGGGTGACGAACGAAAAAAGTCATTTCACAACAAATTGAAAACCCTTCCTTCCGCAATAAATCAACATTTACCTGTATGTCCTAATACAACTTTAGCACATTTCTCATCTAATTTTCATGTTCTTCTTATCAGCTAGAATTGTTAGATATTTGAACATGCTCAAATGACGTGTTTGTAGTATAATGTTCATTAAGAGGGAGGGTTTACCATGAATAATGAACTATTGAAAGCGCAATCACTATTTGGTCTAGACAAAGAATTCCTCATAAAAAACCAGTTGTTACGAATTTTAGATAATTCAACGACTTATTTAACCACGGCTGAACTAACCAATCGTTTTTTTGAAGTGAGTCAAGATACGATTCAGCAAGCTTGTCGCGCACTTAAAAGTGACATTGAACTTTTATATTCAGAAAATGAATGTCGTTTAATTATTCATCAACGCTACGGTATAAAGCTCGTACGCGAACAAAAATCTTTAAAAAAACTGCTAAATTATTATATTCAGCAGGAACTCTCTTTTATCCTTTTACGGGATTTACTCTTACATCGTGAATTAATTTCTTATGATTTCTTAGAAGAAAGCCATGTTAGTGAGTCAACTTTACGGCGAAAAATCAAAACCATCAACCGTAGTCTCAATAAATATGAGTTGCATATTACTTACGCACAAAAAATTCGGATCGTCGGAACAGAAGTGGCCATTCGTTCTTTTTACTTCAGTTTTTTATTTTTAATCTATCGCCAAATTTCTACCGCTGACTTTATTGTTGAACCTGGTTTTTTTGAGTCCAGAGGCAATAAAATTCGTAAATATTTGAATTTATCTTTAAACTTAAAAGATTTTGATGTGTTTATGCTCGTTTATTACGCACACGAACACGGGGTGCGCACGGGTATTCCCTTACGACTATCCGATGATCAAAAAAAACTATTTAACCACTTTGAGATTCCTAGTAAGCCAATTTTCTTAAATAACTGGTCCCTTGACGATTGGCAATTTTTCTTATTGTTTTTAAGTTCTTCTAATTTATTTGAAGAAAGCTTCTCGGTAAAGTACCGCGATCATTTTTTACTAAGCGAACAAAAGGAAACGCAAGCTTGGATTGATACTTACGAACCTCACTTTCAAGCATTGACAGTGAAAGAAAAAGAGTTCGTTCAGCAAACGATTGCCAAAAGTTTGGTTTTTCAGTCATTTATCTTAATTGAAGATGAACTTTTTCGTCTTTTTGAAATGGTTGATTTAGACAGTTTTAATCAATTGAGTCCGTATTACTTTGAGCGCTTCCAGAGTTTCTGGGAGGAGTTCCGTTATCTAGTACCCTCCCTTGACTGCCAGTCTTTTCAATTAACGAGTTTAATGCTATCGGTTTACCTATCACCACTTGATGTTCGCTTGCATGAATTAACCCTTTGTATTTATACCGAGTTTTCAGTGCTTTTTAAAAACTTTTTACAAGAACGTTTGATTATGCAATTTAAAATGAAATATAGCTTAGCTTTTACCAACCAACCAGCAGAAGCTGATTTAATTATTTCTACCTTGCCTTTGTTTGAAGAGGAATTAACAAGAGCCATGCATATTATCATTGAACCTTTTTGTTCAAGCAATGATTTAGAACGGATTGATACAAAACTTCAAACGATTATTCAAAATCAAAATAGTAATCATTTTTAACAAAAAAAGGTTACTCGAAGAAAAATAATTCTTCGAGTAACCTTTTTTTTGTTAGCACCAGATTGCTTATTTCACTAAAGGAAGCACACTGCCTTTTTTATTAGCCAGTGCAATGGTAACGTCTTCGTTATCCAAATTCGAATAGACAACTTTTATAACATCGTTTTCATTTTCTAAAGATTTGGCGGCTTCTTCAACTAATAACCGGGCCTCATAAATGACATCCAGCTCTGAAGTGGTGGCTGTATTGGCAGCGAGCGCTTCTTTTGCTTGTTCGTATGCATCTCTTGTGTACCGCTCCATCGCACGAATTACGATTTCTTGGTGCCCAGGGTTGTTTCCGTCAGTCGTTATGTCGTTTATTTCTCCTGAAAAATTTAAATGATTATCATTAAAGGTCGCTAGTAGTTTTTCTGCCAGTTTGATGTTTTCTTTCGTTGACTGGGAAGTGATTGCTACTTGTCTTTCAGCTGAATCGACCAATTGATTGGCTTCTTCTAAAGTTTCTGCAAATTGATTGGTAAACGTTTCTTGTTGTAGTTCCGTCATATTTTTATAATCAATTTTTTGAGTATTTTTAAAGATGACGACCATCACTAAGCAGCCAATTAAAAATAGCGTTCCTCCTATTTTTTTCACTTGCTCACCTCTTTTGGTTTTCTTTTAGGACATTTGATTGTTGAAAAATTCCATTCTAAAAAACCTGATGCTTCAGTTGTTTCTAAAGCATCAGGTTTTAGTAAGTACGATATAAAAACTTTTAAAAATCTTTATTGCAAACCTAAAATATTTTCAACGGCACTTTGCATCTCTTCAACGCGCACGACTTGAGTATGGCGGACAGGTAAAGTCGGTAATTCTGCGACGGCTTCTGGTACGGTCGCCCCTGTCTTTTCTGCTATTTCTTCAACTAGTGCAAAATCATCGCCGGCTTGTGGTTGTTCTGTTAATCCTTCGATGACCGTTCTTGGGAATTTATACGGGCTTGCCGTAGAGACAATCACTGCTTTGGTGAAGTCATCGGTTTGGGCTTGATACTTTCGTAAGACGCGCTCAGCCACTGCAGTGTGTGGATCAATCACGTAATCTTCATTGGTAAAAGTTGCTAAAATTCCTTGTTCAACCTCTGCCTCTGTTGCAAAATCACTGGCAAATTCACTTAATTCAGCCATCATCGAATCACTAATTTGATAGTTTCCGTTCGTTGTTAAAGAGGTCATTAAGTCTTTTGTTTGTTTTGGATCATTTGCTGTCAAATGATAGATTAATCGTTCTAAGTTACTTGAGACAACAATGTCCATTGATGGTGACGTTGTTAAATAAAACGGTCGATTCTTATTATATTCACCTGTTGCAAAAAAGTCGGTTAACACTTTATTGTCATTTGACGCACAAATCAAACGATTGATTGGTACACCAATTTTTTTGGCATAGTAAGCGGCTAAAATATTACCAAAATTACCCGTTGGTACGCTAACATTCATCTTTTCACCGACTTTGATTTCGCCTTGTTTAACTAGTTGCGCATAAGTATATACGTAGTAAACAATTTGTGGAATTAAACGGCCAATATTCATGGAGTTTGCTGAAGAAAATTGCATTTTATTTTGTGCTAAATGTTCTTTTAATGCTTCATTATTAAACATTGCTTTAACAGCTGTTTGTGCATCATCGAAATTTCCTTTAACCGCAACCACATGGGTATTGTCCCCTTTTTGGGTGACCATTTGTTTTTCTTGGATTTTACTGACCCCATTTTCTGGGTAAAAAACAATAATTTGAGTGCCAGGTACATCCATAAAACCTGCCATTGCCGCTTTACCAGTGTCTCCTGAGGTTGCTGTTAAAATGACAATTTCTTTATCAGATTGATTTTTTTGGGCTGCTGTTGTCAGCAGATAAGGCAAAATCGACAAGGCTAAATCTTTAAAAGCAAACGTTGGACCGTGAAAAAGTTCCAAATAGTAATCTTTGCCTTTTTTTACGACTGGTGCAATCGTACTTGTCGTGAACTTCTCATCGTAGGCACCTGCCACACAAGTTTGAATTTCTTCTGCAGTAAAATCAGCTAAAAACCCTTGTAAGATCAACGTTGCTACTTCTTGGTAACTTTGGTTGGCTAATTGTTGAAAGTCTAATTGAAACTCGGGCAATTGGGTTGGAACATATAGTCCCCCATCAACCGCAAGTCCTTGTAAAATTGCTTGCGATGCGGTCACAACATTTTCTTTATCTCGAGTACTCTGATACAAAACCGTCATTTTTCCAACTCCTTAGAATTTTTCTTATTAATTTCATCATTCTATCATTTTTCACTCTAAAGGGCTAGTTAAATTTTATAAAACTATTCTTCAATGGTGCGTAATAAATACTTATCAAGCTCTTCAAGAATTTTTTTAGGCATTGTTTGAGGGATTGGGAACGTATTTGCTTCAATTAATCGCGTCGCAAACGTGATAATAAAATCAACACTTCGATTAAATGCTTCGACACTAATAAAATCAATCACGTCTTTTTTCGAATGAATGGCGGCCCCACCCGGCGCTGCGCTTCTGGCAAATGTGATGGCCGGCACGCCTCCATCGGCAAACGACGTTGAATCACTTGGATAAACGCCATCCGATGTTTTCAAACCAAAACCGACTTCTTTGGCTACAAAATCGATAGCATGCTTAATGCTTTCATCACCAGTGACACACGCGATATCATTGCCTAAAACGACACCTAACATGTCAATATTAATATTTAGTTTATAATATTTTAATTCTTCTTCGTGGGCTTTCACATAAGCCGCTGAACCTAACAATCCGCGTTCTTCCGTGCCACACCAAATAAATTTTAAGGTGCGTTTTGGTTTGTTTTGACTAAAGTGCTTTAAGAAATCAAGCACTGCTACGACGCCTGTTGCATTGTCATAAATTCCTTTTGAATGGCGCACAGAATCATAATGCGCACTAAAACAAATCACTTCTTCCCGAATTTCACCTGGAATCGTCACGACTAAGTTATGCGATGTCCGTGTGATTTCTTTTCCAGTGACTGTGAGGTTAACCGTTTTAGGATTCAAACGGACAAGCGCTTCTGCGTCATTGATGCTCATTGTAACTCCTGGTATTTTACCTAGCTCTTGTAATTTTGGTCGTAAATACCGTTCTTCGATTTCAACGGTTTCATCGTAAACACTTCCGTTAAAAGTAATAAAACCGACTGCACCTGCTTCAATAATTTTTTTATAATTTACGTAGCGTAAGCCACCGTTAAATAAGACAATTTTATCTTTTAATTGCGTAACGTGAATGGCATCAAGATCGTCTGCGTAAATAAAGGGCGCCTCTAGACCATCTGTGACACCCGCCATTCCCACGCCGGTTACTTGAAAAGATTGGTTCGTTTCTCCAACGGTTAACGTGGCTTGAACGTCTGCAGGAAACGCGATTTCAAATGGCTCAACCGTCGCAGATAGACCTAACTTCTCCACTTCTTCCTGAATAATGTGTCGTGCTTTGACTTCTTCTTTTGAGCCGGCAATTCGCTCAAAACCTAATGCTGTTAATAAATCTAAGTTTTCCAAAATACTTCGCTCCTTTAATATTAGTTCCAATGAATAGTATACCGTTCTTTTTGTCTAGTAACAAACCGCTTTCATATGATATAGTAAAAATAACAAATTGAAAGGTGCGAAATCCTTTGCTAACTTTAAAAGAAAAAATTATTGCCGAAAGCAAAAAATTAGGGATCGACAAAATTGGTTTTACCACTGCCGAACCTTTTGATTATATGAAAGACTCTCTGTTGGAGCAAAGAGAAAAAGGGCATACTTCTGGTTTTGAACATCAAAACATTGACGAACGACTATATCCTGAACTGACTTTTGAAAACCCTAAAAGTATTATCTCAATTGCTTTAGCTTATCCAACAAAATTTCATGGTGAAATCCCACGTGATGAAAAACGCGGTCAATTTGCTCGGGCATCTTGGGGCTTGGATTACCATTTTATTTTGCAAGACCGCTTAAAAAAATTAATTGAATACATTAAAAGTGAAGCTTCCTCTCAGCAAGAGTTGGAGAGTTGGGCTTTTAGACCACAAGTCGATACTGGCGAATACGTCGATGTGGCCGTTGCCCAAAGAGCAGGTCTTGGGTTTATTGGTCGTAACGGGCTGTTAATTACAGAAGAATTTGGCTCATTTGTTTATCTAGGAGAAATTACTACGAATATTCAATTTGAACCCGATACGCCGGTGCCAAATGGTTGTGGTGATTGTACACGTTGCATTACTGCTTGCCCTACTTCGGCTTTATTAGGCGATGGCCGGATGGATGCTAAAAAGTGTCTTTCTTATCAGACACAAACAAAAGGAATGATGCCAAAAGAATATCGTAAGAAAACGCGCAATGTTATTTACGGTTGTGACATTTGCCAACTCGTTTGCCCTTACAACCAAGGAAAAGATTTCCACTTCCATGAAGAAATGGAACCTAAAGTAGAAGAAGTTTTCCCAAAACTCGTCCCAATTCTAACCGTATCAAATCGTCAATTTAAAGAACAATTTGGACACTTAGCTGGTTCTTGGCGCGGAAAAAAATCACTCCAGCGTAACGCCTTAATTGCATTGGCAAACTTAGGCGGCCGAGAAGCACTGCCCGATATTATCGCCTGCCTAGACGATGGCCGTCCTGTTATTCGTGGGACAGCGGTTTGGGCCATCGCAGAGTTAAGTAAACGCCAGCCAGAAGAAGCCATTGAACGGCTCACTTTATTAAAAGAAACCGAAAGCGACGAAGAAGTCCTTGCTGAGATTGACGATGCACTTTTGACACTTACAACTACCAGAAAGAAAAAAAGAAGCAAAAAGGAATGACTTTAAAAAGAGTCATTCCTTTTTGCTTCGCTTTTATAGTTTTTAAAAAGTCTTTTAAAAACTGGGGCTAATATTAAATAAAATGCCCCGTTTCCCATGGCATGAGCAGTATCAAAAGGGAGTCCGGCCAAATAATAGGCCCACAAATTGGTTAAACCATAAACTTTTGTATCAATGATTGAAATCACAAAACCAAAAAAATATCCGGCAAAGACACTATATAAAATTTGTAGCCACAATCGTCGTTTAAAAATAGCCACTTTAGCGAATAGACCAGCAACTAAGATAATCACTGAAAAAGAGAGAATTTGCGAAATCGTCCATACGCCCATTCCTAGAAATAGATTGGTGATGATAATTGATAAGAGATTTACGATTAGGCCACGCAAGACACCTAACTCTAAGGTAATCAATAGAAAGATGGCGGTCATCGGTTGAACATTGGGAATAAATTGAAACATGAGGCGCCCGACTGTGCAAGTAGCAACCATCAAGGCTAACATGGCGATTTCTTTGGTTGAAAAAAATTGTTTTTGCATGACGTCTTCCCTTTTAATTGTTTTTATACTAAAAGCGTTCAATTTATTAAGCACAAAGATGTAAATATTGAACGTAAAATCTTTGTTTTGCGACCCGAATTCTGATAAAATAAGGATATCAAAGAAAGGAGGTAGTTACAATGTCTGATTCAATTGAACGCTTGAATAAACTTGCAGAAGAGAAAAGAAAACAACGTCCCTTTGCCAAACTCGATAAGATGGAAAAAGAGCTAAACCTAGACGACCAGCCAGATATAGATGTTGAAGACTCTGATTACATTGCACAAACACAGAATAAAAAAACCGTTATTGATGAACAATCGATTATTGAACTTTCTGCCTCCAAACAAGCAAAGTTTAATAACCAAGCACCTAGTTAAATATTTCACGAATTTATCATTAGCGACCTCTTATTCTGTTTGACCATCAAACGAAATAAGGGGTCGTTTTACTATTAAAAAAGAAAAAGAACAGCCGATGTTTTACTATAGGGGGGCCTATTTATTTGCTAATTAATCACATAAAGAAAGGAAGGTTTTATTTTTGTTTCGATTAACAAAAGATACTTGGCTAAAACAAGATATCCTCGACTACTTGGATAATCAACCTGAACCCATTTATTTCCAAGAATTATTGAAGGAGTTCCCTCAAATCAGTTTATCCACGCTACAAAAAAAGTGTCGTGAATTAGACGAACTGATTCAAGATTGCTGTCCGGATCAAACGGTGCAATTACTCATTGATAAAAGAAATGGGATTCAATTAGTCAGAGCGCAAGACAACTTGCAAAAAGTCACGAGTGCTCTCATTAAAAACGAACTGCCTTACCAACTGGTAAAACGTTTTATCTATGTCGACTCTTTTGAGGCATCCGATATTTGTGAAGAACTCAACATTAGTCAGTCGCAATTGAGAAGAAAAGTCAGAGATTTTAATACCTTGACGAACAAATATGGCATTCACGTAACTGTTTCACGCGAAGTCAAAATTTTTGGTAGTGAAGTGATGCGTCGTGCACTAGCAATTTATACCTTATCGACGACTTACCGTCAGTTTTCAGCGATCGAATGGATTGACAACCCTGATTTTTATTTTAATCAGTCGGTCAAAATTTTGGATTATTTAGATTTACCTTTAATTCACAGTCATATTGAAAGTATCTCATTAGTCACTTTGATTATTGAGCAAGCGATTCGCGGAAAAAGAGTGATCCACTTAAGCGATGAAATAATTGAGATCTTCAGCTTAATCCAACTACCTAAAAAGCCCTATTTTTTAGCTCATTGGGATGAGTACGACTGGATTTATTTTATCGCTACCATTTACGGTGCAAATTTTGCTTCTTTTGACTTAGACATAGCAGATTCCCTAAAAGGTTATGTTGTTCATTCAGAAATCGCCCAGACTTGGGTTACTCTATTTGAAAAACACTTTAGCAAGTTAAATGATAGTGACTACGAGTTAATTCATAATCATTTGTTTCGAGGATACCTTACTTATGAAGTGCTTCATGTAGATTTTACCTTTTTTGGTTCGCACACCTTAAATACCGTAAAAACAATTGAAACGCTTCACCCAAGATATTATAAGGTTTTCGAGTCATTCTGGCAAGCTTATATCACAACATATCCGTTATATAACACTGAATATGTCAAGCTGCAAAATTTACTGACTTGTCACCTGATTAAATCACTCGATTATTTTTTACCAACCATTACACTGTATCTCGACACGAATTTGATGTTTTCTTTTGAAAAACTTTTGCAATCAAGAATTATATCTTATTTTTCAACCGATTATGAGATTCGTTTTATAACGAATCGAGAAGACGCCGATTTTATAATTAGTACCTTTGCCTGTACAATTTGTAAAAACACCTCGCAAGATAAATTTATTTTAATTGAGCCAAGTTTATCTGCCAATGATTTTCAAGAAATGAAAAAAAGATTTGACGCCCACTCTTCCTGAGAAGCGTCAAATCTTTTTTTATTTTAAATACTTTTGCAATGCTTCTTTTAGGGCTTCGACCGTTGAAACAACCGCACCATTTAACTTAACTAAACCGACTGTATACAAATTAAGGTAATGAAATTGATTTTCGCCAATTTCATTTAATGCGTTAATTTTTTCCGGATGTCGTCCCCCTTGTTGTCTAGTGTCCGTGTATAACGCTAAGACAGGGATCCCTTTGGCATAAGCAACGCCGATTTCTGAAGCAACCCCTGGATCAATTACTGCTCCATCAAGGATCGCAATCATCAGTTGACTTTCTAAAACTTTTTGTGTATCGGCTAAAGCTATCATTTCGCTATTTGCATAAGCATTTTTGTCATTAATTGTCGCATTTTCTTGGGGCAAATAAATGTTCAACTGGGGGTACTCTGTCCGTAACTCTGAGACAATTGACTGATTATATAATTGTTCACTTTTAGCAAACAAAGGCGCAGCAAAATAAATATTCATTTTTTTCTCCTCAAGCTTCATTTTTTATTACAGTCTAAAACAAAATTGCAAGGCATGCATACAGTCGAATCAAGTATAAGCAAATACCGAAGTCCACTCAAAAATAATCACTAAAATAAGCAGCCATATCCGGAATAATTTCTTCGAGTGTTCGCAGCGCCCCTTTTCCTCCGGTAATGCGTTCAATTCTTGCTAAATAACCTACTCGGCGATAATTCATTAATAAACAAGTTAAGGTTTGAATATCTAAAACGACGGGTTCCCCAACGGGTTCTTTCACAACTTTTACTTGGTCGTTTTCCCAGATTAAGCCAAAAATCCCCTCGTTCCATTCAGCCATCGGATCACTGACGAAAAAATGAAACGGTTCGCGAAACGATTTAAACGGGAAAGCTTTTAAGAATTCCTCGACGTCAACAATGCGTGCCATGTAATAAGGGGCAATTGTTTCTTTAATTTGACCGTCTTCTAGTAAAAAAGCTAACGGCTCATTTTTAAAGATGTCTCCTTCAATCCAGTTAACCATGGAAAAGTGTGCACTAATGAAGTTCCATAAACCATTTCGTGCTTTTTGATTCAAATAAAACATTTCTTTCACATGAAAAACTTCTTCCGCTACCCAGTAAAATAAAACGCCTTTTGGCTGATTGTCTTCATCGTAATAAACAGCCGCGGTTCGCTCTTCTTCATTTTCGTAGCGCCAATACTCTTCCCAGTGAAACTCACTTCGCGTTAAAGCACCGTGGTTTTCTTTGGCAAATTGATTGTAAACGGCTAGGACGTCGGGATGAGCCACTTCATGTCTTTGTACATTTCCTGGCACTTCTACAAATTTAGGCAGTTGCGTATCTTTAATTTTAAAAGATAATTTATCCGACATAATTTCCCAACCTTTTTGACGATAGTAAGGAATGTTATAGGGGTAAAGGTAAGAAATCCATTGCTTATTTTCACGCATATTTTTTAAAGCCAACGTCACTAACTCCATCATTAGTCCGTGCCGAGCATATTCTGGATAGGTTCCAACGCCCGTGATTCCGCCCATTTTATAGGGAGTTCCATGAATATTCACTTCACATGGGTAGATAGCAATTTGTGAAACGAGTTTCTCTTGATCAAACCAGCCAAAAACTTTTGATAGTTCTAAAATCGGACGTTTTGACTTAATCATTTCTCTTTTATTTGCAAAGCCACTTTCTTCAATGTCTGCTTCGGTCACTTGAAACACATAACTTAAAAGTTCATTGAATTGCTGGACATCTTTTTCTTCAAGGGCACGAATTTGTAGTGAATCCGTAAAATCTTGTTCCATTGTTTCCACTTCCTTCAAGCTTTTTCTCTAGTATAGCAAAAGTTTCAGTCAATTTCTGCGCTTTTTGAAAAAAATGGCCTAACAAAAGGCTTTAAATCTTGTTCTTTCGTTGGTATAATGAAAGAGCTGACTAAAAGAAATGAGGAATAAATGAATGCCAACATTAGATGAAATGAGAAAACGCCAGCAGTTGATTCGAAATTTTTCGATTATTGCTCATATTGACCACGGGAAGTCGACTTTAGCTGACCGAATTTTAGAAAAGACCGATACGGTGACTACTAGAGAAATGCAAGCCCAATTACTCGACTCAATGGACCTAGAACGAGAACGGGGCATTACGATTAAATTAAATGCGGTTGAACTGACTTATGACGCCAAAGATGGAAATACTTATATCTTCCATTTAATTGACACTCCTGGACACGTCGACTTTACTTATGAAGTTTCGCGCAGTTTAGCGGCTTGTGAAGGGGCCATTTTAGTCGTGGATGCGGCTCAAGGGATTGAAGCACAAACTTTAGCGAATGTCTATCTTGCTTTAGATAACGACTTAGAAATTTTACCAGTCATTAACAAAATTGATCTTCCAGCAGCAGATCCGGAGCGTGTTCGTAAAGAAATCGAAGACGTCATTGGCCTGGATGCCAGCGAAGCCGTTTTAGCAAGTGCGAAAGCGGGTATCGGGATTGAAGATATTTTAGAACAAATTGTCGAATACGTCCCTGCTCCTACAGGTAATTTAGAAGAGCCTTTAAAAGCGTTGATTTTTGATTCGGTTTATGATCCTTATCGCGGGGTTGTCTTAAACATTCGCGTGATTGATGGGGTTGTTAGACCCGGAGATAAGATTCAATTAATGAGCAACGGAAAAACATTTGACGTGACTGAAGTGGGTGTCTTTTCACCAAAAGCGGTACAAAAAGACTATTTAATGGTCGGTGATGTTGGGTACATTACGGCTGCCATTAAAACGATTCAAGATACGCAAGTTGGTGATACGGTGACGCTTGCTTCAAACCCGGCAACAGAAGCGTTAGATGGTTACCGAAAAATGACACCAATGGTTTATTGTGGTCTATACCCTATTGATACGTCCCGTTACAATGATTTACGTGAAGCGTTGGAGAAACTGCAATTAAATGATGCTGCTTTACAATTTGAACCAGAAACTTCTCAAGCGCTTGGTTTTGGTTTTCGTTGTGGCTTCTTAGGATTACTTCATATGGATGTTATCCAAGAACGTCTAGAGCGTGAATTTAACTTAGATTTAATTACTACGGCTCCTTCTGTTATTTATCATGTGAATTTAACAGACGGCTCACAAGTCGTGGTTGATAACCCAGCGGAATTTCCTGAACCAGTTAAAATTGAAAACGTGGAAGAACCTTATGTGAAAGCTCAAATTATGGTGCCAAACGATTATGTTGGTGCGGTTATGGAGCTTGCTCAAAGAAAACGTGGTGATTTTATCACGATGGATTACTTAGATGAATTCCGTGTAAATGTGGTTTATGAAATCCCTCTTTCTGAGATTGTATATGACTTCTTTGATAAATTAAAATCAAGTACTAAAGGCTATGCTTCATTAGATTATGAATTGACTGGCTATCGTCCAAGTAATTTAGTGAAAATGGATATTTTATTAAATGGTGAAAAAGTCGATGCACTCAGCTTTATCGTTCACCGTACTTTCTCGTTTGAACGTGGGAAAGCCATCGTTGAAAAATTACGAAAACTCATCCCCCGTCAACAATTTGAAGTACCAATTCAAGCAGCGATTGGGCAAAAAATTGTCGCTCGTTCAGACATTAAAGCTTTACGGAAAAACGTTTTAGCAAAATGTTATGGTGGTGACGTTTCCCGTAAGCGTAAATTGCTAGAGAAACAAAAAGAAGGGAAAAAACGGATGAAACAAATTGGTTCCGTTGAAGTTCCTCAAGATGCCTTCATGGCCGTCTTAAAAATGGACGACGATGAATAAATTGATTTAAACGAAGTCTGGTGAGGTGAAGCGGTCGCTTTTATCTCACCTTTCTTTGAATTATTTGGAGGTGTTGTCTATGAAAAAAATTCAAGCCAACTGGAACGAATGGATTGTTCGTTTTCTTTTTATTATGCTCGTTATCATTGGTTATAAATTAATCGCAAATTACCAAGAAATTTATACCGCTATTCTAAATTTCATTCAAGTTTTATCGCCGTTCATTCTTGGTTTTGTGCTTGCCTATTTATTAAGTGGTGCGCAAGTTCGAATAAAACGATTATTAGAAAAAAAACCAAATACTTTTCTCTCGCGCAACAGTCAGCCCCTTAGTGTGTTGCTTTTATATTTATTATTATTTACGATTGTCTTTTTATTATTAAATTATATTGTTCCTTTATTAATTACGAATACAATCGAATTAATTAAATCGATTCCCGCGTTTGTAACTTATTTGCTTGATTTGTCTTCTAAAATTGAAATGGAGGGACTATCTTCGCATTTTTCAATTGAAGAATTTGCTCAAAAAATCTTAAGTAACTTATCAATTGAAACAGCTTTAAACAAATGGGCACAATCCTTGTCTTCGATTGGACAATTTTCAATTAACTTGTCTTCGTTCGTCCTAAATAGCTTCTTAACTTTGGTGATTTCTATTTATACTTTGCTTTATAAGGAGTCGATTTTTGCTTTTTTAAATGACTTTTTTGGGAAAATTCTACCGGAAAAGTTTTTCCAACAAGCGAAATTTTGGTTACAGACAACGAATAAAGTTTTTTATAAATTCGTTACTTCTCAATTTTTAGATGCTTGTATTATTGCCGTGCTATCGACGATTATTTTAACTGTTTTACGCGTTCGTTTTGCTTTGTCGCTCGGTTTGCTTTTAGGAATGGCGAATATGATTCCTTATTTTGGTTCCATTTTCGCGTCTATCGCAACAGCTGTCATTACTTTTTTCACCGGTGGACTCAGTCAAGCCTTAATTACTTTAGTCTCACTTACAGTCTTACAACAAATTGATGGCAACATTATCGGCCCGCGAATCATGGCTGGTGCTTTAAACTTAAACCCGATTATCATTATTATTTCCATTACGATTGGTGGAGCTTACTTAGGTATTCTAGGAATGTTTTTAGCGGTGCCCGTTGCGGCAATCTTAAAGATTATTACGATGAATTGGCTGAAAAAAGAGGACGAAAAAGAAAAAACGCAGCAAGAAGCCATTGATTGACGAGTTTGAAATTATTTAATGCCTACTGAATAATTGCCAAATATTCATAACGTGCCCAATTTAATTTGTAAGCGCCGCTCACCTACGAGAATTCATTGGCTTAAGGGGCCGTGAGACCGCTTCGAGCCTGTAGTCTCTCAGCTTTCGAGCTTCAAACGGAAAGCTAGTTGCTAAAGCACCAAGCTTCCGTAATTCACATCGAATCTTTTGACACGGCTCCGGCGCCAATGATTCTCTTCCGTTCGCTAGTATAGAGGAATTAACAATAGATGCATAAAAATCTTTATTTAACAAAAAAATATGAAATAATTTATAAAAAAAAGAATGAGTAACAAGTATCAATTAATAAATCGGGTAATTTCATCAAATAAATGATTGCAAATAAGGATTTTCTTGAATTTGCATAACGGCTTCTTATTCACTGAAGCCTTATTTTTTTTGAATTAGTAAGGCATCCAAAGCCATTCGTAAAAGTTGCGCAACATTGCCTTTTTTATTAAGGAATTTTTTAGTATATTTCTTTTCTAGCTCTACCCAAGGAATACGAGCCGCTTTTTTAATCCAACGATTTTCAGTATTCTACCGTTAATAGTTTTGCACTTGTTAGATAAAATATAGAGCTCAAACACCGTTGTTTCAATGTTTTTTATTTAATCGGTAGACATTATTTAAAAGAGCACTTTAAAAGTATTTTACTTTTAAAGTGCTCTTTTTTATAGTTCCCTTACCTACTAACGAAGTCACTCAGAAGATTTCAATCCACTTCTTTTGCTCGAATTTCAGCTTCTTGGACAAACTCTGTCATTTCATGGGCTAATGCTTCACGTAATTCACGTAAATCATGCTGTACTAGTTTCTTTTCTTTTACTAGTTGTTGCCCATCCACCCAAACACTCGTTACGTTGCTGCTATTTGCGGAATAAACGAGTGCAGAATACACATCATAGATTGGAAACAAATTAACTGAAGAAGTTTCAACGAGCACAAGATCGGCCTTTTTACCGATTTCAATGCTGCCAATTTCTTTTTCGAGACCGAGTGCTTTGGCTCCTCCAATCGTTGCAAGTTCGACGATTTCTTTTGCTGGAAATAGGCTACGATCGTGATTATAAGTTTTTTGAAAATTAGCAAACATCCGCATTTGCGTAAACAAATCGAGTGTGTTGCCACTACTTGGGCCGTCCGTTCCTAAACCGACCTTTAACCCTTGGGCGCGCATTTCTTTAACGGGTGCGACACCTTTTGCTGATTTGGTATTGGCACCAATGCAATGCGCAATCCCGATGATTTCTTTATATTTAGCTAAAATTGGCCAATCGCTTTCTTCAATAAATAGGCAATGCGCCATAATCAAACGTTCGGAAAAAAAGCCAAATCGCTCTAAAAAGGCAATCGGGGTTTGCTGATATTTTTCTTGGAATTCTTCCATTTCATAAGTCATTTCCGCCACATGCATAGTGACAGGCACCTGATATTTTCGACTCATTTGGACAATTGCTTTAAAAGTTTCTTCGTTATTTGTATTGGTTGCATGGGGTGCAATGACTGGCCTTACGCGCGGATGATTTTGCCAACGTTCGATAAACCCTTCTGTCCATTTCAGAGCGGCTATCGGATTTTCAAAGTCACAAGTCGGCATATCAATAATCGTTTGGCCGACAAGACCACGCATGCCCATTTCGTCCGTTGCGTGGGCGACTTCTTCTTCAAAATAATACATATCACAAAAGGTTGTCACCCCTGCAAGTAACATTTCAGCCATCGCATATTTTGCCGATGCTTTAACTAATTTTGGAGTCATAAATTGCTCGAGTGGAAATAAAAAACGGCGCAAACGATCGGGAACATCATCGCCCAATGAACGAAATGGAATCATCCCTGTATGCGTATGCGGATTAATCATTCCCGGCATTAAAATGCCATTTTGACCATCAATCACCACCTCAGCTTTGGGAAGTGAATGGGTCATTGGTCCAAATTCAGCAATTTTTTGCCCATCAATTAAAACATACGCTTGGGCAATTTCTGTTTTCTTTTCATCATTGGTGATTAGATGAATATTTTTAATTAACTGGCGCATGGACCAACACCCCATCTTCTGGAAAAACTAGCGGATAAAAGGTTTGCAATTTCGTATCCATCATGCCTTTATCGGTGACTTTAATTGCTGGCGATACGGGTAAAGAAAGTGTTGAAAAAGACATAATTTCATTCATATTTTCATAACCTAATGTTTGCATCGCTTCTCGCACTTTTCTCAAAGCTTGGCCTAACTCTTCAATCGGGGCTTGAGATAGGATACCACCAATTGGTAAGGGGCATTTCGCTAAAATTTCCCCTTCTTTGACGACCACGTATCCCCCTTGCATTTCTAATAAGGCATGTTGCGCTTTGATGATGGATTCTTCCTCATTCCCCATCACCATTAAATTATGGTGATCGTGTGCCCAAGTGGTCGCAATGGCTCCTTTTTCTTGAATTGGTTGGTTCATTAAGGCACGACCGATGTTGCCGTTTTTACCGTAACGTTCCATCACAATTAATTGTGCTAATTGCGCTTCTTTCCAAGCAAGCTTTTGTTCTTTAACGGCGAGTGTTTTTGTTATTCGTTTCGTGAAAGTTCCTATGGCTTCTTTTTGAATTACATTACAGCGCACGTGTTCTTTTTTTGTCTCAACTGGCAAATCTAAATCGGCTTTGGTCAGTTTTTTACACTGTACACTTTGATAATAATTTTCTGGAAATTGCTCAATTTGCTTAGGATAAGCGATTGGTTGATCTTTTTGATAAACTTTTTCGCCACTTTTATAAACAGCGGCAATTAAAAAGGCATTTAAATCGTCTAACAAAATAAAATCAGCTACCCGTCCTGGTGCAATCATGCCACGATCATTTAAGCTCATCCGACGAGCAGGTGTATAAGTCGTCATATAGATAGCTTCTTCTATTGGCAACCCACATTGAACAGCTTTCATTAGATTTTTGTTGAGATGCCCCGTTAAAAAGTCATCAGCCATAATATCATCGGTAATAAAACAAGCAAAATCATAAAACGCATGCTCGACGATAACCGCCATATTTTCGGGCGTAATCGATTTGTCTTGGAATTCGATAAATAAACCGGCATGGATTTTTTCTAGCAAATATTCAGGGAATTGATGGGTGTGATCTGAAGAAATACCACTTAGTAAAAAATCAGCTAGTTCTTTGTCATAGATTTTAGGGATATGCCCCTCTAAAGGCATCGTTGGTCGTTCTTTTTTACACAAAGCAATAATTTGGCGAATTAAAGAATCTGGTTCATAGGCGATCCCTTTGAAGTTCATTGCTTCACCTAAACAAATGACACGTGGGTCTTTCAGTAGCTCTTTGACTTCTGCTAAACCGATCATTCCCCCGGTTGTTTCAAGTTCTGGCGTAGTTGACGGTACTGATGAGGGAATCGCATGAAAAATATCCATTTTTGTCGGAGCACTCATAAACTCTTTTAACCCCTCTAAGCCAAATACATTGGCCATCTCATGTGCATCCGCTACGACCGTTGTAACGCCATAACGTAAAGCGGTCTCAGAAAAGATCGCTGGCGTAGTCATGGAACTTTCGATATGCATATGAATGTCAATTAAGCCGGGGATCATATATTGACCCTCGGCTTCAATCGTTTCTTTTATCGTTAATTGTTCCATGCGCGCATCACTCACATAATAAAATTTATCGCCAACAATTGCCACATTTTTTTTTGCAAAATTTCGTGTCGGTGTTTGGTAGATAAACGCATTTTTTATGACTAAATCAACGTGCATGTTTTTTCCTACTTTCTAGTTATTCATTGTCCGGTTCCATTGGTCTACCCAATTGGCCATGTTTTCATTAATCATGGTAAAATCAACCGGTTTTGCTCTTTCAGCAATTTCACCATATGTTTTGTGTCCGATTTCTTCACCGGTCAAAATAACTTCTTGGTTAACTGGGCCTTCATTTAAAGATAAAGCTTTGACTTTTTGGGAATCCGCACTAATACGATAGTTAACAAAAGCCAGGGCTAATTCTTTGTTTTTTGTATCTTTTGGAATATTAACGGTGTTGAAGTTTGCGTAAGTGCCACTTTCTGGTACCACATAGGTGACACCTTCTGCTGCCCCTTTAATGATATCAACCGCAAAATCGGCCACAACAGCGACACTAATTTCGCCAGATTGGAACATATTCGCTAAATCCGAAGACTTGGCATATGTTTTAACTACATTTGGTTTTAACGCTGTCATCGCTTCAAATGCTTTTTCACCATTATCTTTTGCGATTTCTTGTCCCGCATATTCACTTGCTACATAAAGCATTAACGGTCCAGCTGTTACGGTAATATCTGGAATTGAAATTTGACCTTTTAAGTCTTCACTCCATAAATCTTCCCATTTCGTAATGTCTCGGCCAACTTTTTCTTTATCATAAACAATTCCAATACTATTTACAGCAATTGGAACCCCGGCGCCATTTTCAAAGACTTCTTTCGCGCCTTCGGTTAATTGCGCTAAATTCGGTACGTCAGCTTCGGTAATTTCTAAAAACATGCCCTCTTGATTGCCTTGAGTTGAGTGGTTTTGAGCTAACTCAATTACATCAATGCCAGCGTTTGGATTGGTTTTTAGTTTTGTAAAGCGATCGGCACTATTACCTAAATCTAACGTGATATTGGCATTGTTTTCCTTTTCAAAAGGCTCCATGATGTCTTTGCGAACAATGTCTTCACTTAGACCAAATGTTGAAACAACCAGTGCTTGTGAGCCTTTATCTTCTTTTTGACCGCTAGCGTTTGAAGAGGAACCTTGGTTCGCCTCACTATTCCCACATGCACCTAAAACGAGTGTTGCAAATAAAGCAAATCCGACAAAATATTTCTTTTTCATTTTGTTTCCTACCTTTCTAGTAATACGACTTTTTCAGCTGGTAAATCTAATTGAATCAAATCGCCCGTTTGGTAAATTTGTTGGTCACTACCATTGACTAATAGCATGCCTAATGGTGTTTTAACTTCATATTGATGGCTCTTGCCTAAGAAAGTCCGAACGATGACCTCACCAGTTAGCATGCCTTTTGCTACAATTTGGATGTCTTCTGGTCGAATCGTCGCAATCCCTTCTGATTTTGTTAAAGATGAAATACTTGAAGCAATCGTTAAACCGTTTTTTGTTTGGAGTAACCCATCTTGATTGTGTTTCACTTCAAAAAAGTTTTCAAATCCAATAAATTGGGCCACAAATTTTGATACTGGTAAGCGGTAAATTTGCTCCGGTGTATCGTATTGTTCGATTACCCCATTATTCATGATCGCAACTTTATCTGAAATTGAGAAACATTCTTCTTGATCATGCGTCACAAAGACTGTCGTAATGCCTAGTTGTTGCTGAATCCGTTTAATTTCAATTCGCATCGCCACCCGGAGTTTTGCATCTAAGTTTGATAGTGGTTCGTCAAGTAATAATAATTTCGGTTCAATCACTAACGCACGCGCAAGTGCAACCCTTTGGCGTTGACCACCTGATAGTTGTTTTGGATAACGATTTTCAAAACCTTCTAAACCACAAATAGCGAGCATTTCTGTTACTTTTTGCTTCGTCGTCTCTTTACTTTCTTTTCTTAATTTCAAACCAAATGCGACGTTTTCTGCAATGGTCATGTGCGGAAATAAAGCATAACTTTGAAAGACCATCCCGAAATTTCTTTTATGAACCGGGACTTTTGTTAAAGCCTCCTGGTCTAAAAGAAACGTGCCATCTTTTGGCTCAATCAAACCCGCAATGACGCGCAAAGTCGTTGTTTTTCCGCAACCACTTGGCCCAAGTAAAGAAACAAGTTCGCCTTTTTCCATTGAAATATTCAAATCTTCTAATATATTTTTCTTCCCATCATAACTGACGCGAATATCTTTTAGTTCAACAAATGCCATCTTTTTCTCCTTTACGCAATCGCTGCTAAGCCTAGTGTTTTTTCAATTAAGTACATTAATCCAATTGTCAGTAACATCAACATGACAGAAATAGCTGAAACGGTTGGGTCATAGTTATACTCCATGTAACTTAGTAAATTAGTCGGAAGCATCGTCACTCCTGGTCCCGATAAAAACATCGAAACAGGTACGTTATTAAATGAATTGACAAAAGCCAACATAAAAGCCGCAAAAATTCCTGAAGAAACATTTGGCAATACCACTTTCGTAAAAGCTTTCAGACGTGTACACCCTAATGTCCAAGCCGCTTCTTCCATTGAATAGTCCAATTGATCCATACTTGAACCGACAACGCGAATGATATAAGGCAAACTAATTAAAAAGTGACCAATTAAAAGCCCTTGGAAAACCGGCAAACCTAGTGCAACCACAATAAATTGAAACAAAGTATACCCCACTACGATTCCTGGTATAACGGTAGGTGATAAAAAGAAACTCTTAATCCATTGATTGCCTTTCATCGAATAACGCGCTAACGCATACGAGGCAGGGATACCAACGATTAAAGCTAAAACCGTCGCTAAAATTCCAATAAGTAAACTTAATTTAAAACTATCCATCATTGTTTTTAAGCGAAGTGCATTGACATACCAATCCAAGGTAAAACCTTTAATTGGAAACTGGATCGCTGCTGCTGTGCCAAATGACGTCACCACAATTAAAATTAAAGGTAAAAATAAGAAAGCAAAGACACAAATCGCAATTATCGTCATCAATTTTTGTTTACGCATTCGTTGCTTCCCTCCGATCAATTTTCTTTGCAATAAAGTTTAACCCTTGCATCACAAGCAAAGTCGTGACAATCATGATGAGCGCAATAATTGCTACCCCATTCCAATCACCCAATGTCGATGCTTTTTGATAAAGAAAAGTAGCTAATAACATTTTTTGGTTGCCGCCTAATAAAAGTGGCGTCGTATAAGCCGTTAAAGTACCTGTAAAAACTAAAATGCTACCGACAATTGCTCCTGGTAAAGAAAGCGGTAAGACAATCTTAATAAAAGCAATCAGTGGCGATGCGCCAAGCGTTTCTGCTGCTTCTAACATTTCGCCTTCGATATTTTCAAGTACCCCAACTAGCGTCATAATCATTGTCGGTAAGAACAAGTAAACTGAACCAATAATAATCGCAAATTCCGTATATAAAATACTAATTGGTTGATCAATGAGACCAATGGCAACAAGTAAGTTATTGATAACACCATTTTTTCCTAAAATATTAATCCAAGCAAAACTTCGAATTACCGAATTGGTTAACAATGGAAACAACGTCATGGCCATTAGAATGCCACGCCATTTCTTATTTAACCCGGCAATAAAATAAGCCGTAGGAATTCCTAAAATTAAAGAAACGAGTGTCACAATACTTGAAATTCGTATCGTCCGCCAAAAAATCCCACGATTATAATCATCTTGGAAAAAATGAAGATAATTTTGGATCCCTCCATTGGCTGGGAAAAAAGTTGGAAAAATATTCGTTAATAGTGGAATCATTAGAAAAAAGACCAACAAAACAATTCCCGGGGTCAAAATTAAGTAAGGAATACTTTTTTTCATATTTACGCTCCTTTTTCTTTTTTAACACATAGAGATTATAGTCATCTCAGCTACCCTTTTCAACTAAAGGTTAAAAATAAGTGTTGGTACCTTCCAGATTGTTCGGTTATTGCCTAACAACGCTTGTTTTCTATCAGCTATTTCTCAGATTTAAAGCGAATTCTTCATAAAACACTTAACTAACCCTTACTTTTCTCTCATTTATCAATTCTCTCCTGTAGTATAACAACTTCCGGCTGTTTTCTCTAGTAATACACTTTCGACATTTAAAAACGCTTTTTTCAAGTCAAGTTTCTTTGCCCTTTGAAAACAATTCGAGTCCGCTTTGATTTTGGATATAATAAAAAGCGAGCACCGAAATGCTCGCTTTTTAAGTGAATTCGCTTGTTACACTAACTTTTTTTACTTATTCTTCAATTGCTTCATTTTGAAAGACAAGTTGATCATTGATTAACTGAATCGTTACTTTTGTTTTGGGCATCACACGGCCAGCTACAATCTCTTTTGCTAGAGGCGTTTCAACTTCTCTAGTAATAAAACGTCGCAATGGTCGGGCGCCGTAAGCCGGTTCATAAGCGTTTTCTGCAATCCAAGTTTTGGCTTCATCCGTAATTTGAAGATAAATTTCTTGATGTACTAAACGTTTAGATAATTGTTCAATCAATTTATCCACAATATTTTTGACGTTTTCTAAGCTAAGAGGTGTAAATAAAATGGTGTCGTCAATTCGATTTAAAAACTCTGGCTTAAAGTGGCCACGTAAAAGCTCCAAAACCTGTTCTTTTAATTCTTCTGGAATGGTGCCTGTTGCACTAACCCCACTTAATAATATTTGTGAACCAATATTACTAGTCATAATTAACACCGTATTTTTAAAGTCAACCATTCGACCTTTTGAATCCGTTAAACGGCCATCATCTAACACTTGCAATAAGATATTAAATACATCGGGATGCGCTTTTTCAATCTCATCAAGTAAGACAATCGTATACGGATTGCGCCGAACCGCTTCTGTGAGTTGTCCTCCTTCTTCGTAGCCAATGTAGCCTGGAGGCGCACCGACTAAACGAGAGACGGTATGTTTTTCCATATACTCACTCATATCAATACGTACCATTTGATTTTCTGTGTCAAAAAGATTTTCTGCTAAGGCTTTGGCTAGCTCCGTTTTCCCGACGCCAGTAGGTCCTAAGAATAAGAAGGAACCTAGTGGCCGGTTTGGATCTTGTAAACCTGCACGTGAGCGAATCACCGCATCGCTTACCGCATCAACCGCTTCATCTTGACCAATCACACGATTATGGAGTGTTTCGCTTAATTTTAATAGTTTTTCTCTTTCACCTTCAACTAATTTTGTAACAGGAATACCTGTTAAACGGCCAACGACGGTCGCAATCTCATTTTCTGTTACCGCCTCTTGCACCATTTTCCCTTGTTCTTTTTGATTTTTTTCTTCTAGCACCTTCAACTCTTTTTCTAATTGGGGAATCGTGCCGTGTCGTAAAACAGCTGCTCGTTCTAAATCATAGTTGTTTTCTGCGTCTTCTAATTCATGTTTGGCTTGATCAATTTCTGCTCGTTTATTTGATAATAAATTGACTTCTTCTTTTTCCGTTTCCCACTGCATCTTCATTTGATTGGCTTCTTCGCGTAAATCTGCCAGTTCTTCTTGTAAAATGACAAGTCGTTTTTTTGAAGCATCATCGCTTTCTTTTTTTAGTGCCGCTTCTTCAATTTCAAGTTGCATCAATCGACGAGTGACTTGGTCGAGTTCCGTTGGCATGGAATTCATTTCGACACGAATGGTTGCACTTGCTTCATCCACTAAATCAATGGCTTTGTCAGGTAAAAAGCGATCGGTAATGTAGCGGTTAGATAGGACTGCCGCTGCCACTAGTGCATTGTCGTGAATGTTAACACCATGGTGGATCTCAAATCGTTCTTTTAAACCACGCAAAATCGAAATCGTGTCTTCAACGGTTGGCTCTTTAACTAAAACTTTTTGGAAGCGACGTTCTAACGCTTTATCTTTTTCCATGTATTGACGGTATTCATCTAAAGTCGTCGCGCCAATTGTATGTAGCTCTCCTCGAGCAAGCATTGGTTTTAGTAAATTTCCGGCATCCATACTACCTTCTGTTTTACCTGCTCCTACAATGTTATGGATTTCATCGATGAATAAAATAATGCGCCCCTCTGATTTTTTCACTTCTTGTAAAACGGCTTTTAAACGTTCTTCAAATTCGCCACGGAATTTCGCTCCTGCAATTAAAGCACCCATGTCTAAAGAAAAAATCGTTTTATCCTTTAAATTTTCAGGAACATCTTTACGAACAATCCGTTGGGCAAGGCCTTCGACAATCGCTGTTTTACCAACACCTGGTTCGCCAATTAGAACCGGATTGTTTTTTGTTTTACGTGTTAAAATGCGAATCACATCTCGAACTTCTTCGTCACGTCCGATAATTGGATCCATTTTGCCGCTTTTTGCTTGTTGAACTAAATCAATGCCATATTTTTCTAATGCTTTGTATTGTTCTTCTTGATTTTGGGAAGTCACACGATCGCCCCCTCGAATTTCTTCTATATTTTTTCTTAGTTCTTTTTCATTGATTCCTTGTTGGACTAAATATTTGGTCAACGGATGGTTTTTTAATTTCATAAGCGCTAAAATGACAATTTCAGTTGCTAAATATTCATCTTGAAATTCATTTTTTAGTTGTTCGGCTTCATTGAAGAGTTGGAATAAGTTTTGACTCATTGATTGACCATATTGAACATTGCCACCAGATACGCTTGGCCGACGATCCAATTCTAAATCAACTTGCTTTTCAAGTTCATCCACGTTTAGTCCCGCATCGGTGTAAAAGTTGCGAGCAAATTGGTTCGGCTGTAAAAAGATTTTCCATAAATGCGCGATGTCAATTTCTTGATGATGGCGGGTCACGGCAACTTGTTGTGCTTCAGATAATGCACTTTGTAAAGTTGTCGTCATTTTCTCAAGATTCATAGTATTTTCCTCCCATCGATTTGGCTTTCACCTGTTTTTAATTATAATCCGTTGGTCAATAATGGTCAAATAATATCCTTTAAATCGGTGACAAAAAATTAAAAAAACTTAAATAATGCCTACTGAATATTTGGCAATTATTCAGTAGACATTATCTAGATGATGCAAAACAACACAATTTACCAAATACCTTTTTAAAGCACATGGTTGACGTAAGTTCTTCTATAGGTTGTTTCATCCGGTCATTAATGGTGATTTTTAATGACTTCTTTTTTAGTGACGATTACATAAATCAAGCCGATTAAAAACGGTAAAATAAAACTAGCAAAACGATATAGCAATAACGACGAAGCGGCATCAACGGTCCCCACATATGGCCGAAAAATAAGTAAATAGACAAATTCAAAAGAGCCAATCCCAGCTGGTGAAGGGATAATCCCGGAAAGAACGGTCACAAAACTAATTAAAATAATTGATTTTACAAGACTTAAATCAGGATGATCCCCAATCAAGCAAAGATAAGGCAAAATAAACCAAGTCAATGCTTTCACGATACTCCAAAAATAAATGAAGCAGAGGCGTTCTTTATCTTTTAAAACACCTTTTAAAGTCTTTCTTAAACCATTGATCTGCAAGTTAGTTTGATCCACAAATTTTCGCGCTTTTTCGCCTTTTGCAAAGCGATGGCTAAATCGGACCAAAAGAACTTGTAGTTTTGTATTTAACGCGGTCACCATTAAGATACCATTAATCAGGAAGTTCACTATAATTGCTAGCAAGGTAAACCATACCATTTGACTAGACATTTGGTAAAAGTAAGTAAAGTGGAAAATTAAACCCAAGATAGCAATACTTAATGCGGCTGTTTTAAATAACATAAAACGAAAAATAGCGACCCCTACACCTTGAGATACTGGGATTTTTTTGCGGTGATAAAAATTAATCTCAGCAAAAATAGTACCTGCTCCAAAAGTAACGACACGATAAAAAGCAGAATAACAAGAAGCGAACATCCCATCAAAAGCACTAAACTCTTTTGTAAAGCTATGGACCGTTTCTTTAACCATTTGTCCTTCAAAATACTGGTATAAGATACCTAATAACGAAACAAGCAATAATAAAATAAAACTGATTTCTTTCAACTCTAAAAAAATATCACCAAAAGACGGCCATAAATAATATAAAACAAGTGCAATAAAACTAGTAAATAAAATCCCTTTTAAAAAATCTTTACTTAGAACTAACGATTTCATCTGTCCGCCTTCTTTCTAAACAACCTTATTACCGATACTGGCTTAGCTCCATTTTCTCATATAATAAATCAGAGTCAAAGCAATAGCTCCTCCAATTAGATAAACCATCGTAAAGTATTTTTTTCTTGTTTTATGATGAAAAATTTTCTGACTCACTAAGCCTGCTAAACCACCCCCAATTAGTCCTAAAAGCAACAATGTTTTTTCAGGAATTCGTCTTTTTCTTTTAATTGCTCGCCTTTTATCTTCAGCCATTAACCAAAACAAACAAAGGTTAAGGAGAAGTAAGTAACTATAAATAATTTTATCCATTCTTTCAATCTCCTTTAAAAAAACTTTTAAGAAAAACTTTCCGCTATTAAATAAAATGAGCTAGGATGATCAAGCCTAGCTCATTTCACTCATTTTTTATTTTGCATTTAACTCAACAATTTTAACGATCACGTCGGTTGCTTTTTCCATTGCTTGTAATGAAACAAATTCAAAACGTCCATGCATATTTTCGCCACCTGCAAAGATATTCGGAGTTGGAATCCCCATAAATGATATCTTAGAGCCATCCGTCCCCCCGCGAACAGGTTCAATAATCGGCTCAATCTCAAGGGCCAACATCGCATTTTTAGCCAACTCAACAATACTCATATCCTTCTCAATGACTTCACGCATGTTATAATAGTTGTCTTCTAATTGAATTTGAATTCGTTCTTGATCAAAGCGCTGATTCATTTTCGCTTGAATTTCTCGAACAAGTGCTTTACGTGCTTCAAATTTCTCACGATCATGGTCACGAATAATAATACTCATTTTTGCTTCTTCTGGATTTCCCGTTAAACTCATCAAATGGAAGAACCCTTCATAGCCTTCTGTTTTTTCAGGGACTTCTTCACTTGGTAAAGCTTCGTTAAATTCAATGGCTAATGCAAGGGCGTTAATCATTGTGTTTTTGGCTGTACCAGGATGAACGTTCTTTCCTTGAATCGTAATGTCTGCTTGCGCTGCATTAAATGTCTCATATTGCAATTCACCAACTGGGCCACCGTCCATCGTATAAGCAAAATCGACCGCAAATTGATCAACATCAAATTTGTTCGCACCAACACCAATTTCTTCATCTGGCCCAAAAGCTACTTTGACTACCCCGTGTTCAATGCTTGGGTTTGCGAGTAGTATCTCCATTGCTGTCATAATTTCAGCAATCCCTGATTTATCGTCAGCCCCTAGTAAAGTCTGGCCGTCAGTGGTAATCAAGGTTTGACCAGTATAATTTTTTAAGTTCGGGAAATCAGCTGTATTCAAAGTGAATTTTCCTTCTTGGTCTAACGCAATCGTTGCCTTGCCGTCGTAGTTTTCAATGATTTGAGGATTCACATTGACTGCATTAAAATCAGCCGTATCCATGTGCGCAATAAAACCAATTGCAGGAACTTTTTTGGTCGTATTCGCTGGTAGCGTAGCCATTACAAAACCATTGGCTTCATTGTAAAAAACATCAGACAAACCTAAATCTTCTAATTCTTTTTTTAAAGTTTGGGCAAATGCAACTTGTGTTTGTGTCGAAGGTGTTGTCGTGCTTGTTGGATCGGATTGCGTTTCCGTCTTTACATAACGTAAAAATCTCGGTAATAAGTTTTCATATTTTGCCATTTTGTTCGCTCCTAATAATATTGGAAGGGATTTGTATTCGTTTTTGAAGCAAGCAATTCAACGTCCCAACCTTCTGTTAATTTCCAATTTTCCATTTTCTCAATCAGCTTTGGCACACATAATTTCTCAATATGGTGCCCAGGGTCAATCACTGTCAAACCGTCTGCTTGCATATCATGTGCGGTATGATAATAAACATCCCCTGTTAAGTACACGTCTGCGCCTTTTTGAAGGGCAGCTGGATAAAACTTCTCGCCCGAACCACCACAAATGGCAATTTTTTGCACGTATTCTTTTTTAATCGGTGGCTCAATCAAACGTAAGCCATCTAACGCAAAGGTTGTGCGGACTTTTTTAACAAACGTTTCTAGTAAAACTGGCTCTTTTAAGCGACCGATTCTTCCTAAACCATACGTTTTCGGTGGATTTTCAAGTTTGATTAAATCATATGCCGGTTCTTCATAAGGATGTGCTTCTTTCATTGCCGTTAAAACGATGGTGCTTAAAGGTTCGGGTAAGATCACTTCAATTCGTTCTTCTTCGACCGTCTCCGCTTGATTAATCTGACCAATCGCAGGAGTTGCTTGGTCATTTGGTGTAAAACGCCCTAAGCCATTCATTGAGTAGCTTGTATGATAATAGTTTCCTTGTTCGCCAGCACCAGCGTTCCCCAGTACTTGACGCATTTGGTTTGCCTGCTCTTTTGGTGTATAGACAATCAGTTTGAGCCATTTTACTTCGTGCGTTTTCACTAAATAATCTTCTACATTTATTTCTAACGCTTCACAAAACCAATCATTTAATCCATCTGGGATAATATCCATATTCGTATGAGCCGCATAGACTGCAATATCATGTTTAATTAAATCAAAATACATTTTATTTTGCGGCGTGTCAGGCGTCAGACGAGCAATTGGTCGGAAAATCGGTGGATGTTTAGCAATGATTAAATCGATTTTTTTGGCAATGGCTTCTTCAACGACTTCTGGACGAACATCTAGCGTCACCATAATGCGCTTGATTTCGCGCTTCAAACAACCGATATGTAGACCAACCGGATCTCCTTCTTCTGCTAACCACTGAGGACAATATTTTTCAAAATGATTGATGAAGTCAAGACCATAGACCATTACGTCAGCACCTCCTCAATCCATTGTAGTTGTTTTTTCACTTCATTGATTTTTTCATTTGGTGTCTTTTGTGCTTTTAATAATTGATCGAGTACGCGCTTTTTATTTTTAAGTTCACGGCCCCATTTTTTTAAAAAGATTTCATTTCGTTCTTTTAACAAACATGGCCCAAAAAATAATTCTTGTTCAGTATAGACTTTCGGCTGGTTTGGCTTGGCCACGATGATTTCGTATATCTTTTGGTTTTCTTCCAAAATTTCTTCATGACTAATTTCATAACCTTCTAAAACAAGCCACTGACGTAACGTCATTTCACCAACATTCGGTTGTAAAATCAACTTTTCTTCTTTACGCAATTGCCCATTCGCTAAACCTTCTGTTAAAATTTGACGAATTAAACTACCACCCATCCCTGCAATCGTGATGGCTGAAATTTGGTCTTCTGGTTGAATAGCCGCTAAGCCATTTGCTAGGCGAACTATAATTTTATTGCTTAATTGATTTTTAGCAACTTGTTTTAAAGCAGACTCATAAGGGCCTTGAACGACTTCACCAGCCACGGCAAATTTAATCTTTCCCTTTAACATTAAATAAGTCGGTAAATAAGCATGATCGGAACCGATATCGGCTAAGTGCGCATCTTTTGGAACATTCGCGCCAACTCGTTGTAAACGTTTAGATAAAACTTGTTCATTCAATATATATTTCCTCCAGCGTGACGAAAAGAAGGAGGCTAAAAACACCGCTCCTTCTTATTCACTGTTATTTTATTTGACGATTTCTACTAAGAAAATCGCATTACCTGGAATTTGTGGGGGAATTGACATGGTCATTGGTGCATGTTCACTTACAGTTACCTGGATTTTAGTTCCTACAATTAAATCACTTTGATCAAACTCAAAAGTGGTCGGATCTAAATTCAATGCCACGCCATCTTTAAACGAGACTAACATGTCTTCAGCATTTTCAACATTCTCAGGGTTTTCTAAAAGAACTTGGATGGCTTTTTCTTTTGTATCAAGTTCCGTGACTTCTTTTACTGTTGCGGTGAAGATCGCTGTTTTTTCTTCTTCCGTACTAGACGATGCAACTGTTGATGAGGGCGTTGTTTCACTTGGTTTTGTATTATTTGCTGTCGAACAAGCCGTTAATACGCCGACTGTTACAAATAAAAAACTTGCCATTAATATTTTTCTCATCTAAAATTCCTCCTAAAAATAATAACTTTTAATCGCAACTACACCATTTAATTAATGCGGATTGCGACGATTGACTCCTGACATTTCTATTTCTTTGGTTAAGTAGCGAATTCGTTCCATGATTCGCTTCGCCTTTAGTGGCTCATTGTCTCCTTGTTGCGACACTGCTAAATGTTGCTCCAAGCCACTCATCGGAAAATTCGAACTAAAAAAAGTCGGCAGTTGCTCTTGCATACGGTGCTGCAAAATCACCCCAAAAACTTCGTCACGAATCCAACTACTCATTGGTTCTGCACCAATGTCATCCATCATTAGGATGGGCGCTTTTTTGATGGCATTTAACTTTTCACCGACTAAATTCTTAGCGATGGCTTGTTTCATGTCACCGACAAAGGTTGGAAAATGAACTAACGTGGTTGAAAAACCACTTTCTGCCAACTCTCGCGCAATTGCCCCTAACAAATACGTTTTACCTACCCCAAAGCTACCCACTAAATACAAACCTTTATGAAAACTTTGCGGTTGCTTTTTATAGGTTTCGACAAAGTCCATCCCGGCCATCAATGCTTCGCCACGTCCAGTTGTTCCTTCAAAATTACTAAACTTTGCATTTTGAATGTCTTTAGGCATATTTAATGCTTGAATGCGACCTAAAACTTCTTCTTGATGTTTCCGTAAGAGTAAATCTTTTGTCGGAACATACGTCACGTCAATTGTATGATAATTTAATGTCAAACGTGGTTCATAGCCTGGGGCAATCATCCCTTGACCATTTGTTTCAAATTTTTGTTTTTCTTGCACGAATTCATATAGTTTCGCATAACTACGCTCGATATCACTTTTTGTTAAAACTTCTTGATACTCTTGCATGAAGGCGACAACATCTGGATGAGCCAGCACTTCTTCCATCATTTCTTGAAACTGACTACGATAATTTTTTTGGTCTAATAAATGGTTTAGCTTTTGACTAATATTTTCCATCACTGCTCACCTTCTTTGCGTTTTAAGTATTCTTGCAAGCGACGTTGAATCGCTGCTTGTTTTTCTGGATCTTCCTTAATTTCTTTTGGTTCAATAATCCACTCTGGTAATACTTCATTTCGTACAGGCGTTTTCGCATACGTTCGCTTGGCTTGTGTTTGTTTCTTTTCTTCTTTTTCTCTTTGCTTTTCTTTCGATTCACGGACATATTGTCGAACGTATTCAATTGCCATTTCAGGGGTTTTAAAACCTTTTTCTGACCAGTTGGCCGCAATCGTTGTGACAAAACGCTCTTGTAAAGTACTATTATTTTGAATCACTAAAACATAATGAATTAAAATATTAATGACTGCATTGGTTAAGGGCGTGCGTTCAATTAATGTTTTGAGTAAGCGGATTTCACTATCGGTTACAAAACTGTTTTTTTCTAATTTAATCGCTTGTAAGAAATCACTCGGTGCCGTTTCTTCACTAATTTTGATTAAGTTTAAGTCTCGTTGCGTAAAGCCTTTTTGACTTAACTGGCGATAACGTTCAACGTCTTGGCGACTATTTTGTGAAGCTTGTTGTTCTTTTTTGGGTTTTTGCAGCTGATTTTTTTCAATTAGACGTCTAAAATCATTTGGATTCACTAGGCCCGTATCAAGTGCGACCACTTGAGTGAGCAATTCAATTAATTCCATTTCTTTGTAACCATACAAGCTAGCATACACACTCAGCTGCAAACGAAATTCAGCAGTAAAGTTTTCTTTTGCAATAAATTTCTTTTGGGCCAATTGAAATAGGAAATCCCAATCTAATAAATTTTCTGCCACTTGAAGTGATTTATTTTTTTCTTCCTTAAATCCTTGAGCAGTCAATTCTAGTTGCGGTGCTTCTTGAGCAAAGCGGTCCAAATCTAATTGTCCATAAACTTGGGTAAAATTAGCTGTCGTATTCACATAATTCGTCAAATCAATTGTTTTGGGTTCAAAGCGACGAATCATTTGTTCAAAGCGCCTTTTGCCAATTGCTTGATGCAATAAAAAGCTATAAGTCATGTCTTGAATAAAAGATTGCGGGTTAACTGGTTCTTCTAATTGATACAAAAAAAGCTTACCAAACTCCGTATCTTCTTTTTCGTAGACAGTCAAAAGCCCCATACCTTCAAGCCTTCTTCTCGCCGCATAAAAATCATCCATTCCAACGTTTAACAAATTTAAACAATCCAAGTGGGTAAACTCTTGCTCGACCGAGTCAAAGGCATCCCCTAGTAAGTGGTAATACAAGGATAAGGCGTTCGCACCAATAATTGGTTGATACAAATGCATTAAACTCTTTTGTCCATCACTGGTTAAGGGGAGGGCTTTAAAAACCTGATAAATAGCGTTCGGTTTAATTTCTTCTAATGCATGTTTCACAGCAACTCCCCTTTTCTTTTAATTTTTCTCTTTCGCCTTTTCAACAATATCTTGTAATTCCTTTAAGAACACGGACATATCTTTAAATTGACGATAGACACTAGCAAAACGAATATAAGCAATTTCGTCTAAATCAACCAAGTATTCCATCACATATTCTCCAATTAAATGTGTTGGAATCTCATTGTCTCCAGATTCTCGAATTTTTCTTTCGACTTGATCAACAATTCTTTCCATTTGATCCATCGTAACAGGTCTTTTTTCAGCTGAACGGACTAATCCTCTTAAAATTTTCTCGCGGTTAAATTCTTCACGGGTACCATTTTTCTTAATTACTAATAGGGGTGTTTCTTCAACTCTTTCAAAAGTAGTAAAACGGAATCCGCATTTTTCGCACTCTCTACGACGACGAATCGCGCGTCCATCATCGGCTTGACGACTATCAATTACTTTCGAACTATTATGATGACATTTTGGGCACTGCATCTTCCCACCTCATTTCTCTCTTTCTCGGACATATTTTTTTCATCCTTAGTTATATTATAACATGGTTTTTCATTCTAATTTCATCTAAGTCGCAAAAAAACCCTAGTTTCCTAGAGTTTTTTAATGTTTTTTTACAAAAATCCTTGACCTTTTAACCAAGTGTTGACTTGTTGCTTTGTTTCAGCCAAACTTCCTCGATTATCAAAAAGAATATCGGCGCGCTCTTTTTTTTCTTCAATTGACATTTGACTAGCGATTCGTTGTTCCGCTGCCTCTTTTGACAAGTTATCTCTTTGCATTAGACGTTGCATTTGACTTTCTTTTGGTAAGTAAACAACGGCGACTTGATCCATTAGTCTTTCGTAATGCCCTTCATAGAGTAAAGGCAGATCGACAACGGTTAACGCCGCTTGCTTTTTTTTCTTTTCGACTTCTTGGTAGATTGCTTTTCTTAAGAAAGGATTTAACAAAGCATCTAATTCTTTTCTTTTAGTCGCATCAGCAAAGATCAGCGCACCTAACTTCTTTCGGTCCAACTCCTTGTTTTCTAACAAAATTTCTTGGCCAAAATGTGCGACAAGCGCTGCTAAGGCGGGTTGTCCAACTCGAACAATTTCACGAGCAATTTGATCCCCATCTACAATTGGAAAGTGATAATCTTTGAAAAATTGGAGCACCGTACTTTTGCCACTCGCGATGCCGCCTGTGAGTCCTAATACAAATCCCATCGGCTCACCCTTTTCTTATTTGGCACTTCGGACAAAAGTGTGTGCCGCGTTGTGCCACTTTTATTTTTTCAATTGGGGTTAGACAGCGTGGACAAGGCTCATTTGTTTGGCCGTATGCATTTAAAGCGACTTGGAAAGTCCCAACCTCTCCTAAAGCTCCGACATAAGAACGAATCGTTGTCCCTCCTGCTTCTACCGCTTTTGCTAAAACCTCAATAATTGCTTCATGCAAGTGTTGCGCTTCTTCATAAGTTAAGCTGTTCGCACGTGTTTCTGGATGAATTTTAGCTTGCCATAAAGCTTCATCAACATAAATATTCCCTAGACCAACGACAACTTTTTGCCCTAACAAAAGGGGTTTTATAGCCATACTTGATTTCGTTAATTGTTGATAAAATACTTCCACTTGAAAATCTGGTGCTACCGGTTCGACGCCAAGCAATCGAATCCCTTTATAATCGTGACTTTGATTTTTCGGCACAAGCGCCATTCGACCAAACTTACGAACATCATTATACGCTAATTGACTTTGATCACTAAAATGGAAAATCACATGGACATGCTTTGAAGGAGACTCTTCTTTTTGAGTAGGCGTAAATTCATATTTCCCTTCCATTCTTAAATGAGAAATCAAATCAAAATTTGTTAATTTAAAGATTAAAAATTTCCCTCGACGATCGACTCGTTCAATTTTTTGGCCAACTAATAACATTTTAAACTCTTCCACTTCTGGCCTTTCAATAATTCTCGGCCAAAAAACATCAACGGATTCAATGACTTTGTTTAACACCAGTCGGCTTAATCCTTTTCGAACCGTTTCTACTTCTGGTAATTCAGGCATAAGATCCACCTTTCTTTATTTGGCATCATACCACGTTTTTCCCCAACTGCTATCTACAATCAGCGGTACACTTAATGACACTGCACTTTCCATGATTTCTTTAATAATTAAATTCAGCTTTTCTAATTCATTTTCTGGCACTTCAAAAACTAATTCATCATGAACTTGTAAAAGCATTTTCGCTGTCATTTGTTCTTCTGCCAACCGTTTTTCTAATTCGATCATAGCAATTTTAATAATGTCAGCGGCACTTCCTTGAATCGGTGAGTTAATCGCTGTTCTTTCGGCAAATGAACGTAAATTAAAATTGCGCGAATTAATGTCTGGTAAATAACGACGACGGTGGAACAATGTCTCAACATAACCGTTATCTTTGGCTTCACGGACAATTTCTTCCATATATTTCTTGACGCCAGGATAACGCTCAAAATACGTGTCAATGTACTGCTGTGCTTCTTTTCGACTAATTCCTAAGTTTTGTGAAAGACCATAATCTGAAATACCATACACGATACCAAAATTCACCGCTTTGGCTTGACGACGCATATTTTGCGTTACGTCAGCGGCATCCATGATACCAAAGACACGCATCGCCGTACTCGTATGAATATCTTGTCCTTCAATAAAGGCTTGCTTTAAATGATCATCGTCAGAAATATGGGCGAGCACACGCAATTCAATTTGTGAATAATCCGCGGAATAAATGAACCAATCTTCAGCTTTTGGCACAAAAGCTTGACGAATTTTCCGTCCCTCTTCCAGACGAATCGGTATATTTTGTAAGTTCGGTTCCACCGAGCTTAAACGACCGGTTTGCGTTAACGTTTGCGTATAACGCGTATGAATACGTCCGTCTGGTTGAATGACCTTCAATAAGCCTTCAATATAAGTCGATTGAATTTTAGCAATTTGACGATAAACTAAAATATCATCCACAATCGGTGCTTGTTCACGTAGTTGTTCTAACACATCGACTGCTGTGGAATAACCTGTCTTCGTTTTTTTTATGACGGGCAAGCCCATTTTTTCAAATAAAATAACACCTAATTGCTTTGGTGAATTTAAATTAAATTCCTCGCCAGCGAGCTCATAAATTTTTTGTTCGATTTGCTTTAATCGTTCTGAAAATTCTTCTTTCATTTCGTTTAAGCGATTTGCGTCCACTTTGATACCTAAAATTTCCATCTGACCTAGGACTTCAGATAGCGGTAGCTCCATATCAGTAAATAAAGTCGTCTGGTCTTTTGTAGCTAATTCTTCCGTTAATATTGGCGTTAAGTGTTCAATGGCAATTACTTTTCGCGCCAAATGGTCAAATAAACGTTCTTTTTCTGGGACGGCAATTTTAGCCCCTTTCCCATAAATACCGACATCCGATTGAATAGCTGTATAACCGTAATGTTGTGCCAATTCTGCAATATCACTGCTTTGATCCGTCGTATTTAGTAAATAGGCAGCTAATAAAATATCAAAATGGACTCCTTTTAATTGAATCTTATGGTTATTTAAGGCTACCATTGTACGTTTAAAATCATAAACTGTTTTCTTTTTCGCTGAATCGGTTAACCAGTCAGCCATTATAGGTTGTGCCAAAATCGCCACATCTGTCGTCACATACACTTGGTCTTTGTTTTTCCAAGCCAGACCGATGATAGCTTCCGTATGGTAATTATCGCCTAACATCTCTACATACAAAGCCGTTTCCGTTGTAAACATATCCGCTGTTACTTCAGAAACTTCTATAAATTCAACCATTGGTAATTCTTCTTGTACTTCATGGATATTTAATTTTTCTAAAAACGATTTAAAGTTCATTTCTTTATAAAATGGGATTAATTTTTCTAAATCTTTGCCTTCATATTTTAATTCTTCCACTTGAATGGTCACAGGTGAATCGGTATGAATCGTTGCCAGTTTTTTTGAAAGGAACGCTTTTTCTTTGTCTTGAATTAAGTTTTCTTTCATTTTACTTTTTTTCATCTCAGCAATGTTCTCGTAAATCCCTTCGACAGACCCATATTGATTTAATAACTTGATGGCTGTTTTTTCACCAATTTTGGTTACTCCTGGAATATTATCAGACGCGTCACCCGCGAGACCCTTCATATCAATAATTTGTGCTGGTGTCAGGCCTTGATATTTTTCTGCAATAAAAGCAGGTGTATACGATTCAACTTCGCTCACGCCTTTAACCGTAATATCAACAGTGATATCTTCTGAAGCAAGTTGCGTTAAGTCGCGATCACCAGTTAAGATAACCACTTCAAATTCTTCTTTGTTCACTTTGGTTGCAAGTGTGCCAATAATATCATCTGCTTCATAGTTCTCCAGTTCATAATACTGCACCCCTAAAGCTTGAATGAGTTCGCGAATATACGGCAGTTGTTCTCTAAATTCTCCCGGTGTTTTTGAACGTCCATCTTTATACGCTTCATACCATTCATGTCGAAAAGTCGTCTTTCCAGCGTCAAAAGCAACTAAAACATGCGTTGGTTTTTCTTTTTCCATGATGTTATCAAACATCGTATGAAAAGCATAAATAGCATTGGTATGTAACCCATTGCTATTTTTAAAACGATCCATTGAATTGTGTAAGGCAAAAAAAGCACGAAATGCAACACTATTGCCGTCAATTAAGAGTAATTTATTTTTCATTTACCTATCTCCTCTTTTTCTTCATCCCTTTATTTTAACAAAGAATCACTATAATTGCGATTCTTTTAAACTAAACTTGCTTGGAGGCGTATTTGATTCTTGGTGCAAAAAACACCAGCTCAAGTTCCCTTTGGCTGGTGTTTCGATTTTTTTAATCTCTACTAAAAATTCGTAACAAAGATAAGAATAGGTTAATAAAATCTAAGTACAATTGCAAAGCCATAAAAGCAGCATACCCCGTATTGTCTTGCCCTTGGGTTGCAAAATAGATTTGACGAATGCGTTGATTATCATAAGCAGTTAAACCAACAAAGATTAAAACCGTGGCATAAGATAAGAAATAATCAACGGCTGTGCTTGCAAGGAACATGTTGATGAACGTTGCAATGATTACACCCCACAATAAGCCAATTCCTGCACGTCCAACGCCACTTAAATCTTTTTTGGTCATCACACCAAAAATTGACATACCAACAAATGTGGCTGCTGCAACGATAAATGCTCGGGCAACATCTGCGCCAGAATACATGGATAAGGTTAACGAAAAAATTAACCCATTTAATAAAGAGTAAACGATAAAACCAGCAATCGTTAGTGAAGGATTATTTTTGGCTTTTGCGCTTAAAAAGAGAACTAAACCAATTTGTAACACCCAAACACCAGTCAGTCCAAACGGAAAAGATTGTAAAAAATGGACTGCTTGTTCAAAAAAATAGTTCATTGAAATAAAAGCAGAAATGGCAGTTATTCCTAAACCTAAACTAAAAATACCATAGACTTTCGCATAAAACTGATTTAACCCTTTGGCCTCGACTACATAATTATTCATTGACGTCACTACTTTCTACTAATTTAATTGGCGGTTGAACTAACACAACAGCATCTAGCACACGATCATTTTCAATATTCACTGCTTCAACAGAGATGGTAATGACTTCTTTCATCTTATCAACTTTAATTACCTCAAAATCAAAGGTAATTGTTTCATAATGATGCACAACTTCGACAAAATTCACGGAAAAATTTACCACGTGAGAACCCGGCCCAGGTAAATGTTTCGAGATGGCACTCGTTACAATCCCCATTAACATAATCGAAGGGACAATCGGTCGTTCGTATGGTGTTTGACTGGCATAATCGTGTTGAATATAAAGCGGATTGGCATCGTTTGTTAGACCTAAATATAACAATAATTGTTGGTCTTCAATTGACTCTGTGACAGATAGCGAATCACCTTCCACAATTTCATCAATGGTTTTCCCGATTTTTCGCGGCTTGCCTATGTTCAAGTTTGTAACCTCCAAAAGTTTTAATTTCTTTTTATTTTAGCAGATGTCTGAAAAAGTGCAAGTTTGAATCACTCGCATACTTCTATCAAAAAAAGAATGGATGCCTTCTTTAAAGCACTTCTTCAAAAACTCTCTGCACTTTTGAGCTTGCAAATATTTCCTCATCTAACAAATATTTTTCAACAAGATCGCGAATAAAACCTGGCTCAAAAGTCGCTTCATGGTCACCGACTTTTAGACTGGGATAACCGCTTCCTCGTTGAAGATAGTCGTCTGTAATGACGGAATAGATTTGATCATCTTCCAACGGATATCCGTCAATCGTGATTTGACCGGTACTTTTTTCGACCTGTACATTTTGACTGAATCCTAACGTTCCTAAAATGCGACCTCTAAACCCAGGTCCTTTACCACTGTTCTTAATATGCTTAACATCAAAAGAGAGTAGAATTGCTTCACGGATAGCTTTACCGGAAAGTTGATATTGCGTTGGATTTAGCTTTGAAGGGAAATTCTCGATTAGACTTTTTTTTGAAACAGGATTTATCAGGGCTTGTTCAGCAATTCCGGTGTGCATGATGGCTAAATCAGACTTCTTTTCTTTCATCAAAGCATCGCAAATAAAGTTAATTAATTCGGATTCATTCAAGGCATCAAAAGCTAACTCACGAATAATTGGGAGTGGTTGAGACAATATTTGCGTAGTCGTTGTTTCTGCTTCTTTGTATAAGGTATCAAAACGCTCATTGGACTGCTCGATTAAATCGATTTGGATATTTTCGCTTTCAACAATGCCTGTGTCTGTAATTTCCAAGGTAATTTTGCCTAATTTTTCCCCTTGCCCTGATTGCGAGTATCCTTTAAACGTTGCAATATCATGCGTATGTCCCCCTAGACATAAATTAATTTCTGGCAGTTTTTCTAAAATTACTTTATCGACGAACAACCCGCTGTGAGAAAGCAAAATCGCATAATCAAATTGTCCTTTTTGTTTTTCAAGCTCTTCTTTTAATAAAACAATCGGTTCTTCCGTTGTTACACCACCCATCATAAAAAAGAGATCGTATGAGGCATGTTCAAAATTTTTACTGTAATAAGGAGATAAGCCTACGATTAAAAAACGTTTACCTGCTCTTTGAAGGATCAGCGATGAAAAAATACCATCGATGTTTTTATGATTCAAGTCTCTAATGTTTGTCGATAGGAGTGGCACACCGCTTTTGGCTAATTCAACAAGCGCCTCTTTTCCTAAATCAATTTCATTATTTCCTAAACTCATTGCATCTAACTGACTATCAACCATGAGTTGCATTGCTGATTTCCCACTGTCTGCTTGTACAATGATGCTCGATAAATCGGTATAATCACCACTATCAAGATACAAATCATCGGCCGTTTTATTAGCTTTGATATAGGCATGGACTTTCTTAAGATTATTAAAATTACTGTGAAAGTCATTCGTATGATAAATAATTACGTTCATTTTTCTCCTCCAGTGGTTAACTTGTCATGAAACTTACATTCTTTTGATTGACCAAATAAACAACGCTGTTTCAATGTTTTTTATTTAATCGGTAGACATTAAATATTCTCCAAAAAATAAAAGCAAAAAAGACTGGAAAATTCACTATTTATCCAGTCTTTTAGCCATTATCGTAAATTACGAGTCGTGCTGCTTAAAAGTTGTTCATAAGCTCTTTCAAATTTTTGAACATCTCCGGCACCCATAAAAATGACTAGGGCGTCTTCATAATCAAGTAAAGGTGAGACATTGTCTTCTTTAAGTACTTGACCACCTTTTTTAATTTTAGCACCTAAGTCTTCAATTTTTACGACACCTTGTGACTCACGTGCAGAACCAAAGATATCACATAAATAAACTTTATCAGCTAAATCTAATGCTTCTGCAAAGTCATCCATTAAAGCAATGGTTCTAGTAAAAGTATGCGGTTGAAAAACGGCAATAATCTCTTTATCTGGGTGTTTTTGACGAGCACCATCGATCGTTGCTCGAATTTCAGCTGGATGATGGGCATAATCATCGACAATCGTCATGTCTGCTACAATTTTTTCACTAAAGCGGCGTTTCACCCCTTTGAAGGTCGTCATTTCTTTGGCAACTTCAGCCATTGAAAGTCCTTCTAAGTAACTCACAGCAATCACACTTAACGCATTATTAATGTTGTGTTGCCCATAAGCCGGCAAACGAAAATGACCGATTTCTTTGCCTTTGAAAAAGACATCAAAATTGGAACCTTGTGTCGTTCGCTCAATATTGCGAACTTGAAAATCATCATTTTTATTTAAACCATAATAATAAATAGGAACATCCGCTTTTAATTGACGTAAATAGGGATCATCACCAAAGGCAATAATACCTTTATTTACTTGGTTAGCCATTGATTGAAAGGCAGAGTAGACATCTTCAATGCTTTCATAATAATCTGGGTGATCAAAATCAATATTGGTCATAATCACATAATTCGGTGAGTAAGCTAAGAAGTGGCGGCGGTACTCACATGCTTCAAAGGCAAAAAATTCAGCCGCTTCTACACCATGGCCCGTACCATCTCCAATTAAATAACTCGTTGGACGAATTCCTGAAAGAACGTGTGCTAACAAACCAGTTGTACTTGTTTTCCCATGAGAGCCCGTCACCGCAATGCTCGTGTAATTTTTGATTAATTGGCCTAAAAAATCATGGTAACGAATGATTTCTAAACCAAGTTCTTTTGCACGAATTAGTTCTTCGTGACTATCAGGAAAGGCATTACCTGCAATGACCGTCAATCCTGGGGTGATATTATTTTCATCAAAAACAAATAATGGAATTTCAGCTTTTTCTAAATCGCGTTGGGTAAAAAAATATTCTTCAACGTCAGATCCTTGAACATTAAAACCTTTCTCATGAAGGACTAAAGCGAGGGAACTCATCCCTGATCCTTTAATTCCGACAAAATGATAGGTAGGATTTTCTTGATTCAACATTCATAATTCCTCTTTTCTTAAGGCAGTACAAGTCATTTAATATGCTTTTAATTTTTTTATTAACGTTATAGATTATCTAATAGTTTATCTAAAATAGCAAACAAATTAGTGTTTTCTTAATAAATAAAGCCATTATTTTTCAAGACTTGTTTCCTTTGCTTTCGGCGCAATCATGGTTAAAGCGATCCGTCCTTTAGCCATATCGATTTGTTCGACCCAAACGGTAACAATATCACCGACTGTAACAACATCTTTGGGATGCTTGACAAAAGATTGACTTAGTTTGGATAAATGAACTAAACCATCTTGTTTAACGCCAATATCAACAAAGGCACCAAAATCAATTACGTTTCGAACGGTCCCTTTCAATTCCATGCCAACTTGTAAGTCTTCCATTGATAAAACATCTTTTCTAAGAAGCGGTGCCGGCATACTATCACGCATATCACGGCCTGGCTGTACTAGTGCGTGAATGATGTCTTCTACTGTTGCTTTCCCAACATTTAATTTTTGTGCAAGTTGACTTGGCTGACTTGCTTTTAACTTTTCAACCGCTTGAGTTGTTCCTAATTCAGAGGTTTGAATTTGAAGCTCGTCCAAAATTTGACTAGCAACCAAATAACTTTCTGGGTGAATCCCCGTATTGTCTAAAATATTTTTACCGGCAGGGATGCGTAAAAAACCAATGGCTTGTTCATATGCTTTTGGACCTAAGCGTGGTACTTTTTTCAGTTGATTCCTTTGTGAAAAAGCACCGTTTTCTTCACGGAAATGAAAAATATTTTGGGCAGTTGTCTTGTTTAAACCGGCAACATGCTCTAATAACTGTGGGCTTGCAGTGTTCACATCTACGCCAACTTGGTTTACAACCGTTTCAACGACAAAATCGAGTTGTTCTGTCAAACGTTTTTGCGAAACATCGTGTTGGTACTGACCGACGCCGACTGCTTTTGGTTCGATTTTAACCAGTTCGGCTAGAGGGTCTTGTAAACGCCGTCCGATACTAATCGCACTGCGTTCTTCTACTTGCAAGTCAGGAAATTCTTGGCGAGCAATCGGACTCGCCGAATAAACAGAGGCGCCTGCTTCATTTACAATTACATAATAAATTTCACGTTTTACTTTTTTTAGTTGTTCCGCAACAAATTGTTCCGACTCACGGCTAGCTGTACCGTTTCCGATTGCCACCATCTCTACTTGATATTGATTTAATAAATTGATAAAGGTTTTTTGTGCTTCTTCGTGTCGTTTCTCAGATGAAGCATGCGGGTAAATAACCGTTACGTTTAACAATTTTCCAGTTGCGTCCATAACTGCTAACTTGCAACCAGTACGATAAGCTGGATCAAAACCTAAAACAACTTTACCTTTTAAAGGCGATTGCAACAACAAATGACGTAAGTTCTCGCCGAATATTGCGATGGCTTGTTCATCCGCCGATTCGGTCAACTCATTGCGAATTTCACGTTCTACACTTGGTCCAATAAAGCGTTTATACGCATCTAAATACGCTGCTTCAATTAAAGCTGCGACACTAGAATTGGGCTCAGCAATTAATTGCTTGGCAAAATAAGTTTGAATCCTTGTTTCATCGACCGTTAACTGAACTTTTAAAATACCTTCTTTTTCTCCACGATTTGTTGCTAAAATTCGGTGCGAAACCATTCTTTTTATCGGCTCAGCAAAGTCGTAATACATTTCATAAACTTTTTTCTCATCAAGGCTTGCATCTTTTACTTGACTAACGTATTGACCGTTCTGGTAAAAAAACTGGCGAATCCAAGCACGGTATTTTGCTTCGTCACTAATTTGTTCTGCTAAAATTTCGTGGACACCTTTTAATGCTTCTTCGGGGGTCGTAATCGTTTCATTAAGGTATTCTTGCGCTTTGGTTAAATAGTCATCTTTTGGAAAAGTCCAAATCCAATCAGCAAATGGTTCTAACCCTTGCTCTTTTGCAATCGTTGCTTTCGTACGACGTTTTTGTTTGTAAGGTCGATATAAATCTTCCACCACTTGCAACTTGACCGCTAATTTAATTTCTTTTGTTAATTCAGGAGTTAGCTTTCCTTGTTCTTCAATGATTCGTAAAACTTCTTCTTTACGTTTTTCTAAGTTTTCTAAATAATGGTAACGTTCTTCAATCTCACGAATTTGTACTTCGTCTAAAGCATTGGTCATCTCTTTTCGATAACGCGCTATAAAAGGAACGGTATTTCCTTCATGTAATAAATTTAGAACTTTTTTAATTTGCTCTAAATGAAATTGTGGTAGTTCTTTCTTTAATAAATCAATAATCACTTGGTTTAATTCCGTTGCCATACACTCACTCTTTCCTACGTTTTTTAAAAATCTGGTTGCCATGGACCAGACATGTTTTGATATTCAATATCTTGCACTATGCCTGCTTGATTAAAGATAACCCCATGAACAGAGCCGCCAAAAATTGCACCACCATCAATACCGATTTTACGATCAGAAAACCATAAATCAGTGGTCTGCATATCTCCATGAAGCATTGGGGTAATCGTATGACCAAACACAATCGTTTTATCCGTTGTATTTTTCCCTTCTAAAAAAGGCTCACGAATCCAAATAAAATCATGTAAAGATGTCTTGCGCCAATCCGTTTGCTTAAAATCAACTCCGGCATGAACAAAAACATATTGCTGCCATTCAAAGTAAAAGGGACGTTCAATTAAAAAATCAATCAATTCTTTATAACGATGGCGAATCATCATGCCCATTTCAGTGGGAGAATATTCTTCGGTTGCTCCTGAATGAAGTAAACTATTGATTGTTTCTTTGCCACCATTTCGTGCATATTTTTCATACCAGTCTTCAGGGCGATTTAAAAACTGTAGTAAATATTCTTCGTGATTTCCTCGTAAATAGACGGCTCCAAACTGCTCGACTAATTCTTTTCCTAACAACAAACACTCTTTACTATGCATCCCTCGATCATTGAGGTCGCCTATCAAAACGAGTTGATGCCACTTGGGATCGAAGTCTTCTAAAAGTTTTTTAAACAAATCAATTTGACCATGGATATCACTAATTACATAGATTAATTTCTTCATTTTATCCCTGCTTTCTTTTTAACCAAAGAAAGGACTATGACTTCATTTTCGTCACAGCCCTTTTTACTTAGCTAATCGATTGGCCCAGAAACAGCAAAATAGTTTCCATCTGGATCAGAAAAATTAAATACGTATTGATCTTCTAATAAGATTAACTCCCCGATGGCAACACCTTGCTCTTTTACCTTCTTATACAGTTCAATCATTTGATCTGAGTAAAACATTAAAGAAGGTGAATTGGTTGCGACTTCTGGTGAATGTGCCTCAATAAACTTGCGATCGTATAAAACAAAATGAATCGGACTACCTTTGGCTAGTGCAAGTTCGACAACCAGCGTTCCATCCATTGACTGTTCTTCAATCACAACAAAATCTAGCGCAAGCCAAAACTCTTTCGCCTTTAAAACATCATCGACATAGAGCATCAATTGAATTTTATTAGCAAACATAAACGCACCTTCTATTCATTTTCTTGATTAAAGTTCAAATTAATTCCTGGTTGATCCATGACAATTTCAGTGACTTCATACGTTAAACGTTGCAACATATCAAAAAGCGGTGCCACTAATTCATTGGCTTCTTCTTTTGTTAAATCTTCTTGTTTTGTCACTTGACGATTGATAAAGTGGTTTACTTGACCAATTGCGCCACGAATCATAAATTCAGGAAAGACAACTTGAAATTGTAAACGTGCTGCTAAAATACTATTTTCTTTCGGATAGTTTTCATCTGGTGCAGGAAATGGTGCAAAGCCTGCATGAATTTTTGTTTCTACTTCTATGTTTGGATCACGCATATCAAAGTGATACGATTCTACAATCGGTTTTTGTCTTTTTAATTCCATCTTATTAATTCCTCCAAATATAATGCTTTCAATCTCTATATATTTTAGCATAGGCCTCTGCAATAACCTAGTTAAATATCAAAGAGCGGTTATTTTTTGAGACTGACGCAAGTGAATCAGCGGTGCTTTTCATTCATTTTTTTAAATGACTTCTGGTTTATCCTTTTACTAAGCAAGAACGATGCAACAAGAAGTCGTTACTCTTTCGTTTCTTTCAAATAATCAATCGCATCTTGTACGGTTTTGACAGGAACTAATTTCATCTTGGTATTCAATTTTTTCATTGCGCGTTTTGCCTCTTCATAATTTGAAAGAATGCCTGGGAAATTCACTTTCATCTCCTCTGTAATTTCATCATCTGGAGCAAAAAAGACGTCCATTCCAGCCGCACTGGCACTGGCTATTTTTTTATCAATTCCACCGATTCTTCCAACGACTCCCTCTGAATTAATTGTTCCAGTTCCTGCAATTTGACGATTTTGTCGTAAATTTTCTTGGGTTAACTGTTCATAAATTTGTAAAGTAAACATTAACCCGGCAGACGGCCCGCCAATATTTTCGACATGAAAATCAATTTTTTCTTCAGAAGAAATTTCGGTATGATCAACCAATGAAATGCCAATTCCAGCTTTTTTGTTTGTTGCCAATTCGATTAACTGACCACTCGCTTTTTCTTCTTTGCCATTGTGTAAGAAGGTAATTTCAACTTCTTCACCGATCATCTTGTTTTGGACATAATCCATGAATTCTTGTGAACTTTTAAAAGTTTGTCCATCTACTTGTGTAACCGTATCACCAACATGGATTTTATCAATGAAGTTCGAGGATGGATCGATGTGCATCACGTAAACCCCTTTAAATTCAAAGGTAAATGGTTTATTGGCTAGTGTCAAAGCTTGTTCAACAGCACTATTTTGAGAAGAACTCATGTAGTATTGCTGCATTTGGCTATATTCTTCACTCGTTGCATCACCGAAAAATTCTTCTTCACTCACAATATCAGAAAACGGATCAAATTTTGCTTGCGCGGCACGTAGCAAGGTCGCTTGGTAAACACCAACTGAAGTAAGGGAAAAAGAGCCTGGTTCTTGATCTTTTTGCCCATTGACGGTCACTAGTTCGTTTAATGCAATCGTTGAGCCGGGTTTTTCTATGTAGTAAGGAATTGGTAAAAAGATACTTGCGACAATAAACAATGCCAGTATGCCTAGAAGAATATATTTTATTGGTGCCTTATTTTTCATTGATTTCACCCTTCTTTTCCATCATCATCTGATAAACGTTTTTTGGCAAATACGCCTGCACATTACCATCAAAAAGTAAAACCTCTTTTATTAAACTCGAACTAATATGGCTGTATTGCGATTGTGCCAATAAAAAGACGGTTTCAATTTCAGGATTTAAATGTTGATTCATTTCCATAATTTCACGTTCATACTCATAGTCTTTAATGCTACGAATACCACGTAGTAGAAAATTCGCACCTAAACGCTCGGCTGCAACAACCGTTAGTTCTGTTTCTTGTGCGATTACACGAACGTTAGAAATATCTGCTACCGCCTCTTTTACAAGCATTAATTTTTCTTCCATGGTAAATAAAGAAGATTTATTACTATTTACAAATACACCGACGATCAATTCATCGAAAAGTTTTGCCCCACGACGAATCGTCTCGAGATGCCCCATAGTTAATGGATCAAAACTCCCTGGAAATAATGCTCTTTTCATCTTTCATTCCTCATTCCTATAGATCGTTACCGCCGAAGTCCCATACACTTGTCGACGAATTTGAGTCAAATTTAAAATCATTTCAGGTAATTCGACACTTTTATCTGTTTCACAAACAATCGTTGCTCTTTCATTTAACAACTGTCCCTCAATCATTTTTTCAATTTGATCGACAATTTCTTGTCTTGCATATGGTGGATCTAAAAAAATAAGATCGAACGAACGTTTTTCCAAAGATAAACGCTTAATTGCTTGATTGGCATCCATTTTTAATGTTTCGAATTTTTGAGGATTTTTGGTAATTTTAATATTTTCTTGTATAACTTTCATCGCCTGATAGTTTCGATCGACACAAACCGCTAAAGTCATTCCCCGTGAGATGGCTTCAATGGCTAAGCCCCCACTTCCGGCAAATAAATCAAGAACCATTCCATCTTCAAAATACGGTCCAATCATATTAAAAATCGATTCTTTTACCTTGTCGCTGGTTGGGCGAGTATTGTCTCCTGTTAAACTTTTTAATTTTCTACCACGATATTCACCAGATATAACGCGCATCATGCTTCCCTCCACAAAAGAAAAGACCACTTTAGGCAAATCACGCAAAGTTGTCTTTTCTTTTTTTTCAATTTATACTTCTTCTGCCAACTGAATTACCGGTATTTCTACTTCATTTTCATAATCTGGTTCATCCTCTTGGACTTGAAAAGCAGCTCTCGTGCCAATTTTATCAGCAAAGTTCATTTCAATATCCGGTCGATACGACTGCTCAATTTCACGAACAAAGTGTAATCGATTGATCTTTTCCATCGCTTCTTCGACTTCTTCTTCATTCACGTATAAAACAACGTATTTCATTTTATTCGAAACAAAATGAATTGTCCCAAAACGTCTTAAATTTTTTAATTGACGCAAGCTGTAAACCCAGACAATCAAACCTCTTCTTTTTTGAATGACAAACTCACCCATGAGAACACCCTCCTTTACAACCAGATTTCGATTCAAAAAACGGATTTCCCGTTTCGACAATAATATCTTCTGAAAAGATCTCAGCCACTTTTAAGCTAATTTCATCAAGTAGTCCTTGTAACTGTGTTTCAGCTAAACGATACTGGGCAACTAAAGGATGCAAATCAAGCGCTCGTTTACTCTTTCTTAAGGCCCGTTGTTTTTCACGATAATCAGGAGCATATTTCCCGTAACTTTCAATTCGTTCAAAACTCCCTTTATGCTGCGTAAATTCTTGCCGCAATTTTGCTACCGTTGCATCATGGTGCATCATTTTTTTAGCTTGAATATAGGCATTAAAAGAAGAGCTCTTAATAATTTGATTGACAAGTTGTCCAACTTGATCTTCAATGGCGAAAAAATGATCATTGTAAATCACTAGTTGTCCCCGCTTTCTTCTATTTTATTCATCTCTTGGAATAAGACTAACATATTCTCTTTTGAAAAGGCAATCCCTAGCGCTTCTGATTTTTCATAAAAAAGATGAGAAACTAAATAAGGGTTGCTATACCAAGATAAAATCGTAAAAATCGGATCATAAACCGGCATTTCAAAATGACCATATAGAATTTTATGCTCGTAATCTTTTAACAAAATCGCAAGTTCTTGCTTACTTAAGACCCATTTTTGTTGTTCTGCATTTTCTTGAATTCGCAAATAACTCTTTAACCGCTCCGTCGAAATAATATCTTCAGGGTTTTCTAAAAATTTCCCTAATCGTTCTTCCGTCGTATATTGTAAAGGGGGTTGCGTTTCATACACTGGAAAATTAAAATTTTGGCGTAACATTTGCATGACACGCTGACTTTTTTCGCTTTTTTGAACGTCAATGCTAACCCAATTTGCTTCTTCGTTCACACTAAAAAATAGCGGCGTTCCTTCCGTCAATTGAAATGGCGCTAATTTTAAGAGGGTTTGCGCATCTAGGTACATGATTGCATATAAATTACTATTATTTTTTTGTTGGTCAAAAAAAAGAATGGCAAAGGTCGAATTATCAAAGACCATTAATGGGCGATAGTTTAAATCGTCTTCCATCAACTCAAAACTATATTTTTCATTATTGTATCTAAATTGTATGTTAGGAGAAATGACATAATCTTTTGCCAAATCAGCAATCGTCATGCCGATTTCAAAAGGTGCGCTTTTTATTTCATCTGAACCAATAAATTTAATACTTGTAATCTGGTTTAACGTGGTTGTCACTTCAAAAAAAGAGCCCTCACCGTATTGATAAATATGGTTTTTAAAGCCAAAGCCTGAATCATTCACTACTTCAGCTGTACCATACTCTTTTTCAAATGATGAGAGCTCTTGCCCGATAAATAGCGCCAATCCTGATGATGGAATGACCTCTGCATTTAAAGAAGTTGAAGGAGGCTGTAGTGAACGAGGTTGATTTATTGTTGTTTCTGCCGCTCTTTGATAAGTAAATACCGGATATAAATAAACAAGCAATAAAGAACCAATAAGAATACTAATAAACAATAGTATTTGACGTTTCACTGTTGTTGTCTCCTTCAATCATTTTTTATTTTTCTTTTAATTCCATTAATAAATCACCTGAAGAAATTGGTTCGCCGGCTTCCACATAAATACTGCCAACAACCCCATCAAATCGCGCTTCAATAGATGTTTCCATCTTCATTGCTTCTGTCACCATTAAGGTATCCCCGCGTTTTACTTTGTCTCCTTTTTTAACGAGTACTTGTAAAACAGAACCAGACATCGTTGCCCCAATGTGTTCTTTATTACTTGGCTCTACTTTTCGTTTCGTAATGACTTTACTCTTAATTGAACTATCACGAACAACAATTTCACGACGTTGACCGTTTAAGTTAAAGAAGATTGTTCGGTTTCCTTCAATATCAGGTTCCCCAATATCGTCTAAACGAATAATTAGCACCTTGCCTTTTTCAATTTCTACATCAATTCTTTCGCCAATTCGCATACCACTAAAGAATGTTGGTGTATCAAGGACTTTTATATCAGCAAATTGGTCATAAGCTTTACGATAACCTAAGAAAACTTCTGGATACATTAAGTAACTCAAAATTTCTTCTTGCTTTGGTTCATAACCAATTAAAGCGGCTAATTCTAATTTTACTTCATCAAAATTGACTGCTTTGGCTCTTAAACCTGGGCGTTCTGTATAAGCAGGACGGTTTTTCAAGATAATTTGTTGTAATTCAACTGGGAACCCACCAACTGGTTGGCCCAAATCACCTTGGAAGAACGTGACCACTGACTCAGGGAAACTAATTTCTTGTCCTCTTTCGTAAATGATTTCTTCCGTTAAATCATTTTGAACCATGAATAACGCCATATCCCCAACGACTTTTGAAGAAGGTGTTACTTTAACAATATCACCAAACATCATATTTACTTTGCGATACATTTTAGTAATTTCATCCCAACGCTCGCCTAGACCGACAGCTTTGGCTTGTTGTTGAAGATTCGAATACTGTCCACCTGGCATTTCATGTGCGTAAACTTCCGTTTGTGGTGCATTTAGGCCATTTTCAAACGGACGATAATACGGACGAACGTCTTCCCAGTAGTGGTTTAATTTTTGAACTTTTTCAATTTCAATATCCGGAACACGTTTTCCGTTAACTAAAGCGTAATACAAACTACTTAAGCTTGGTTGGCTCGTATGACTACTCATCGCACTCATCGCGACATCGACAATGTCAACGCCCGCTGTTACAGCAGCAGAGTACGTAATAATCCCATTTCCGCTCGTATCATGTGTGTGCAAATGAATCGGCAAATCGATGGCCGCTTTTAATTCGCTAATTAAACGATAAGAAGCTTGTGGTTTTAATAACCCCGCCATGTCTTTAATTGCAATTGTATGTGCACCCAATGCTTGTAGTTCTTTAGCCATATCAATGTAGTATTTCACGTTGTATTTCGCTCGGCTTGGGTCATTAATATCACCCGTATAACAAATGGCTGCTTCAGCAATTTTACCAGCATCACGAACCGCTTGAATACTTTTTTCCATTTGCGGAATCCAGTTTAAGCTATCAAAAATTCGGAAAACATCAATTCCTTGTGAAGCCGCTTCATTGATGAATGCCACAAGGACGTTATCTGGGTAATTTGAATACCCAACCGCATTTGATCCTCTAAATAACATTTGCAGTAAAGTATTTGGCATCTTTTTGCGTAATGTCCGTAATCTTTCCCATGGGTCTTCGGTTAAGAAGCGATAAGATACGTCAAAAGTCGCGCCTCCCCACATTTCGCTTGAGAACAATTGTGGAATGGCTTGCTCGGTTTGGCTTGCTATCGCGGCAATATCTTTTGTTCGCACACGCGTTGCAAGTAGACTTTGGTGAGCATCACGGAAGGTCGTATCGGTTAATAAGACATTCTTTTGCTCTTTGACCCAAGCAACAACGGCATCGGCCCCTTCTTCATCTAAAATATTTTTAGCAGAACGGAAGGTCGGTAACATTTCCATTTTCTTTGGTCGACGAGGCGCATCAAAATATTTTTTCGTTTGCTTTTCAATACCGGGGAAGCCATTTACCGTAATTTCTGCGATGTATTTCATAGTTTTATTCCCGCGGTCACGCATTTGTGGGAACTCAAACAACTCAGGAGTTGTATCAATAAAAGTGGTCTTAGCTAAACCAGATTGAAACTCTGGGTGTCGAATCACATTTCGCATAAATGGAATATTCGTTTCTACTCCACGAATCCTAAATTCACGTAAGCAACGTTCCATTTTTTGCGTTGCTTGTGCATAGGTGGCGCCATGTGTACAAACTTTTACAAGTAAGGAATCAAAGTAAGGCGTAACAACGGCACCAGCATACGCATTACCAACGTCTAAACGAACCCCGAAGCCACCTGGCGAACGATAAGTATCAATCTTACCTGTATCAGGTAAAAAGTCGTTCAATGGATCTTCTGTTGTAATTCGACATTGAATGGCTGAACCTTCATAAGTTAATTGATCTTGGGTTGGAATGCCAATTTCTTTATGTAAGTCTTTTCCTTGAGCAATCAAAATTTGACTCGTTACAATATCTACATCTGTAATTAATTCGGTAATTGTATGCTCTACTTGCACACGCGGATTGACTTCAATAAAGTAGAAATGATCTCCTTCAACTAAAAATTCAACCGTTCCCGCATTAACATAGCCCACGTGTTTCATTAATCGAACAGCCGCTTGGCAAATTTCTTCTCGTTGTTCGTCATTCATCGACACACAAGGGGCTACTTCAACTACTTTTTGGTGACGACGTTGAACCGAACAATCACGCTCAAATAAGTGCATGACATTTCCATGTGTATCGCCTAAAATTTGTACTTCAATGTGTTTTGGTTGACTAATATACTTTTCAACATACACTTCATCACTACCAAAAGCCGCTTTCGCTTCACTTTTAGCACGTTCGTACCCATCTCTTGCTTCATGCTCATTGTGGGCAACTCGCATCCCACGGCCGCCACCACCTAAAGCCGCCTTAATCATCACAGGGTAACCATATTCTTTTGCAAATGCAACCACTTCATCAACCGTAGATACCGGGCCATCCGAACCAGGGATGGATGGGATACCTGCTTCTAAAGCCGCTTGTTTGGCTTTAATTTTATCACCAAAGATATCTAAATGGTGGGTGCTTGGACCGATAAAAATCAAGCCCTCTTCTGCACATCGTTTAGCAAATTCTAAGTTCTCTGATAAAAAGCCATAACCCGGGTGAATCGCTTCGGCCCCAGATTCTTTAGCAATTCGAATGATATCTTCAATATCAAGGTATGCATCAATTGGACGTTTTCCCTTACCAACCAAGTAAGCTTCATCTGCTTTAAAGCGATGAACAGAATATTCGTCTTCTGCTGCATAAATTGCAACCGTCTTTATTTTTAATTCTGCTCCAGCACGTAAAACGCGCGTTGCAATTTCTCCTCGGTTAGCCACCAATATTTTTTTCATTTAACCACTCCTTCAAAATTTACTTCAATCGATATTGTTTTTTTCTTTCATCTGCACTAATATTTAGCACAAATCCAATACAAATTGAAAACATTAATAAACTAGAACCTCCTTGACTAATAAAAGGAAATGTAATTCCAGTTAAAGGGATAATCCCTGTAATACCACCTAAGTTAATAAAAACTGATACTAAAAATAAAACACCGATCCCTAAACACATCATGGAATTAAATGGATCATCTGAACGAATGCCAATCAAGATAATTCGGGTAATCAAGTAAAATAATAAACCTAAAATCACAATTGCAAAGAGCAAACCGAGCTCTTCAACAACAATCGCAAAGGCAAAATCCGTATGAGCAAATTTTAAAAAGCCATTTTTTTGAATACTATTGCCTAACCCACGACCAAAAATTCCACCATTAAACATCGCATAGTAACCTTGAATCATTTGGTGTCCATCTCCGTATTCGTCAATGAAAGGATTTCGAAAAACTAAAAAGCGGGAGACTACGTGGCTAGGTAACAATTTTGAGCCAATCGTATTCACAATGAAAACGATCATAACACTACCGACAAGCGTTAAGCCACCTGCTAGTAACGTATAATAGTAACTAATCCCACTTGTTAAAAGTACCGCCATAAATAATAAAACAATCACCGCGGCATTTCCAAAGTCAGGATAAGCCATAATAAGCACAATCTGGAGGGCAAAAATTAATAACGTCCCTTTTAAATTCTGAAGCAAGCCAAGATGAATAACATTTTGACAGCTCGCTAACTTAACTGAAAAGTACCAAATCACAATGAATTTTAAAAATTCAACGGGTTGGATTGTTCCCCCAATAATCGGAAGAGGAATCCATCCCCAAGAACCGTTTACTTTATCAAAAAAGAAAGCCAAGATTAAAAAAACTGTAATAATCATCATTGCTAAATTGACTAAATTGTTCCTTCGCAAAAATTCTACTTTCATTTTATAAATAATCATAATTACGGTTAGACTTAACAGCCAAAAAAACAATTGCGAGATTGCTTGTTTAGCAGGATTGGCCCCTTTGATTAATTGTACATAGGAAGTGGTACTATACACCATCATTAAACCGATAATACTCAACGTCAAATAAGGTAATAAAATTCCCCAATCTAACAGGTGTCTTTTCTTTAATTCTTTGGGCAAAGACTAAACCTCCTTGCCTAATTCGTTTTCTTGTTGATCTTGATAAACTTCATGATACATTTGATTTAAATCTCTTTCTAAATCACTTAATATTTGTTGTCCTATCACGTTTGAAATCGCTCCTAACGAAATGGCAAAAGCAATTTGTCGAGATAACCCATACATCTGCGTATCCACTACTTCTTCAAACGCCTTGCAGTGGGCAATGCAAAGACTATGCTTTTGATTTTTAATTAAAAGCCGAATGCGATTCGCTTCTTCCTCAAGCAATTGTCTTGCTTTGGACTCTGAAGACAGTTCCATGTTCACTCCCCCTATCTTATATTCGTTTTTCTATTATAGCATAAACTACCGGTTAATTCTTTGGAACTTTTCAGGAAATTTAATTTTCTTTTATTGTGAAACATACCCGTATTATGAAACACAAAAAGCGAATTGTCCAAGGTGTTTTTTTTCGAAAGCCGACTAGGTCAATCTTTTTGGTTTTGATATTTTTAAGTTACCCACAATTTCAGAAGAAACTTTAATCTCTTTTAACTGATGTCGCATGATTATTCGGCCATCTCATTTTCGTTTTTAAGCCAACAAGTTGATCAAAATCTGCAAAAATAAGCTGCTGGTAAATTTGTGGTTTACGCATTAGAAGCCTCCAATATTGATAAAAGTGCACGATTTTCCGTATTTTACCGTTGAAAATCGTGCACTTGTTATATAAAATACCGATGCCAAACACCGCTGTTTCAATATTTTTTTATTGAATCGGTAGACACTAATTAACGAATGATTTCTACTTTTATATAAAAAAACAACCGACAAAAAGTTAAAGAGCCTTTTTCGTCGGTTGTCGCTTTATTTTATTCGATTCATCAGCAAGCTTATTTTTTAATTTACTCTGCTTTTTTCTTTTTCTTCGCTGCTTTTTCACGTTCATTTTTATTTAAAATTTGTTTGCGTAAACGAATACTTTCTGGTGTAACTTCGCAGTACTCATCTTCATTTAAAAATTCAAGTGATTCTTCTAAAGTTAATTTCTTCGGTTTTTTAATCACTGATGTTTGATCTTTTGTTGCAGAACGAACGTTAGTCATTTGTTTAGCTTTCGTAATATTAACCGTCAAGTCATTCTCACGAGAGTTTTCACCAACAATCATTCCTTCGTATACTTCTGTTCCTGGTTCAACAAAGACTGTTCCACGCTCTTCGACACTCATAATCGAATAGGTGGTTGCTTTTCCAGTATCAATTGATACAAGCGCACCATGGTGACGACCACCAATTTGTGATTGAATCATTGGTAAGTACTGATCAAAAGTATGGTGCAAAATACCATAACCACGAGTCATTGATAAAAATTCCGTCGTGTAACCAATTAATCCACGAGCTGGTGCCAAGAAAATAATACGTACTTGACCATTGCCTGTATTAATCATATCTTGCATTTCTGCTTTACGGTAACCAAGGGATTCAATAACTGAACCCATATACTCTTCAGGCGTGTCAATTTGTACACGCTCAAATGGCTCGCATTTTACACCATCAATTTCGCGTTCAATTACTTCAGGGCGTGATACTTGTAGCTCATAGCCTTCACGACGCATATTTTCAATTAAAATAGACAAGTGTAATTCACCACGACCAGAAACAATCCAAGAATCCGGACCAATTGAATCAATTCTCAAAGAAACGTCCGTTTGTAATTCTGACATTAAACGTTCCTCAATTTTACGAGCAGTAATGAATTTTCCTTCGCGGCCCGCAAAAGGTGAGTTATTGACTAAAAAGGTCATTTGTAAAGTTGGTTCATCAATATGTAAGATTGGTAACGCTTCTTGATGGTCTGCAGGCGTGACGGTTTCCCCAACGAAAATATCTTCCATACCAGAGACCGCAATTAAATCGCCGGCTTTCGCTTCTTGAATCTCCACGCGATCAAAACCTAAGAAACCAAGTAATTTTGTGACACGGAAATTTTTGAATGTGCCGTCTAACTTCATTAAAGAAACTTGGTCACCGACACGAATCGTGCCACGGAAAACGCGCCCAATTCCAATTCGGCCAACATAGTCATTGTAATCAAGTAAAGAAACTTGGAACTGTAGTGGCTCATCGCTATTATCAACTGGGGCTGGAATGTGATCAATGATTGTATCGAATACATGGTTCATTGTAGGCTCTTGGTCAGCAGGGTCATCTGATAGACTGGAAGAACCGTTTAAAGCAGAAGCGTAAATAACTGGGAAGTCTAATTGGTCATCTTCTGCACCAAGTTCAATAAATAACTCTAAGACTTCATCAACGACAAATTCCGGGCGAGCGGATGGTTTATCGATTTTATTTACGACAACAATTGGTGTTACTCCTTGTTCCAAAGCTTTTTTAAGTACAAAGCGTGTTTGAGGCATCGTCCCTTCATATGCATCAACGACTAAAATAACGCCATCGACCATTTTCATGATCCGCTCAACTTCTCCACCAAAATCCGCGTGTCCTGGGGTATCTAAAATATTAATACGTGTACCATTATATTCTACGGCCGTATTCTTAGCTAAAATTGTAATTCCACGTTCTTGTTCAATTGCATTTGAGTCCATTGAGCGGTCTTTATCTTGACCACGCTCTTTCACAGCATGAGATTGTTTCAATAACTCATCGACCAAGGTCGTTTTCCCGTGGTCAACGTGAGCGATAATCGCAACATTGCGTAAATCATTTCTGTATTTCAATTAATTTTACTCCTTTTTTCTTATGGCATTACATCGACGAGTAATTATAACAAAAAAACTTTCTGAAATATAGTGAAAAGTTTTCAAATTTTAAAAAAATTCAAGAATCCCAAGGTAAATCGACCGAAAGTTGCGCGGAAAAGTCTTTATAAGCTTTTCTTTCGGCTAAACGGTGCAAGCGACGTTGTTCATAACCGGCACAAACTAACTTTTCTTCTGACGTTTCAGGAACAACCATTGGCAAAACAAAATCAACTTCTTCATTCATATGCGAAGGAATGGCAACAAAGGTCATAAAGCTAGTTGCAGCGAGATAACGTTCGCCTGTGACTAAATCTTCTCCAATGACTTTAACAAAAACTTCCATTGATTTACGATGCACCCCAGAAATATACGTTTCGATACAAACAGAATGGTTCGAATGAAGCGGCTTTAAAAAATTCAACTGATCTAAAGAGGCTGTTACTGCCCCTCGACGACAATGGCGACTAACAGAAATTGAAGCCGCGTCATCAATTAACGTCATCAACTTGCCACCAAATAAAAAACCAAATGGATTTAAGTCAAATGGAAAAATGCGATGGGTTTGAATTACTTTCGATACACGGCAATATTTTGGTTCATTCATAGATTGATCTCCTTATTTCTAAACTATTGGTAGTCACTAGTGGTGCAAAGATTATTTCGCACTAAAAACCTCATTTATCACTATCTAAACCAAAAAAAGTCCTTTATACTGAATCAAGGATGACTTAT
>NZ_JAFBFD010000009.1 GCF_016909125.1 Enterococcus lemanii | reverse complement strand
ATTAATAGTAAACGGAAAAATGTGGGGGACTTTTGAGGGATTCAAAACTGCGAACCCACGAATACAGAGGGACTAGAGTTTCCTAGTTCACTCAATGATTTAACGGAGGAACAAAATGAATAATAATGATATTTTAATTCGCTTGCGTTATGCTTTGGATATTAAAGACGTTGATATGCTAAAGATTTTTGAATTAGGCGGCAACCCCTTGACTCGTGACGAACTGCGAACCTTGTTAACGAAACAAGAAGAGGACTTGGATAAAGACGCCACGTGTGATTTGCATACGTTAGAATCATTTTTGAATGGCCTAATTACTTTTAAACGTGGGAAAGCTCCAGCCAAAAATGGCGTGGAACCACAACCAACCTTTTTAATGACAACCCAAGGCAATGTTAATAATGTACTACTAAAAAAAGTTCGTATTGCATTAACTTTAACGAGTGATGATATTTTAGATATTTTACGTTTAGCTGGAGTATATGCATCGAATAGCGAATTGAGCGCTATTTTACGTAAAGAAGGCCACCGGAATTATCAAATTTGCGGTGATCGTTATGCCCGGAACTTCCTGAAAGGATTAGCCATTAAGTATCGAGGATAGAAAAAAATATGCCCTAGTGGTGCAACACCCCAAAAAATTCGCTTTTTTGTACTAATTTTTAAGGGGGAGTACCACAGGCATGTTTTTTTGTCTAAAAAAAGGCCAAAAAAGAAAACTTGAAAAATTACAAGGAGGTAAAATTAGGCTTTTTTTGTAATATTTGTCGCTTTTTTTGGGTAAAAGAAAATTTTTTTATGATTTTAATAAAAAAATAAGAAAAAAAGATTGCTGAAAAGGTTGATAAATCAGGGAATACACTTCTTTTTTGTTTAACGTAAACAAATCGTCTTTTTCGTAACGAGTTGTAAAGTCCTTATCACCTATGAAATATTGAATGGTGTTAGTATTGTTTCTGTACTTGAGAGAGAAATAATCAAGTAAATCAAAATTCGTCAAGAGAAGATGAGGAGAATTATTCGTATGAAGTCTTTAAAAACAGTTTTATTAAGCACAGCAGTTGTTGCCGGTTTCGGTATTTTATTAGGTGGGAAAGAAGCACTCGCTGATGAAGTTTACACTGTTCAACCTGGTGACACACTTTCAGCTATTTCTTACAACTTTTTTGGTACAGTAGATGCTATTGATCAAATTGTCAAAGTAAACGATATTACTGATAAAAACTTAATTTTTGTTGGAGAAGAATTAATTTTACCAACAGATGGTACAACACCAGTTGCAGCAGCTCCTGCTCAAACATATAACGAGCCAGCACCCGTTGTTGAACAAGCGCCTGCACCAGTAGTAAATAACTATTCTTCTAATGTATCTGGTTCTGAAGCAGAAGCAAAAGAGTGGATTGCATTTAAAGAATCAAGTGGTTCATATACAGCAACGAACGGTCAATACTACGGTCGTTACCAATTAACAAATACTTACTTAAACGGTGACTATTCACCAGAAAACCAAGAAAGAGTAGCCGACCAATACGTAGCACAACGCTATGGTTCATGGGTAGCAGCACAACAATTCTGGTTAGCCAATGGTTGGTACTAAAATTTAAGTAAATTCAAAAAAGCAGATTCTCTGAAAAGGATCTGCTTTTTTACTTGGTGTTTATTTACCTAAACTAGCCAAAGTTTGTACGTTACCATGTAAAGCCTGGGAATGGGCCAATAGCCGGAAAGGCTACTGGATAGTAGCAAGGAGTCCAATATTACAAAGAAACCTCGACAACTCCTATTGGAGTCATCGAGGTCTCAAAAGTCTGACAAATCGTTACAAATCTTTGCGTCATATATCTTAATTGAACCGCCGTGTACCGAACGGTATGCATGGTGGTGTGAGAGGTCGGGAGTTAATCGCTCCCTCCTACTCGATTCTTATCATTAAAAAAGTCGTAAAAACCAAGTATCCATTAAGGTATGACCAGTTGCTCCGAGTGGTTGTTCCAAAGAAATAAATTGGTTTCTCAAATAGAGTTGGTTGGCTTTAGCTAAGATGGAGGATGTTTCAAGATAAACGCCTTGATAATGTTGCTCGGCATATAAAAGAGCATACTCTAAAAGTTTATGGCCATAACCTGCTCCTTTGACTCCTTCAACTAGATATAATTTTTGTAACTCAGCTAAATGTTCTTGAAAAGGAGCGATACCAACGCCACCAACAATTTCATCGGCTTCATTGACGAGTACCCAATAATTTGCATGTGTCCGTGAGTGGTAAAATTGAAACAATTGATCGAGTTCTGGATCAAAGTAAGCCGTGCCAGGCAAGTTTAATTGGTGCTTTTCTAAGTTTTCTCGAATGATTTTTGCGACGAAGGGGTTATCTTTTTCTTGAATTTCCCGAATTTTCATTTTTTGCTCACCTCTGATTAGAGCATAGAGGATAGGAAGCCTTTTGTCGACAAAAAACACCTCTTTTTTTGATGAAGTAAAGAGGTGTTTTAAGTCGGTTAGGCTGTTTTACGTAATTGTTTCCCATTTAGTAATAAAGATAAAAAGCCAGTAGCAAGTAAAATTGCAGCTGAAACGTAATAAGGGAAATAGTGGTTGACATCAAACAAAGAACCCGCCGCTACCGGACCAATGATATTGCCAAAACTCGTAAAAGTAGAGTTTAAACCATTAATGGTTCCTTGTTGCTCACCGGCGTGTTTTGAAAGATAAGTTGTCACAGCTGGACGGAATAAATCAAAGGCCAAAAAGACAACAAAAGTTGATAAAATAACAACGAGATGACTATTTGTTACTGCAATTATGCCAATAAAAATCGCGCTGATAAAAAAGGACAGTTGAATAATCCCCATTTCACCGACTCGCGTTACAATCCAATCGAAGAAGAAAATTTGGCAAATTAATGCAAGTGTTCCACTAATGGTAATAATTAAAGCAATTTCACTAACGCTAAACCCAAAATTAATGGTCGACATAATACTATAAATCGATTCGAATGCTTGTAAACCAAAAGAAGAAATCAAAATAATAATAAAGAGTGAGCTAAAAAGTGGGTTTTTTAAAATATCTAAAATAGAAGCTTTTGGTCCATCGCTAATCGCAACCAATTGTTTTTCGGGTTCTTTTAAAATAATTAATGAACAAATAAAACCGATAAAAGCAACCGTTGCGGCTGCAAAAAAAGGTGCGCGAATGCCAAAGTGAGCAATAAAACCTCCAACTCCTGGCCCAATAATAAAACCGCCACTAATTGCGGCCGAAACAAGTCCCATCGCGCGAGGTCGCTCAGAAATGGTTGTCATATCTGCTACATAGGCCGTAACCGAAGGCATAATTAAAGCTGCCGCAATCCCGCCAAGGGCACGTGAGAAATAGAACCCATTAACGGATTGAGCCAAACCAAATAGTAATTCGGAAAAAGAAAAAAGCAACATCCCGGCTGCAATCATTTTTTTACGTCCCATCTTGTCAGACATGACACCAGTAATCGGTGAGGCAATTAATTGAGCAAAGGCAAAAATAGAAATCATCATTCCCATGACTGCTCCTGAGAAATTCATTTGTTCTTTAATTTGTGGAATAACCGGAATCACCAGTCCAACTCCTAAAAAGACTAAAAACAAATTCGAAATCGCTAAATACATCATATTTTTTTTATTTTTCATACGTCCTCCTTAGTCAAAATAGCCACAAGACTATCAAGGGCTACAAATTTCAATTATAATAAAAACAACAAGACTATAGTAGTCTATTTGAAATGAATTTTCATCATTTTTATCTTATTTTTTTCATTAGATTTTTATCATTAATAAACTTAAATCAAAAGGAGTAAGCAGATTGCGTAGCGAAGAAGAAATTTATCAAATGGTTTTAGGTATAGCTAAAGAAGATGATCGAATTCAAGCGCTTTATCAAAATGGTTCACGAGTAAATGTGAATGCCCCTAAAGATATTTTTCAAGATTATGACCTTGTTTTTGTAGTAAAAGCAACAAAACCGTGGATTGAAGACCAAAATTGGCTAAGAAAACTTGGAGAAATCATGTATTTTCAATTACCCGATGAAACACCAGGAGAAAAAGGAAACCACGAAGAAACATATGGTTGGTTGATTCAGTTTTGTGATGGGACGCGTATTGATTTACATGTTGAATCCGTTGATTATGCGCGTCAAAAAATATGGGAAGATTCTTTGACAACGATTTTACTCAATAAAAACCAAACATTACCAAAAATTCCACCAGCTTCTGATCGAGACTATCAAGTGAAGCCCCCAACAAAAGAAGCGTACTTAGCTTCTTGTAATGAGTTTTGGTGGTGTAGTAATAATTTAGCAAAAGGACTTTGGCGAAAAGAGTTGACTGTTGTTCAAGAGATGGTAAATCAAGTTTTACGCAAAGAACTTGAGCAAATGTTGGCCTGGAAAGTAGGGGTTTTGACGGACTATTCGGTCAGCATTGGGAAGTCGGGGAAATATTTGCCACGTTGGTTAAGTCAAGAAGAGTGGGACCAATATTTAGCAACTTATTTTCGAGCAGATGTTGACGAAGCATGGGAAGCAGTTAGGCAAATGGTGGCTTTGTTTGAACAAACAGCTCATTTTGTCGGAGAGAAAGCAGGATTTACTTATAATCAAAACGAAGCCGATGCGGCATGCGAATTTTTATTTCATGTGCAGCAGTTACCAGAAGATGCATTAAGTATTTATTAAATTAAAAAAAATCTCATCATTTTACCATCTTTATAGTATAATTAGTTTAACTGTGAGAAGGAGTGGTGGAGAATGGTCAAAGTAGCAATTGTCGGATATGGAAATTTAGGACGTGGGGTGGAGCTTGCGGTTAAGCAAACACCAGATATGGAAGTTATGGGCGTCTTTACCCGTCGCTCACCAGAAACAGTGAAAACATTGGGAGCCGCTGTTTTTCGAATGGATGAGTTAATTAACTATCAATTGGAAATTGATGTTTGTATTTTATGTGGGGGATCTGCAACCGATTTGCCTGAACAAACACCAGAAATTACGCACCATTTTAATACCGTGGATAGCTTTGATACGCATGCGAAAATACCAGAGCATTTTGCTAAAGTTGATGCAGTAGCTAGAGAACACCAGAAAGTATCGGTGATTTCAACTGGTTGGGATCCAGGGTTATTTAGTTTGAACCGTTTGTATGCTCAAAGTATTTTACCACAAGGTCAAACCAATACTTTTTGGGGAAAAGGGGTCAGCCAAGGCCATTCAGATGCCCTTAGAAGAATTAACGGGGTGGCCGATGCAACACAATATACCATTCCCAATACCGAAGTAATTGAGAAATTAAAAGCGGGCGAAACATTAGAATTAACGACCCGTGATAAACATTTTCGTGAATGTTTTGTCGTGTTAGAAGCTGGCGTAGACGCTGAAAAAATTCGCGAAGAAATTGTATCAATGCCTAATTATTTTGCTGATTATGATACGGAAGTTCACTTTATTTCACAAGAAGAACTCAATCAAAACCATAAAGCCATGCCGCATGGTGGAACAGTATTACATACAGGCGTAACCAATGGCGAGACAAAACAAGCAATTGAATACAATTTATATTTAGGTAGTAACCCAGAATTTACAGCAAGCGTGCTTGTGGCGTATGCCCGTGCTTGTGTGAAATTAGCAGCCGAACAAAAATTTGGTGCGTATACTGTTTTTGATATCGCACCCAAATATTTATCACCCAAAGACGTGGCAACGTTGAGAAGAGAACTATTGTAAAAATGAATAAAGCGATGATTTAGTTTGTTTGAAGAGTAAGGACAGTCCAGTTTTTTGCGAAGGAACTTTCGAAAAAAATGAAGAGGAAGACCGATCTTTTAATGAAGAATCATCGCTTTTTTACTATTTTATAAGGAGGGAATAACGATGGAAATAGTCGCCCAATTATTTTACGATGGACGGTGGCATACGGGTGAGTCTAATACTTTCTCGCCAATTTTAAACCCGGCTACAGAAGAAGTCGTAGCCAAAGTCATTCAAGCAACGGCAAATGAAGTTGATCAAGCGGTCATTGCTGCCAAAAAAGCGTTCCCTAAATGGCAAGCACTTAAGCCACGAGAAAGACAAGCTTATTTTTTACGATTAAAAGAAGCGTTGATAAAATATCAAGAAGAATTGGCGCAAACGATTCAGTTAGAACTCGGTTCAGCATTTGAGTTTACTCGCAGTGTGCAAGTAGGTGGTCCGATTCGGGAGTTGACGAGTTTACTCGAAGAATTTACTTCTTATAACTTTGAAGAAACCCGCGAAAATGCGACAATTGTTAAAGAAGGCTTTGGAGTGGTGGCTTGTATTACACCTTGGAATTACCCTTTGAGTCAAATTCAAAGAAAAGTCGCACCGGCCTTGTTAGCTGGAAATACAGTTGTCGTAAAACCTGCGACGAACACGCCATTAACAGCAATCTTATATGCAAAAATCATTGAAGAAGTTGGTTTTCCGCCGGGGGTTTTTAATTTAATAACCGGCAGTGGTAGCGAGATTGGTGCTTATTTAGCCAATCATCCAGAAGTCGCAGTGATTTCGTTTACCGGTTCAACCAAAGTTGGAAAATCTTTATATGCACTAGCAAGCACCAATGTAAAAAAATTAATCTTAGAATTGGGAGGGAAATCGGCCTTAATTTATTTGAAAGGTGGCGATTTGGCAAAAGCAGTCGAACTTGCCGCAAAAACAGTGATTGATAATCAAGGTCAAACTTGTTCAGCACTATCTAGACTTCTGATTCCAAAGACAGAATTAGTGAAAACGAAAGAATTACTTATCGACTATTACCAGCAATTAGAAATTGGTGATCCACAAATAGTAGAAAACCGAGTGGGGCCACTCGTTTCAAAAACCCAGGAAGCCACCGTACTGAACTATATCGCTCAAGGGGAAAAAGAAGGTGCTCAGCGATTCATCGGTGGCCATAAACTACCACGAAAAGGCTACTTTATTGAACCAACTGTTTTTCTAGACGTAACCAATCAAATGACGATTGCTCAAGAAGAAATTTTTGGCCCGGTACTAGCCGTTTTGACTTATGAAACGGTAGAAGAAGCCATCGCGCTAGCCAATGATTCCATTTACGGCTTGTCTGGTGCTGTCGTTGGTCCCAAAGAAGAAGCAATGCAAGTAGCACGTCAATTGCGGACAGGAAACGTTTCAATCAATGGTGCACCACGAAGTTTTAAAGCTCCTTTTGGTGGCTATAAACAATCAGGTTTAGGTCGTGAGATTGGTTTGTATGGCTTGGAAGATTATTTAGAGATAAAAGCGATATTTAGATAAAAATAAGAGAGTTTATGATGAAAAAAATCATAAAAGCTCTTTTTTTAAAACAAAGAGACAATAAATATGCTAAAATTGTTACCGGTTACAATAACAAGGCAAAGGAAAAGGATTATTCAATGAAAGAACAAGATTTAAGATTAGAATACCAACAAGCGGCTCGAAATTGGGAAGAGGTTTTACCACTTGGCAATGGTTCGCTTGGAGCGATGGTTTGGGGTGGAGCGGAAAAAGAAATCATTGGGTTAAACCAAGAAACGCTTTGGTCAGGCTATGTACGCGACAAAAATGATCCTGCTGTTTTAAACTACTTACCGGAAGTTCGGCGTTTGCTTTTAGCCGAAAAATATGAAGAAGCACAACAAATGACCGAAAAGCATTTACTTGGTGAATATGGCGAGAGTTATCTGCCTTTTGGTAATTTGGTGTTAACCTTTCCAAATCAAACGACACAAAAATACACTCGTTCTTTGGACTTGGCAACCGCTATAGCGAAAGTTGAAAGTGGACAGGACCAAGACAAACTAACTCGAGAGTACTTTGTCAGTTATCTGCACGATGCTCTTTTTATTCAAATAACCGGGCAACAATTTCAATGTGCGATTGCCTTTGAATCAAAGTTAAATCCGCAAGTTCGTTACACGCCAAATAAAATCCAAATAACCGGTCAATGTCCAGAACATGTTGATCCTAATTACATTCCAACGCGCCCAGAGTCATTCATTCAAGGGACGAAAGGTCAGCATTACACCGGTGAAATTGCGATTTATACAACGGATGGCCAAGTTGAGGTGATGGATAATCAACTGTTCGTTACAAAAGCAAGTACCCTCGTTTTGCAAGTGAGTTTGATTCGACCCGCTAAAAATACGAAAGAGCAAACGTATGAAGCCATTAAACAAGAACATATGGCGGATTACCAAGCATTGTTCGCTACCGTTGCAATCGGCTTTGGTCAAAAAGTCGCCTTGCCAACGGATCAACGTTTAGCTCGTTTAAAAGCAGGTGCCCAAGATCCTAGTTTATATGCCCTTTATTTTCAATATGGTCGTTATTTATTAATTGCTTCTTCAAGAGAAGGTAGTTTGCCAGCGAACTTGCAAGGAATTTGGTCATGGGAAGTCCGTGCGCCTTGGAGTAGTAACTGGACAACGAATATTAACTTACCAATGAACTATTGGCTGGCGCAGACTTGTCATTTAGAGGCTTGTTTACCACCATATTTTGACTGGTTAAAAAAATTAGTCGTAGAAGGGAAAAAAACAGCACGAATCAATTATGGGATGCAAGGGTTTGTTGCGCATCATAATGTGGATTACTGGATGAATACGAATCCAGTCGGACGCCCTTTTGACCAAAAAGTTGGCGAAACAGGGAGTGCAATGTGGGCAATGTGGCCGATGGGAGGTTTATGGTTAAGCCAAGAATTATTTAGACACTATCAATATCATTTAGATGAAAAATTTTTAAAAGAAACGGCTTACCCGATTTTAAAAGAAGCGTGTTTATTTATTTTAGACTGGTTAGTTGAAATTGACGGCACGTATCATAGCTTGCCTTCAACTTCTCCGGAAAACCGATTCCAAGTGACAAAAGACTCACCACCTTGTGCCGTTACTAAAGATAGCGCGCTAGACCTTCAATTGATTGAGGAATTATTCATCAACTTTACCAAAACTTGTCAAATTTTAAAATTGAATGATTCTTTACTACAATCAATCACTCAAGTGCAGGCTCGTTTAGCAAAAGTTCAAATTGGTCAAAAAGGCCAAATTCTTGAATGGGATAAAGAGTTTATTGAAAGTGAACCTGGCCATCGCCACTTTAGTCACTTGTATGGATTGTTTCCTGGTGAAAATTTTGACAGCGATGAAACACTCATAACCGCAAGTAAGGTGTCTTTAGAAGAGCGCTTAAACGGTGAATTTGCCCACCATACAACAGGGTGGAGTTGTGCTTGGATTATTAATTTTTATAGTATTTTACAAGACAAAACCAACACAGGGAAGTATTTAAAGAAAATGCTCGTGGATTCCACGTTAGATAACTTGTGGGGCGTTCACCCACCATTTCAAATTGATGCGAATTTTGGTGGAACCGCGGGAATTGCCAATGCATTAGTTAATGAACGGCTTGGGCAACTAAACTTATTGCCTGCTTTGCCTGATTTCTTGCCAAATGGGTATGTAAAAGGTTTGCGTCTGACCGGAAAAAGAACGATCGATCTTTCTTGGGAAGATGGGAAGTTGACAGCGTATCAAATCCATTTAGAAGAAAAAAATGAATCAATGAGAATATGAATTTAAATAAAATGAGATATAACATTAAAGTCATATTTTTATATAAGCTTTAGTCAGGTTTGAAAAAAGTACTTCATAAAAACTTAACAACTTCTCAGTTGACATTTATTTATTTTTAATGTAATATAAGTTAAAATTTAATAAACAAGCGAAACAAAAGAGAAGTAACTTGATTTCGATTTGACAGAGAGCTGATGGTGGTGGGAATCAGTAAATCAATGAAGTGAAATGGACTTTTGTGCTGAAAGACTGAAAGAAATTTTATTAGTAGGTTTTTCCGGGGGATTCCCGTTAACGAGTAGCAGTATTGTTTGATACTGATTAAGCGAATGAATTTTTTCATTCATTGAGGTGGCACCGTGGAATTATCCGCCCTCAACGACGTGTTTGATTGCGTTGTTGAGGGCGGTTTGTTTTTTTAATGAGCATATAAAAATCATAACTAAGAAGAGTAATTAAGTAATGAAAGTTTTAAAGAGAGTTTGCACTTGGTGAAAAGCAAACAGCTTTTTCTTAATGAATGGGCTTAGTTGAAGAAACTCTGAATTAAAAGTAGGAGCTTTCCGGGTACTCCCGATAACGAGGAAGGTCGTTTATTGACGGCTGAATGAGTGCATAAAGAGGCAGTCTCTTTATGAATGAGGTGGTACCGCGAATTTTCGTCCTCAGATAAGTGTTTTTTTCGAGCACTTATCTGAGGTTTTTTTATTACTTTGAAAAGAATAAAGGAGTGGACAAAAATGCAAAAAATCAAAAAAATCAATGGGGATTGTTTAACCCCCGTCTCAGCTTTTTTAAGAATGAATGGAAAAAATAAATGTTTATTAGAAAGTATTCCGCGTGAAAAAGAATCAAGTCGTTATTCCATTATTGCTTTTGATCCAGTCTTTGAATTAACTTTTCAAGAAAAAGAATTAACCGTAAAAAACCATTTAACACAAGCAATAAAAACGTATCCGGTTCAAGACCCCTTAAAAGAAATTGAACAATATGTCATAAAAGAAGAAGCAGTAATCGAAGGGCTTCCTTTTCAAGGAGGTGCAATTGGTTACGTTGGCTATGATGTGATTACTTGTTACGAAGATATCGGGCCGACACCAATAGATGAACTAGGGATGCCAGAAATTGATTTACTTATTTTTGAAAAATTTGTGGTATTTGATCACCAAAAAGAAACGGTGACGTTAGTTGTCCAAAATATGTATAGCCAGGCAAATGAAGCCACGTTAGAAAGCGAATTAGAATTACTTACCCGAGAATTACAAACACCCAATCCAAGTGAGCAAAGCCCGCTTGCGATTGAATCATTACAATTTACGAGCAACTTCACTCAAGAAGCTTTTGAAGCAGTCGTTAAAAAAGCCAAAGAAAAAATCGCAGCGGGGGATTTGTTCCAAGTCGTTCCATCACAACGCTTAAAAGCCAATTTCAAACAAAGCCCATTTGATTACTATCGTAAGTTGCGTTTGTCAAACCCTTCTGCTTATTTGTACTATTTAGACTTTAATGAATCAACCAAAGTCATTGGTTCATCACCTGAAAGTTTGGTCCAAGTAAAAGGGGAGAAAGTCACCACGAATCCGATTGCTGGTACGCGTAAAAGAGGGGCAACCAAAGCCGAAGACGAAGCACTCGCGCAAGAGTTGCGTAATGATGAAAAAGAACAAGCGGAACATTTAATGCTCATTGACTTAGGACGAAATGATATCGGACGCATCGCCGAAATCGGGAGCGTAACCGTTCCGTTATATATGGCCGTTGAGAAATATCGTTACGTCATGCATTTGGTTTCACTTGTGGAAGGTCGTTTAAAAAAAGGGTTAACGGCAATGGATGCCCTAAAAGCGACGTTACCAGCTGGAACAGTGAGTGGCGCACCTAAAATTCGGGCGATGACGCGGATTTATGAATGGGAACCAGTTAAAAGAGGCGTCTATGCTGGCGCGATTGGGTATTTTTCACATGATAATCAAGCGGACTTTGCGATTGGGATTCGCACGCTCGTTTTAAAAGATGAGGTCGCTTATGTCCAAGCAGGAGCAGGCATTGTATATGATTCTGATCCAACAGCTGAATATTTTGAGACGTTACAAAAAGCCAAAGCCTTACTGGAGGTGGGAGAAAAATGATTTTACTTGTTGATAATTATGATTCATTTACGTTTAACTTAGTCCAACAATTTAAAGACGTTCCGATTCAAGTATTGCGAAATGATGACCCAACGTTGCTAGCAGTTGCGCAAAAAGCCCAAGGTATCGTTCTTTCACCTGGACCTGGAACACCCAGTGAAGCCGGTTTATTAAATCAAGTGATTGCGACCTTTTACCAAACAAAACCAATTTTAGGCATTTGTTTAGGCCATCAAGCCATTGGGGAAGTCTTAAAAGGAGCAGTTGTCCCTGCAACTCAAATTATGCACGGGAAGCAATCCGTTGTTGATTATGAAAAAAAAGGATTATTTGCCAAAGTTGAAGGCGAATTGAAAGTCATGCGTTACCACTCGTTAATGCTAGCTAAGGAAAGCTTGCCAAAAGAATTAAAAGTAATTGCTCAAACGCCTGATTGTGTCATGGCGATTCAACACGAAACATACCCCGTTTTTGGTTTGCAATTTCATCCCGAGTCACTGGGAACCCCTAAAGGACAAATATTAATCGATGCCTTTATAAAAATCGTGGAGGAGAATTAAATGAAAGAATTGACCAAACAATTATATCAAGGACAAGACTTAACTTTTGAAGAGATGCAACTCGTCGCTGAAACCATTTTTAATGGCCAACTTTCAGAAGCCCAGGTTGGCGCTTTGTTAATCGCCTTAAAGTATAAAGGGGTTCGAATCGAAGAACTAGCCGCGATTGCTCAAGTCATGCAAAAACGGTCCATTACGATTACCAATGCGCCACTAAATTCAATGGATAATTGTGGAACAGGGGGTGACCATAGTAATAGCTTCAATGTTTCAACCACGGCTGCTTTTGTTTTAGCAGCAGGTGGTGTCGTGATGGCCAAACATGGCAATCGCAGTATATCTAGCCGTTCAGGGAGTGCCGATACATTAGAACAACTGGGGGTGCGCTTAGATTTTGCACCGGATGAAATTGGCGACTTGTTAAATGAAGTCGGGATCGCCTTTTTATTTGCACCAGCCCTTCATCCAAGCATGAAAGCCGTCATGAAAATTCGCCAAGAACTTGCCACACCGACTGTTTTCAATTTGCTCGGCCCACTGATTAACCCTGTACCATTACAAACGCAATTAATGGGCACTTATGCCGCGGATACTATCGTAAATACAGCAGAAACACTTGGCAAACTTGGTCGGAAGCGGGCAATCGTTTTACATGGGGCAAACGGTATGGACGAAGCCAATTTAGCTGGTGTAACCAAATGCGCATTACTAAAAGAAGGTTTTGTAACGCAATTTGATTTATTCCCTGAAGACTACGGGTTTTCAACGATACCCATTGAAGCAATTGTCGGTGGAAATCCGGAAAGAAATGCGCAAATTTTAGTCGATGTATTGGCGAATAAGCCATCGCCGTATTTAGAAACAGTTGTTTTAAATGCGGGGTTGGGTTTTTATGCTAACGGAAAAGTCGAGACGCTCGCAGAAGGTTTTACGCTTGCAAGAACGTGTTTGGCTTCTGGTGCGGCCTATGATAAATTACAACAATTACTGGCGGCTCAACGTTAAGAATAGGGGGAAAAAGAATGGATTTTTTAGAAAAAATTTTAAAAGAAAAAGCCAAAGAGATTGAGGCAATGCCTTATGAAACGCTCCAAACGCCAAATCAACGGGCTAAATTTTACGATTTAGTAAAAAACAATGCCGAAAAAATGCATTTAATTGGTGAAATTAAGCGAGCATCGCCTTCAAAAGGCAACATTAATACGGATCTTGATATTTTAGCTCAAGCCAAAAAATATGAAACGGCGGGTGTAAGTGCGATTTCGGTTTTGACGGATGAAGTTTTTTTTAAAGGAACCATTACAGATTTAAAGTCGGTCAGCCAAGTCGTTTCTGTACCGCTCCTTTGCAAAGATTTTATTCTTTCAGAAAAACAACTCGTGCGGGCCAAAAATGCAGGGGCCAGTATCGTCTTACTAATTGTCGCTGCTTTAAGTCCAGAACGCTTAGCAACATTATATCAAGCAGCTAGTGACTTAAATTTAGAAGTATTGGTTGAAACCCACGATGCAGTAGAATTAGCAATTGCACAAAAGATTGGTGCCAAAATCATTGGCGTCAATAATCGTAATTTAAAAACATTTGACGTCAGTATTGAAACAAGTGTCGCTTTGGCCCCACCAGCCAGTGAGGCGATTTATATTAGTGAGTCGGGTTTTAAAACGGCCGAAGATGTTGCAAAAGTGGCGCCTTATTATCATGGTGTTTTAGTTGGCGAAACTTTAATGAAAGCACAAAACCCAAGAGAAGTCGCCCAAGCACTTCAAGTGAGTCGCGTATGACGAAAGTTAAAATTTGTGGCTTAACGGATCAAGCAATGGTGGATGCGACCGTTTTAGCAGGGGCCGATTATTTAGGTTTTGTTTTCGCAAAAAGCAAACGGCAAGTCACACCAGAACAAGTATTAGCCATCACTAAAAATGTACCGAAAAGAGTCAAAAAAGTGGGCGTCTTTGTGTCACCAAGTTTGACAGAAGTGATCCATATCGCTAAAACTGCCCAACTGGATTTATTACAAATCCATGGTGAATGGAAAGAAGAACAACAAGCGAGCCCTTTGCCAATCATTCAAAGTTTTAACGGCCAAAGTCCAAGTTTGAAAAAACAAATTGAAACAAGTGACACGGCGTTTATTTTGCTAGATGCCCCGATTACAAACGAAAAATATGCTGGCGGCAATGGGAAAACCTTTCATTGGCAAAGCGTTACTCCAGCATTACAAAACATACTTAAAACGCGGCGAACCTTTATTGCAGGTGGCTTAAATCCACAAAATGTCAAAGAAGCCATCACTTTTTTCACCCCCTTTGCAGTAGACGTCTCCAGTGGCGTTGAAACAAACGGTCAAAAAGATATTCAAAAAATAAGAGCCTTTATCCAGGCTGTAAAGGAGTAAGTAATATGTATCAACAACCAGACGAAAAAGGCTTTTACGGCGAATTTGGTGGACAATTTGTGCCTGAAACCCTAATGCATGCAGTAAAAGAACTGACACAAGCTTATGAGGAATCAAAAAATGACGAGGATTTTCGGGAAGAACTAGCTAATTACTTGAAAGATTATGTTGGACGTGAAACCCCACTTTATTATGCCAAAGCCTTAAGTGAAAAACTCGGTGGCGCCAAAATTTATTTAAAACGTGAAGATTTAAATCATACAGGGGCGCACAAAATTAATAATGCACTCGGGCAAGTTTTATTAGCTAAGAAAATGGGGAAAAAGAAAATTATTGCAGAAACCGGCGCCGGTCAACATGGCGTGGCAACAGCGACGGCCGCAGCTTTGTTTGGGATGGAATGTCTTGTTTTTATGGGAGCACTAGATGTGAAGCGTCAAGCGTTAAATGTCTTTCGGATGGAGTTACTCGGCGCCAAAGTTGAAAGTGTTTATTCAGGGAATCATACCTTAAAAGATGCCGTGAATGAAGCATTACGATACTGGGTCGCTAATATTGAAGACACCCATTATATTATTGGTTCAGCCCTAGGTCCGCATCCTTACCCAGAAATGGTCCGCGATTTTCAAAGTGTGATTGGAACAGAAGCACGTCGCCAAATTTTAGAAAAAGAAGGACGATTACCCGATGTCGTAATGGCTTGTATTGGTGGCGGTAGTAATGCAATTGGGATTTTTTCACCTTTTGTTCAAGATGAAGAAGTGCAGTTAATCGGCGTCGAAGCAGCTGGTTTAGGTGTGGAGACAAACGAGCACGCCGCGACTTTAACAAAAGGCGAAGTCGGTTATTTACATGGTGCGCGGATGCACTTGCTACAAGATGAAGATGGTCAAGTGATTGAACCTTACTCCATTTCTGCAGGACTGGATTACCCTGGAGTCGGCCCGGAACACTCCCATTTAGCGGCAATTAAACGTGCGACTTATGTGGCGGTAACGGATGAAGAAGCCGTGGCTGCATTTCACTTGTTATCACGAGTAGAAGGAATTATCCCCGCCCTAGAAAGCTCGCATGCGTTAGCGCAAGTAGTAAAATTGGCGCCAACAATGCGACCAGATCAAAGTATTGTCGTTTGTTTATCAGGCCGTGGCGATAAAGACGTGGTCCAAATCAAAGAACGCATGGAAGGGGATAAATAGGATGGAAAAAAGTTTAACCGCTTATTTAAAACAAAAAAAAGACGCAGGGGAAAAAATCTTTGTTCCTTATATTGTGGCAGGAGGCAATGGTTTAGACCAATTAGAAGCTGAAATTCAATTGTTGGCTGAAAATGGCGCAACAGCTATTGAATTAGGTATTCCATTTTCCGATCCCGTTGCGGATGGTCCTGTTATTCAAAAAGCGGCGTTAAATGCTTTTAAAAAAGGCGTTACTTTCAAAAAAATCGTCGCCACTTTGGAAAACATTCATTCACCAGTTCCAATTATTTTGATGGGGTATGCCAATTCATTCTTTCACTATGGCTTTGATCAACTTGTGAAAGACTTAGAATCAACCGACGTCAAAGGGCTAATTGTCCCGGATATTCCCTATGAACATCGTGATTTCATCTTACCGCGACTAGCTGAAAGTGACTTAGCGGTCATTCAACTAGTGAGTTTGACAAGTACAAAAGAACGGATGAAAGATTTACTTGCAGTCGGTGAAGGCTTCATTTATGCCGTGACAGTGAACGGGACAACAGGAATTGATCAAGCTTTCCAAGCACAACTAGATACGCATTTGGCTTATATCGCTGATCAAAGTCCCATCCCTGTCTTAGCTGGATTCGGCGTCTCAAACCGCGCACAAGTCGAACGTTTTAATGCCGCTTGTGATGGCGTAATTGTTGGTTCAAAAATTGTCGCCTCTTTGGCACAAGAAAAACAAGAAACAACCAGTCAGTTAGTGGCTGAGTTGACCGGGAAAAAGAATAATTAAAAAACTCCTCATGAAATTACTTTTTTAATTTCATGGGGAGTCGTTATTTTGTAACTATTATACTACTAAAATGATAGAATGTAGTATAATAGTTACGGAATTTTATAGGATTGTTTTTTGTTTATATCCAAGTTATGATTACTTGAAGTCATAAACAAAAGAGGAGATTTTATTATATGAGTGAGTATTATTATATTTTATCTTTGTATCAGAAACACAAACGTTATGAGTTAAAGGTAATCTTCTTTTCACTTTTAATTTTAGTTATTACTAGTTGTTTTGTATGGCTAGATTTATTTCGAATAGAACCAATTTTTATTTATTTTATAGGTATGTTAGTAAGTTGTTATTATGCTTATAAAATACGAGTTGAGAGTAAAAATTATCAAAAATTATTAAATTTTTTAAAAAATAATGAGGAAATATCTGATAATAAGGAGCTAGTCTTTTTTATTGATTATCAATTAGATAGTTATTTTAAACAAGAATCAACTGAAATTTGGAATCGTTTAACTGATGGCGAAAATTGGAATGTTGAAAAATCTAAAAATGAAATCCATAGAATTATTCAAGAAATTATCAATTATTATGAATTTTTAACATTAGATGAACGACATGACCAAAATATCGAATTATCTTTAGATTGGTATAGAGAATCAATTGAGAAACGGAAGAAAGATTTAATTTAGCATTAGGAGGAGGGGGAAATGAGAATTAGACGCGAATTAATAGGGATAGTATTAGCTTTTTCAACTGCTGGGATTTTCGCAACAAAAGCAAATGAAAATGCTTATCAAGAAATATATACGCAACAAACTAAGCAAGTTGTTAGAATAAATGAGACATTAAAATCAGAATTTATTTCTTCAGAAGATTCCAAATTACTAACAAGAGAATTAAATAATTTTGAATTAGTCGAGAAAAAACAAAACCGAAAAGCGCTAAACAAACTAATTGAAACAGAAAAACAACATCTTTCCGAAGTAGAAGAAAGAAATTTATTAGCTGAAGCGAAAACTGCTCAAAAAGAATATTCACTACTATTAAAGGAGTTTACAACTTTAGAAAAAAAGAGTGAAGAAGCATATGTTCTTTTAGAAGATAAACAAAATATTCCAGATGTAAAGCAAGAAGTCAATAATCTAAAATCAACAGATAAAGTAAAGCCAATTCGAAATTTAGAAAAGAAAATTCATAATTTATTTCAAGGAATATCGATTAAACAACAACAAATGATTTCTGCTATTGATGAATTAAAAGACCTAAATATTGAATCAAGTGCATTGCTTAGTAGAAAATATGTATCAAAAGAAGATAAAAATCTTTTGGAAACAGATCAAAATGAAAGTTCTCAGTTTTTTGAAAACGCCAATGATATTGAGATAGTAATTAAGAGAAGAGAAACTTCACAAAAGTTAATTAATCAGATAAGTGAAAAACAAGAAAAAATAGAAAGAGATTTTACAGATAATGAAGATCAGTCATTAGCTTTGATCGATTCAGTAAATACACTGCTTAGCACAGGTGAGTTATCTACAATAGAAAAAGAAACTTTGAAAACAACAAGTTTATTACTCACAAATTCATTAAATCTAACAGAGTACCAACCAGGGAACCTAGCAATAAATTATCAAGAGTTAAAGAAAAATTATGATGAATATTCAAATAATAGTACAAAACGATTGGAAGAAAAAGCCCAACAGCAAGCTGCGGCTGAGAGGCAAGCGGCACTAGAAGCGGAAAAAGCTTCCGGACCTGGGGAGTTACGATTAGTTGGAGATTGGTATCAAGCCCCTGCAGGTTATAAATTTTTAAAAGAATCAAGCCGCTTAACGTATGGTCAAGTAAAAAAACCTAACAATTTTCGACTAATTACTATTGAAGAGGCAGCGAACTATAGCCCAGGACATGGAAATGGCTCAGCAAAACAGTAATAATTATTGATAGAGGAAATTAACCAATACCATCCTTAATATCATTACGCTAAATTAAAAATAATTATCTAACTGAAAATAAAAAAATGTTTTTTTCACGCTGCTTGTTTGTAAATAAGGGATGGCTCTTATTTCTGTTTCTTTCCCAAGTTTTGATGTAAATTAGTAAAAAACACACGAAAAAAGTGAGCGTTCATATGCTCGCTTTTTTCGTGTGCTAAAAGTTGAGAATGAACACAATTCTGTAACAGACTTCTAAGCAAGTTACAAAAAAATACTTCTTTTTCTTATTATTGAAACGATGTTAAGAAAGGAAAAAATTTCATTCCGTTATATAAATTTTAAATAAGAACCACAGTAAAACGCCATTTATTTTGAGCTATTTATTGTCTACCGATTCAATAAAAAACATGGAAACAGCGATATTTGACCTCGATATTTTATAGAACAAGTGCAAGATTTTTAACGGTAGAACACGGAAAATCGTGCACTTTGATCAATGTTGGAGGTTTCTAATATATAAATCAAAAATTTACACGCCACCTATTTTTGCAGATTTTGAGCAACCTGTTAGTTAAAAAGCAATGTTACACAACTTTTACGAATAGCTTTAGGTGCCTTACTCATTCAAAAAGAATATGGCTTCAGTGATGAAGAAACCGTGATGCAAATTCAAGAAAATCCTTCATTTGCCGACATTAAATAATCTCTTGCCTACTCTTTTTCCGGATAAATCTCAAACCCATAGCCACGAATATGGTTTTTCAGCATGGTTAAATAAGAACGAGCAATCGGGCTTAGTTCGCGCTGGTTTTGTTTTAACCAACCAAGGGTAATCGTGTCTTCGTATTCAAGTGGGATGGCAACAATTTTGTCATCGTTTAACTCGCTACTAATAATGCCCGAGCTGATAGTGTAGCCATTTAAACCGACCATTAAGTTGAAAATCGTTGCGCGATCACTGACTTTAATGTTCATTTTCCGGTCCCAAGTACTTAAAATTTCTTCCGAGAAATAAAAAGAATTGTTTTCGCCTTGTTCATAAGAAAGATAAGGATAGTCTTCCAAATCTTCTAGAGTGAGTGATTTTTTTTTCGTTAAAGGATTCTCTCGACTGACAAACACATGTGGTTGTGCATCAAATAAAGGAGTGAATGTTAAATTTTTTTCTTTAAATAACTTGGTCATGACTTGATGATTGAAAGAATTCAAATACAAAATCCCTAATTCACTACGAAAGCTCGCTAAATCATCAAAAATATTTTCTGTTTCTGTTTCACGCAAAGTAAAGCTATATTCTTCTGTATCAACCGTGCGAATAAGCTCTACAAAGGCATGCACGACAAAAGCATAGTGTTGGGCAGAAACTGAAAAAGCTTGTTTTCGCGGGCGAATGTCTTTGTATTTTTCTTCTAAGAGGTTGACTTGATCTAGAATTTGGCGACTATAAGCTAAAAATTCGCGTCCTTGCTCAGTTAAACTAACCCCTCGCGGATTCCGTAACAAGAGCTGGATCCCCATCTCGCTTTCAAGTTCTTTCATGGCATTTGATAAACTAGGTTGCGACAAATACAAATCTTTGGCCGCCTCGTTGATGGAACCTTTTTCAATAATTTTTTCTAAATAAATCAATTGTTCTAAACGCACCGAATCACTCCTTTTTTTATTCCTTCACTAACCAATCGCAGGCTGAACTTCAAATGATTCTTTTTAGTATAACATAGGGGTATAGTTTAAAGCTATAACTGGTTCTTGTTTTTTTGAATTATCGCAAACAAAGAAAACATGGTAGTTTATTACTTAACAAAGATGCAGGAGGAAATGGCTTATGACAACAACTATTATCGGCTTTCCAAGAATTGGTGAGCAACGTGAATTAAAATATACGACGGAAAAATATTTTCGTCATGAAATTAGTGCGAAAGAATTAGAAGCGTTTGCCAAAGATTTGCGTCAAAAACATTGGCAACTCGTTAAAGAACAAGGGATTGATGAAATTCCAAGTAACGATTTTTCATTTTACGATACTACTTTAGATACATCGTTTTTATTGAATATCGTGCCAGCGGAGTTAACGACGATTGATTTATCAACACTAGATAAATATTTTGCATTAGCTCGTGGTTACCAAGGAGAAAAAGGCGACATTAAAGCACGCCCGATGAAAAAATGGTTCAATACGAACTACCATTACATTGTGCCAAAAATTGAAACGACGACACAAATTAAAGTAAACGGTACGAAAATTTTCGATGAGTATGCAGAAGCAAAAGCCTTAGGGATCGAAACACGTCCGGTTATTTTAGGACCATTTACTTTACTTCAAATTAGTGAATTTTCTGAAGGGGTCAATCGCGAACAGGTGATACAAGATTTAATTGCTGCATACAAAGAAATTGCGACACGGTTATTTGAGTTAGGCGCTAAAGATCTTCAAATCGACGAACCTGGTTTAGTAAAAGATTTAACGGCAAAAGAAGTCGCGGAATTCCAAGCGATTTACGAGACATTATTAGAAAACCAAAGCTTGCCTGTTTTGTTACAAACCTATTTTGGCGATGTCCGCGATGCTTATGACACATTAGTTGCTTTACCGTTTGAAGCGATTGGTTTGGACTTTGTGGAAGGGATTAAAAATAAAGAATTAGTAAAAAATAATTTCCCAGCTGATAAGATTTTGTATGCGGGAGTTGTCAACGGGAAAAATATTTGGCGGAACGATTATGCGCAAACACTTGCTTTCATCAAAGAGTTAGCCGTTGAACAAATTGTTTTAACCACTTCTTGCTCATTGCTCCATGTGCCTTTTACGACTGAAAATGAAAGCTTCCCAGCAGAAATTAAAGAGCATTTTGCATTTGCTAAAGAAAAATTGACTGAATTGTTAGAATTAAATGCCATTTTAAATGAGCAAGGTCAAACTTATTTAGAAGCGAATCAAGCGTTATTTACCAAAGAACGTTTTGCAAAAAATCAAGCATTACACGATAGGGTTGCCCAATTAACAGAGGCTGATTTTACACGGACACCGGCTTTTGAAGAAAGAGAAATTTCGCAAAAAGCGCATTTTAATTTCCCAGTTTTACCAACCACAACAATTGGTTCTTTCCCACAGACGAAAGAAGTGAAACAAACGCGCGCCAAATTTAACCGCCAAGAAATTACGCAAGCAGAATATGACCAATACATTGCCGATCAAATTAATGACTGGTTAACTTGGCAAAAAGAAGTCGGATTAGATGTACTTGTTCATGGGGAATTTGAGCGAAACGACATGGTCGAGTATTTTGGTCAAAATCTAGAAGGCTATTTATTTAGTCAAAATGGTTGGGTTCAATCATACGGTACTCGTGGCGTGAAACCACCAATTATTTGGGGCGACGTGACCCGTAAACAAGCCATTACGGTGAAGTGGTCGAGCTACGCGCAAAGCCAAACCGATCAATTTGTCAAAGGGATGTTAACAGGTCCAGTTACGATTTTAAACTGGTCATTCCCACGTGAAGATATTAGTATTAAAGATTCCACTTTACAAATAGCCTTAGCGATTCAAGAAGAAGTCCTTGATTTGGAAAAAAATGGCATTCAAATTATTCAAATTGATGAAGCAGCTTTACGTGAGAAATTACCGTTGCGAAAATCCGATTGGTACTCAGAATATTTAGATTGGGCCATCCCAGCTTTTCGTTTGGTTCATAGTAAAGTACAAGAAAAAACACAAATTCATACGCATATGTGTTATAGCGAATTTACCGATATTATTCGTGCGATTGATCAAATGGATGCCGACGTGATTTCCTTTGAAGCGTCTCGTTCGAATTTAGCAATTCTAGATGAATTACAACGCCAAAACTTCAAAACACAAGTTGGACCGGGTGTCTACGATATCCACTCACCACGTGTGCCAAGTGTGGAAGAAATAACAGAAACAATTCAAACGATTTTAACGAAGGTGCCATTACCAAAAGTTTGGGTAAACCCAGACTGTGGCTTAAAAACAAGAGGAATCTCCGAAACAAGAGCCAGCTTAGAAAATATGACAAAAGCAGTGAAGCAGATACGAAAGGAGTTGTAGAAAATGTTAAAAGGCTTATCTTTTGAAGTTTTTCCGCCAAATACGACAACGGGGGTGAGTAAGTTAATGACCACCTTACCAAAATTAAAGGCATTAGAACCAGAATTTATTAGTGTCACTTGTAGCAATGGTACCAATCAAGTAGCGGAAACAACCGTCAAAGTGGCGAGTTATATCCATCAAGAGCTCCATATTCCAACGATTGCTCATCTACCGGCGACGTATCTAACCAAAAGAGAAGTCGATGACGTACTACAACAATTGAATCAACTGGGAATTGACCAAGTTTTGGCCTTGCGTGGCGATATTTTGCCGAACATGGTGCCAAAAGAGGATTTTAAATACGCGAGTGAACTAGCAAGCTATATTAAAAATCATTCACCTAATATTCAACTAAGTGGCGCTTGTTACCCAGAGATTCATCCGGAATCCGGCAGTCGCGTTGCTGATGTCCAAAATCTAAAGAAAAAAGTCGATGCTGGTTGTGAGAAATTGATTTCGCAATTGTTTTTGGACAATGATGTTTTTTATCAGTTCCAGGAGGCTTGCGCTTTAGCGGATATTCAAGCACCGATTATCGCTGGAATCATGCCCATCGTAAATCGTAAACAAGCATTACGTTTAATTAAAACAACGCAAACAAAATTACCAAGAAAATTTTTAGCGATTTTAGAAAAATATGAGCACAACCCACAAGCGTTGCGAGAAGCAGGACTTGCCTATGCAGTTGATCAAATTGTGGATTTAGTGACACAAGACGTAGCAGGGGTTCATTTATACACGATGAACGACGCCCAAGTTGCTCAACACGTTGTTGCCAATACAAAATCACTTTTTAGTTGTCAGTTAGCAAAAGTCGTTTGAGAAAAATAAAAAAAGCGAGCCCCAAAATATTAAGGGAGCTCGCTTTTTCGTGATACTTTAAAACAGAATGCTTATAAAATAACCTGGATAGACGGTATTTAATGAGCAGCTTCTCGGTCATAGCTCTCAATTTTTTGAAATGAAAAAGCCATTTGAAAAAATCGTTCGTTATGACTCGAAGCAAAACGCTCATTAAATAACCTATTTTAATCCGAATGCGCCGGGGATGGTGTATGCTAACAAAAGCATAATCACAGAAGCGGTTAAGACACCAAAAGCAATTGGGAAGAATGATTTTTTTGGTGGTAAACCAAGTAAAGCGGCAATTAAAGAACCTGTCCAAGCACCGGTTCCTGGTAATGGAATCGCTACGAATAAGAAAAGACCTAACATCAATCGTTCAGGATATTTCTCCATCATCTTTTGACCACCATCGCGGCCTTTCGTAATCATTTTGTTGGCTAATTTTTTTATTGGGCCTTTTTCAGCAAGGAACGTTAAAATTTTCTCAATAAAGAAAATAATAAAAGGGACGGGGATTAAATTTCCAATAATCGCAATTGGCATCGCCTCATACCAAGGTAGTCCCAAAATACTGGCTGCCACTAACCCACCACGTAACTCCAAAACGGGCATTAGTGAAATAAAAAATACGACCATTTTAGGGGTTAAATATTGTTCAAAAAAAGCCATCATCATTTCTAACATAAAAACAAATTCTCCTTAAGTAGTTGTTAAAAGTGGCAACTAATCGACAATCAAGTCCATTAGTTGTCACTTTTTTATGTATATTTTTCTTCTAAACGACTCATCCAAGCACCCAAACCAATGCCACCTAATAATAAAAAGAAGGAAGCAAGAGAATGAAAGAAGGTAAAACTAGAATAATCCGTTGGTACAATCATAAGAGTTGAAGCAAAAACAATACCCAAAATAAAATGAAACAATTGTGGATAGGCTTTTTTGAAAGCATAATCGATGAGTTTCGAAAAAACGATAACGGTTAAAATCCCACCTAAAGCAAGGGGGAACAGGACCGAAAAGTTTATTTCTTTAATACCATCCGACATCGCTTTATACATGCCCATATAAATTAAAAAGTTTGAAGGACTTAATCCTGGAACGATCATACCTAAAGCAATCAAAGCGCCAGCTAGCATCCAGGTCCAAAAGTTTTGACTGACTTCTGGAAAAAATTGAGCGCCACTATATAGGAATAAAAAACCACCAATTAAACTCGCGAATAAAATGAACCATTCTTGCCTAGAACGTCCTTTTTTTCCCGCTTCTTGCCAAAGTGCGGGTACCGTTCCGACGATGCAACCGATAAAAAACCACATCATCATTTTTTCGTAAGCCCCTAAAAGAAAACTCACGAAAAACGAAAGGATAAAGACCCCTGTGATTGCTCCTAAGCCGATTGGTAAAAAGAAGAAAACATTGTCTTTGAAATCTTTCGTTAGGTTTGCTAAAAAAGAAATAATCCGTCCATAAATCCCAAAAATAGCAGCGAGTGCACCACCGCTAACCCCTGGTAAGATAAAGCCTGAACCAATAAACATCCCCTTAACAAAACGCAAAAACCAATCTTGTTTATTTTTAATCATAGATGCCCCCCATTTTTAAACATAAAATAAGTTTTTAGAAGGGAAGTCAGGATCACAAGTAAATGAAATTCCTAAACTACGTAAAATTTGTTCATCATCTTTATTTAAAATCACGGTTGAATGCGCCTGAGTATCTTTTAGTTCAATCAGTTTGGCATAAGCTAATTGAGCAGTCGGGTTTGTAACCGCACTAATGGACAAGGCAATTAGAATTTCTGAAATATTTAGTGAAGTGATTCGCCCAGCTAATTCATTGGATTTCAAGCGTTGAATCGGTTCTAAAATATTTGGTGAAAGAAGTAAAATTTCATCGCTAATATTTGCTAAAAATTTAATCGCATTTAAAACAGCGGACGCACTTGCATCCATTAGTTCAGAACCACGCCCAGTAATAATCCGGCCATTGGCTAACTCTAAAGCCATCACTGGTGGGGTAAATTCTTGATCCCAATCAGAGCGGTTTTTAAGTTTTTCAGAATATTGTCGTGCAGGCAGAACACAAGCACGATCTTCTGGCCGTAAGTCAAGTTCTTCCATAATAATTTGAATTCGATTAAGGGTATCTAAATCTGTTACCCCTTTTTTATAATTGCTTGCTGTTTCAAAGTAGCGTCGGATGACTTCTTGCTTTGAAGCTTCTTGAATAATGGCATCATCAATAATACCAAAACCGATGCGATTGACACCCATATCCGTTGGTGAATGAAATTCAGCTTCGCGTCCAGTAATTTTTTCAATGGTTCGCTTAATAATAGGGAACGTTTCAATATCGCGATTATAATTAACCGCTACTTCACCATAATAATCATAATGGAAAGAATCAATCATATTCACATCTTTTAAGTCGACCGTTGCTGCTTCATAAGCAATATTTAAGGGATGTTTTAAAGGAATGTTCCAAACGGGGAACGTTTCAAATTTTGAATACCCACCAGAATTCCCTTGGCGACTTTCATGGTACAACTGGTTTAAACAAGTTGCTAACTTCCCACTACCAGCTCCAGGACCGGTTACAACGACGATTGGTTTTGTGGTTGGGATATAGTCATTTTGCCCAAAACCTTCATCGCTAACAATTTTATCAACATTCACTGGATAGCCTTCAATTTCACGGTGTGTAAATACTTTAATGCCACGTTGTTGTAGTTTGTTCATGAAGATTTTTGTAGAAGGTTGCCCGTTGTAACGAGTAATGACGACACTATTTACTGCGAGTTCATAGTCGCCTAGCTCATCGATTAAACGCATGATATCCATATCATAGGTAATACCATAATCTCCGCGAATTTTATTACGTTCGATATCACCGGCGTATACACAAATAATAATCTCTATTTGATCTTTTAACTTATGCAATAATTTGATTTTTGCATCTTGATCAAAGCCAGGTAAAACACGCTTGGCATGCATGTCACCAATTAGTTTTCCACCGAATTCCAGATACAATTTATCGTAATTATCTACGCGTTCTAAAATATATTTTGATTGCTCTTCAATATATTTTTGTGGATCAAAACCGATTTTTTTTGTCATAAATTTATACCCCTTTTATCTCTATTGAGAACAAAAGAAATGCTCTTGTATTATTCAAACAGAAAATGAAAGAAATAACAACTAATAATAGGATATTTTTAGAGAAAAATTAGAGAGAAATCATTTTCTTGCGATTTTGTTAAGTTGATTGGAAAAATGTGATGAATTTCCTGCGACGGCTCATCCTTTCCGTCAAAAAATAAGAAAGAAAAGAAATATATATTATTTTATATATTTAAGTTGACTAAAAAATTCACAAATAGTATAATGAGTTTGTTGGCGAATGTGAAAACAAACACAAAATCAAGTGAAATCAAAAAAGGATATTTGCGAGAATTTTGTGTGTAGCGAAGTTGCTAGTGATTTGATGGGGTTCGTAATAAATGGTGAACTTAAAAAATTAAGAATGGAAGAAAAAGGTGATCAAGTTTGGTAAAAGAAAAACAGACAGTGCGTTTAATGGGCACTATCATCGATTTAACCATCGAACATGACAACCCACAGCCGATTTTAACCGAAGCAATCGAACGACTAAAACGTTATGAAAAGCGGTTTAGCGCGAATGACTCAAGCTCTGAGTTGATGGCTGTAAATTTACAAGCCGGCAAAAAGTGGGTTCAAGTTCACCCCGAGTTATTTGAGTTAATTGAGATTGGAAAAAGGCAAAGTTTAGCCAAAGATAGTCACTTAAATATTGCAATTGGCCCACTCATTCAAACGTGGCGCATTGGTTTTAGTGATGCAAAAGTACCCAGTCAAACAGCGATTAACCATTGTTTATCACTCATTAGCCCTGAAAATATTTTGTTAAATCAAGAACAAGGTCAAGTTTATTTAGCAAAAGAAGGAATGAAAATCGATTTAGGTTGTTTAGCAAAAGGTTATATCGCAGACTTAATTGTGAAGTATTTAAAAGAAGTCGGTGTGAATGCTGCGTTAATCAATTTAGGGGGGAATTTAGTCACTTTCGGTAAAGCCTCGAATCATTCAGATCAACTTTGGCGTATTGGCATTCAAAACCCAACGAAACCTCGCAATCAATCATTAATTATTTTAAAAATTTGCGATCAATCAGTGGTCACTTCAGGGGTTTATGAACGAAGCTTAACGCAAAGTCAAAAAACTTACCACCATATTTTTAACCCTCAAACAGGCTACCCAATCGAAACGTCGGTGGTAAGCTTAACGATTGTTTCGAAACAATCAATTGATGGTGAGATATGGACGACGCGTTTATTTGGTCATACACCACAACAAATTTTAGCAACGGTTGACGCCTTGCCTGATATTTCAGCCATTGTCATTACCAACACGGGTGAAGTTTACTATTCGCCTGAGTTGAAAAAATATATTGCTTAATAATAAATGTTTTTAAAGTGGAAGGAAGAATAACATGAAAAAATATATTGGTTTAGTAGGAACAAACTCAGATAAATCAACAAATAGAACGTTGTTGCAATTTATGGCAAAACATTTTGCAAATGAAGCAGCGATTGAAGTAACTGAAATTAAAGAAATTCCGATGTTTAATAAGCCAGAAAAAATGGAAGTACCAGCAGTTGTGCAAGAACTAGCAGATAAAATTGAAGCGGCAGATGGCGTGATTATTAGCACACCAGAATATGACCATGCGGTGACAGCATCATTAATGAACGCGTTAAACTGGCTATCTTATGGCATTTACCCATTTGTTGATAAACCTGTAATGATTACTGGTGCTTCTTATGGCACGCTTGGTTCCTCTCGTGCGCAAGCCCATTTACGTCAAATTTTAGATTCACCTGAATTAAAAGCACGGATTATGCCAAGTTCAGAATTTTTATTAGGGCATTCTTTACAAGCTTTTGACGAAGAAGGCAATCTGAAAAATCCAGAAACCATTCAACAATTAGAAGGATTATTTGAAGACTTCAACACCTTTGTGGAAATTATGAAACAATTAAATCACGCACATGCCGCCAATAAAAAAGCAGCAGAAAACTTTTCATGGGAAAATAACTAAGAATAGGGGAAATTAAAATGAAATTAGTCGGAATCGTTGGATCAAACGCAGAATTTTCATATAACCGTTTACTATTACAATATATTGCTAAAAAATATAAAAATTTATTTACTTTAGAAGTTTTGGAAATTAAAGATTTACCATTATTTAACCAAAGCGATGATCAATCAAATAGCGCACCTGTTCAATACATTAACCAAAAAATTAAAATGGCAGACGGCGTGATTATTGCAACACCAGAACATAATCATACGATTCCAGCTGCTTTAAAATCAGCGTTAGAATGGTACTCTTTCAATTTACACCCATTTGAAAATAAACCAGTGATGATTGTCGGTGCTTCATACTTTAGTCAAGGGTCTTCACGTGCCCAGTTGCACTTACGTCAGATTTTAGATGCACCGGGAGTAAATGCGATTGTTATGCCTGGTAATGAGTTTTTACTTGGCAACGTAAAACAAGCTTTTGACGAAAATAATAATTTAAAAGAACAAAGAACAATTGATTTCTTAACAAGTTGTTTGGAAAAATTCGCCCAATTTATTGACGTCGTGTCAGTGATGCAAGGGCCAAAACCAGCGCTTGAACCAGAAGATTTATTTGCAACTGGAAAAGTTGATACAACGGTTGAAGGCGTGGATATGTATGCAGAAGATTGGTTAGAGCAAGCCGCTGCAAAAGTGAATGCTGCGGAAGGCAACGACTATGTAAAATTAGACCGTGGTTTATTAACGGTCGATCAATTAAATTACTTCTTATCTTCAATGCCAATGGAATTAACTTATGCTGACCACAATAATCAATTCTTGTATTATAATAAGACCATGGAAGCAGGCGATATGTTAGCTTCTCGTACACCAGGCCAAGTTGGTAACCCGCTAGCAAAATGTCACCCAGAAGCCGCGTTCAAAAACGTCGAATGGGTCATTCAACAATTGCGTTCTGGCGCAACGGATTGTGTTCGTGTACACGTACCAAAACAAGTACCTGAAAAATACATCGTACACAACTACCAAGCGATGCATGATGAAAATGGCGAGTACATGGGCATCAACGAATTTATTTGGGATTTAAAACCAACAATTGAATGGTACTTGAAACAAACCGGTCAACAATTAGTTGGCGGTGAGCAAACAGACGGTGTCTCTGGTGCTTCTGCAAGTGATCATGGCGATTCAGCAGACGGCGTATCCGGCGCATCAATGAAAAGCTAAATAACAAACAAAAATAAAACAGATAGGTATAATCAAAGCCTATCTGTTTTTTTAAGAGAATGGGGGATTCGATTTGAAGAAGTTCATTTATATTGCTTTAGGCAGTTTGACGTTTGCCTTGGGAACACTAGGGATTTTTCTGCCATTTTTACCAACAACCGGCTTTTATTTATTGACGGGTTTTTTTTGGTTGAGAAGTTCAGAAAAGTTGTATCTAAAATTTACACAATCGTCTTATTATCAAACGTATATTGTTGAGCTTTTTGTTAAAAAGAAAATGACAAAAAAAGGCAAAGTCAAAATGTTTCTTTCAATGGCCGTTGTTTTTTCGCTTCCGATCATCCTTGTCTCTTCGTGGTGGTTAAAACTACTACTCGTGAGTATCTATTTTGCGCATGTTTTTGGCTTGCTATGGTATTTTCACCGACAACCAAAAATCAAATTTCAAGCAAAGGAAATAAAATAAGTAAAAATAAGAAACTATAGTATCTGGTGTTGTTACTGCAAATTAAGTGGCAACACTTTTTTTATTTAATACAAAAAAGCGCTTGTTTTCCTCGTTTGAGAATTTGAAAAAACGAGTACTTAGCAACAGCGAGTTCTTTGTCTCAAATAAATGTGTGCTTGTCTTTTCTCAATTGAATAAAAAAGGAACATCAGCGAGCCGAAGAAAAATTGTTGGAGAAAAGTCGTGTAAAAGGAGCCAAGCTTCAAACTCTGAGTAGCAAAGTTCTTTGCGTACGCAGAGTTTGAAGCTTGGCAGCCGAGAGACGATAGACTCGAGGCGGTCCCACGGCTCCCCCTCCAACAACTTTTCGTAGGAGAGCAAGAGACCCAGTCGCTACACAAAAAAACAAAGACGATGCCGTAAATTGGTCATCGTCTTTGTTTTTTTATCTTAATTTGTGTAGTTATCAAAGTAACCTTGAATGTAAACCATTGGAGTTCCTTTATCGCCACTACCAGAAGTTAAATCAGAAAGTGAACCGATTAAGTCTGTTAATTTACGCGGAGTTGTTCCTTGTGCTTCCATTTTCCCAACAAGGTCTTCTTGTTTGTTTTGGATATGCTCAGAAATAGCTGCTTTTAACTCGTCCCCTTTTAAGTGAGCGAAGTTGTTATCTGCGAGGTATTTTAGTTTGATTTCATTCGGCACTCCTTCTAAACCACGAGTGAAACCTGGTGAAACCACAGGGTCAGCAAGTTCCCAAATTTTCCCAACGGGGTCTTTGAAGGCACCATCACCATAAACCATCACTTCGATTGTTTTTCCAGTTGCCGCTTTTAATTTTTCTTGAATCGATTCGACAATTGGTTGGCAGTTATTAGGAAATAGTTTTACACTTTCTTCGGTTGCTTTGTTTGAACCTAGAAGGCCGTATTGTTCATTAAAACCACTACCATTCACTGATTGACTTAAAATATCATCTAAACCGTAAATTGTTTCGCCACCATTATCTTTTAAGATACGTTTGGTACGGAAACGAGAGTGAATATCACAAGTTAAAACGTCTTTTGTATAGTTAAGAATTGTTTTTGCAGTGTTAGAGAAAATCACTTCACAAACAGCACCTTCTGCTTCAACAAGTGATTTATAGTATTGTACATAGTCCACACCAGTAAAAGGGTGTTCAATGTTACCAAAATGTTTACGGAAATCAGCTTCTGTTAAAACATCAGTCCAAGGGTTAATTCCTTTTTGATCTAAATCTTCTAAAGCAACTAAGTGATTCCCCACTTCATCAGAAGGATAGCTTAGCATCAAAATAATTTTTTTCGCCCCACGTGCCACACCACTTAAGATGTTAGAAAAACGATTCCGACTTAAAATTGGAAAAATGACGCCCACTGTTCCGTTAGGGAATTTTTCTTTAATATCAGTTGCAATATCGTCTAAGTCAGCGTAATTTCCTTGTGCACGAGCGACAATTGATTCAGTAATTGAGATAATATCATGGTCGCGGACTTCATATCCTTCCACTTTTGCTGCATTGATTACAGTGTCTACAACGATTTGTTCAATATCGTCTCCTTGGTTAATAATCGGACCACGTAGGCCACGCACGACAGTTCCAACGGCTCTTGTCATTCAAATCTCTCCTCTAGTGAGTAAATTATTAGGTTTAAAAACCTTACTTGTTTACTATACCACATGCATGTGATATAAATAAAATTAATATAAATAATATCAGACATAAGGAGTGCTTATATGATTGGGAATTTAGATTTGTATCGAATATTTAATATTGTTAGTCAAAAAAATAGTTTTTCCCAAGCGGCACAAGAGCTGTACATGACACAATCAGCAGTCAGTCAAGCCGTCATGCGTTTAGAAAAAGAACTTGAGATTCAATTGTTTTATCGAACGAGTAAAGGCATTATTCTAACAAGCGAAGGGAAACTTTTACAAGAATATGTTCAATCGGCGTTAGGAATGATTCAAGTTGGAGAAGAAAAATTACTTGATTTTAAAAATTTAAAAACAGGTCGCTTAAGAATCGGAGTGGGTGATACCATTTCTCGCTATTATTTATTACCTTATTTAGAAGCATTTCACGAAAAATACCCTGGGATTAAATTAACGATTTTAAACGGAACGACGCCCGAAATCATGAGTTTTTTGAAATCAGGTAAAGTTGATGTCGGTCTGTGTAGCTTGCCAATTGAAGAAGAGGCGATTGAAGTGCTTCCTTGTCAAGAAATCCAAGATATTTTTGTTTGTGGGGAGAAGTTTTTACCATTGCTTTCAAACCCGCTTAGTTATGAAACATTATTGGCGCAACCACTGATTTTTTTGGAGAATAAGTCGAATTCACGCCGATTTGTCGAAAATTATTTAGCCGAGCAAGGGCACACTTTCACGCCAGATTTTGAACTAGGTTCGTATGATTTAGTCTTAGATTTTGCTAAAATTAATCTAGGTTTGGCTTGCGTGATTAAAGAGTTTTCTACGCATTATTTAGAGAGTCGAGAAGTCTTTGAAGTTCCACTTGTTCAAGCACTTCCTAAAAGAAGTATCGGTATTTGCTATTTGAAAAATGTTTCTTTGTCACAAGCCGTGAAGATGTTTATTCGCAGTATCGCAGGGGAACAGCTAAATACCGTCAGCCATTAAATGATTACGAGGGCTGACGGTATTTATTCAATTATGAAACCTATTTTCAGTATCTTTCATTCAACTTACAAAATGTGTCATCTTTGTAAGTTTTTTTTGAGTCGAAAGGGCGTATAGTAAGCATTGTAAAAAACAAAACTATTTGAGGTGGAAAAAAATGAAAAAAATATTCAGTCTAATTGGAATCGTCATTATTTTATTTTTAGGAGGCATTACTTATAAATATTACAATGATACTTACGTTGGCAAAACCGCTTATGCCCTTGTTCCTGCGACTGTTCCAAATAAAGAATTAACGAAAGATAGTTCAGGAAAAATTATTTCAAATTACTATTCTTATAACTATACTTTAGAATTTGTCGATGAAAAAGGCGAGGTAGCCGTTCAAAGTTACGAGCTTTCAAGCCAAGATCCAACGCCGTTAACGCCAAATACTTATGTCACTGCTGAAATTAGTAAAAAACGAATCGTCGAAGGTCCGAATCCTGTCGATGTCAGTCAAATTCCTGAAAATGTTTTAGCTAAATTAAAATAATCGTAGAAAGAAGGAAAAGAAGTGTCAACTATTTTAGAAGTGCATCAAGTCGAAAAAACTTACGGCAAACCGGACCAAGAACAAACCAAAGCGCTAAAAGGAATTTCATTTAAAGTAGAAGAAGGCGAGTTTATTGGAATCATGGGTGCTTCTGGTTCAGGGAAATCCACTTTATTAAATTTATTATCAACACTAGATCAACCAACGGCTGGTAGTGTCGCGATGAAAGGGCGCGAAATTAGCCATTTGAAAGGTCGGGCGTTAGCTGATTTTCGAGCAAAAGAGATTGGTTTTATTTTCCAAGATTTTAATTTGTTAGAGACATTAACCGCAGCAGAAAATATCGCTATCCCTTTAAGCTTGCAAGGTGTAAAAGCAAAAGAAATACAAGCACGTACGCAAAAAATAGCTAAGAAGTTAGGGATTGTTGCGATTTTAAATAAATACCCCAATGAAATTTCTGGTGGGCAAAAGCAACGGGTAGCTGCTGCTAGAGCGCTGATTACGCAACCAACGTTACTATTAGGCGATGAGCCAACTGGAGCACTAGACTCTAAAAGTGCCAAAGATTTGCTAACTTTAATGCGTGATTTAAATGAACAAGATCGAGTATCGATTTTATTAGTGACGCATGATCCTTATTCAGCAAGCTATTGTCAAAAAATCTTATTAATTAAAGATGGTCTAATCCACCAAACACTTGAACGAAAAGGGTTTTCACAAAATGAGTTTTACCAAGAAATTTTAACTTCGATTGGAAATTTGGAGAAGTAAAGGGGACGTCTAGATGTTATTTAAACTTGCTTTAACAGGGATGAAATCGCGGATGCGTGACTATTTTGTCTTATTTTTCGGTTTACTTGTTGCTTCAAGCGTCTTTTATATGTTTGAAAGTTTAGCTTTAAATAAAGAATTTTTATTAAGTAACCCAACGATTGGTTCGGTCATTGTGGTCTTTCGCATCGGAACGGTTTTACTTAGTCTAATTACGGTAGTCTATATTTTTTATGCCAATACTTTTTTAATGAATATGCGCCAAAAAAGCTATGCCTTATTAATGATGCTTGGCGCCAAGGTTAGTAAAATTGCGACAATGATTTTTATTGAGACGTTAACAATTGGCTTTTTCTCAACGTTAGTTGGTGGAATTTTTGGCGTTGGCTTAACGAGTATCGTTCAACAATTATTGATGAAACGTTTAAACATTCAAGTGAGCAATTTTTCTTCTTGGAACACCCATGCTTTTATGGTGACGATTCTCTTTTTTATCTTTTTATTTTTTATCGTTGCTATTATGAATGCTTTATCGCTTATCCATCAACCAATTTTACAATTATTAAAACAAGAAGAAACGCCGGTTCGAGTTAAAAATAATCCTTTCTTATTTATTTTAGAGGCAATTACTGGCTTTATTTTACTTTTAATTAGTGGGTATCTTTTCTTAAATATTGCAAAATACCAAATTTTTGGTCTAACCGTCTCAGTCTTTACGGTACCGTTGGGCACCTATTTCTTATTTCATTCAACCGTAATTGCCGTGCTTCGTTTGTTAAAACGTTTGAGCAATTATTCTTCCAAAGGGTTAAATAATTTTACTTTAGGACAGCTTAACTTTAGAATTCGTGACTATACAAAAATATTAGCAATGGTGACCATTATTTTTGCATTGGCTCTTGGCGCCATTACTGTCGGGGTGAGTTTTAAACAAGCCGTTACGACGATGACCAAAGAAACAGCAAGCTATGATCTTGTTTTAAATCATAGTGAAAAAATAAATGAAGCAAAAATACAAGCGTTAGAGCCCGTGTCTGAAGGAACTTATCATTTTAAAGAAGATAGCCAAAAAATTTATTATAATGCTTCAGAATGGAATGAAATGCCGCTAAAAGTGTTAGAAAAAACAGGAATCAACACGACAGCGACAAAAGTCCAGTACACTGGAGATGATTTTTTGAGTACGCCAGAGCTGATTTGGCAAATCAAACGTTTTGAATTAACGAGTCAAAATGCCAAAGAAAGTCTGATGCTCCCAGCAAACGAATTTGCGGCCCTTGATCTTTCAGAAGGGCAACTCTCTTTAATTGAAGTCAATGATTTTGAACAAAATATACCACTGATTCAAGCATTGGTTGAGGAAAATCAAGCAAATAATCCCGAAATAAAAGGCCTAGAAGATATAAATGCTTTTTCACAAAAATATTATGTCTATGAATTATTTAATAGCCTATTCTCAGGTTTTGAATTTATGGGCTTCTTTTTAGGAATTTCATTTTTAACTATGCTTGCAAGTTGTTTAATGTTTAAAATTTTATCTTCAGCAGCCGACGATCAAAAGCGTTATGAAATGCTGGCTAAAATTGGCGCCCCACAAACGTTGTTAAAAAGAGCCATCCATAAAGAAATTGCGATTTTATTCCTTTTACCAGGAATTGTAGGGATGTTACATGTCCTTTTTGGCTTACAAATGTTTACAGAGTTTATGCGTAACCCGTACAGTGGGGTACCACTTGCTTTTGGTATCTTCCTCACATTATATTTTATCTATTATTTGCTTACCGATCACCTTTACAGTCGCATCGTTTTTCAAAAAAATTAAAAAAGAGTTCTCTTTATTTTAGCCTAAAAGTTGTGCTACAATAAACATACTAACGATTGGGTGGGGAAAAAAGATGGACATACAGCATTTTATTAATACGAGAAAAGCGCTCGGTCTTTCACAAAAAGAACTAAGCGAAGGAATCTGTACACAAGCAACACTAAGTCGTTTTGAAAACAATGGTCAAATTCCGACAGTTAAAATCCTAGTCCAATTATGTGACCGCTTGAACATCGGCTTGGGTGAGCTGTTTCCAGAAGTCAGCGTAGAAGAAGATGAGATCAACCAGAAGTTAATAAAAGCAGAATTTAATTTAATATTACAAGAGTATCAAGAAAGTGAACAAATATTAGCAACGATTGATCAAAGTCAGCTAACGGATCAAACGCAAAGCTGGTCTTTTGATTACTTAAAAGGCTATTTAATTGCTTTACAAAAAGGTTCATCAGCAGATGCCGTTTTCTATTTTAACCGAATGATTTCTGAGATTCCTAAAGAACAAGTCGAGATTTTAGGTTTGCTTGCTTACACGGGAATGGGAATGGTTTACGAAAATATTGGTGAAATTGAAAAAGCCGAATACTTTTTTAATAAAGCGGTAAGTGAAGTTTACCAAATACCAATTCAAGAAACACATGATGTTTGGCGAATGTTAAATATTTTGTATTATTGTGGTTCGTTTTATGCGAATATCAAAGATTTCCAAACAAGTGATGCGTTATTAAAGCACGGGATAGAAATTTGTTCAAACCATCATGTAACTTATTATCTCGCGCGTTTGACGTTCCAATTGGCTAAAAATGCTTTTGCACAAAACAAAGCACCGCAAGAAATCGTCGAACGATACTATGACACGAAAGCTTTTGCCAAAATTAATCGCAACATTATTGAATTAAAAGGTTTGGAAGCTTTTAAAGAAGAGTTAGCCAGTGCACCAGAGTTTAAAAATATTTATTTGTATTAGTGAAGAAGCAACTACCAGTAAAAAATGGTGGTTGCTTCTATTTTTACTAGGGAAGATTTGTTATACTAAGAAGGTTAAAGCAAACAACGGAATGAATGATTATGTAAGAAACAACGAAAGGGATTAGACGAGTGAGAAAATTACGAACAAAAATAGTTATTGGTTTAATGGCAAGCCTGTTGCTTATTTTTTTACCAAAAAATCTATTGGCAGATGAAGGCAGTCCTTCTGTAATGGAGTTAATCGAACAAATTGGGGAAGAAGCACTTGTACAGGATCGCCCAGAATCAGCTATCCTAATTGATGCCAATACGGGAAAATATTTGTGGGGTGAAAATCCGGACTTGCCAAGAAATCCAGCAAGTATTATGAAATTGATGACGTTATATTTAGTCTATGAAGCCATCGAAAATGGTCAGTTTACTCTTGATACAACGATTACTGGCGACGCTCGTTATCAAGCGATGTCTCAAATTTATGCCTTAAGCAACGCGCCAATTGTCGAAGGAGTAAACTACCCCGTAAAAGATTTACTGCCGATGGTATTAGTACCGTCTTCAAATGTAGCAACGATTATGTTAGCAGAATTAGTCGAAAAAGACCCCGTGGCTTTTTTAGCGAAAATGAATGAAACTGCGCAACGACTTGGAATGGACAATACAACGATTTATAACGCAACCGGTGCAGACATTGGTTCTTTTGCAGGACTCTACGTTCCCAATGGTTATGATGGAAGCTCGCTTGATCCAATGGCAGACAATGAAACAACGGCGCGCGACCTTTCAATTTTGGTGTATCATTTATTAAATGAGTACCCAGAAATATTAGACTACACCCACACCCGACAAGTAACCGTGATGCAAGGAACCCCTTATGAGGAGACGCACGACACGTATAATCATTCGTTGCCAGGTACTCGTTACGAGTTTGCGGGCGTCGATGGGTTAAAGACTGGTTCGAGCATGTCAGGCGGTTATAATATTGCGATGACCGCGCAACGAGAAGGGTTACGTTTAATTACGATTGTTTTAGGTGTCTCTGAATGGGGAGATCCAGAAGGAGAATACAAACGCCATCCTTTTGCCAATGCCATTTTAGATTATGGTTTTAAAAATTTTACTTATCGTGAAATTTTAAAACCTGGCGCACAAGAAATAGCCGACCAAAAGTTTGAACTAGCGCAAGGTTTTTTCGATTTAATGCCAAAAGATGTTCAACCAACTTTTCAATTAGAAGCGACTACTTTGTCATTAGCCAATCGTTTACCAACTGTTTCCGAAAAAATTCCTAGTCAAAAACAAAACGTGAAGCTTTTGAACAAACCGAATCAATCAGCACCTGACAAACCCCAAGCCTCATCAAGCAACTTTGGGGTCCAAACCATTATTGAAAAGGGAATTCAAAAAATTCAATGGCTATTAGCCTTTATCTTTGGTTTAATCGTGTTGATTACAGGACTAGTCGTCATACAAACGAATAGAAAACGCCGACAAGCTCGTCGAAATCGAGGAAGAAGATAAAAAGCGCGAGGCCCAAATTCTTGGAGCTTAAAATCTTTTGTGTTTATAAATAAATTTTTGAAACTCACAAAAAAGATAGCCACTCATCTGAATGGCTATCTTTTTTACTATTCACTCAAACAGGGAGCAAAACAAAGTAACGAAGCGTATTTTGTTTTGTAAACTTCCTAGTCAATCACTTAAAAAAATTAAAGCAATCGTTATGTGGTTGTAATGACACAGTAAAAGAACTCTTCTTATCTAAATATTCACACGAAACGATTATTTAATGTCTACCGATTCAATAAAAAGCATTGAAATAGCAGTGTTTGACCTCGATATTTTATGGAACAAGTTCAAGATTTTTAACGGTAGAATACGGAAAATCTTGAACTTTTATCAATATTGGCGGCTTCTAATGTATAAACCACAAATTTACACGCAATTTATTTTTGCAGATTTTGATCAATCTGTGTGCTTAAAAAATAACCTATGAAAATCGTTGGATTAAAAAAGCGTCTCGTATTCCTTGGTAGAGCTAGAAAAGAAATATGCTATAAAATCGTGAATTCTCATATTTTACCAATGAATTTAATAATTAGATAAGGTATAATAATTTGGCTATTATCTAATTTTTGCATAAAAATCAAATTATTTTTTTAAATTGGATGAATTAGTTGGATGAAATCGAGAGAATCTTCGTTTGAGCAAATAGCAAGATTGCTCAATTTCAAAAAAAGCGAAAGGAAGAGAAAAACAAATGGGTAAAACAAAACGTGATTTTACTAAAATGAAAACGCCACACACGTATGTTATTATTTTTGGTGTCGTTGTCTTTGCTTGGTTATTGACTTTTTTAGTGCCAGCAGGAAAATTTAGTACAGAGGAGATTGAATATCAAAACGCAAATGGCGAGACGAGCACTCGTACCGTCTTAAAACAAGAATCGTTTCGCTACTCGTATGCATTAGATCAAGCGTTTGTCTTTGAACAACTGGAAACGTTACAAAATAATCCAGAAGCGCTAGAAGAGCTACAAGTTCCTAAAGAGGGCTTAGAAGAAATCTTAGCAGGAGGTCAAAAAGAATTGACCCAATCGGCGTTAGATGAGATTTCTTTAACTGATGACACATTGTATGAACTTTACGGTGAAAAAATATACGATACGTCTAAAAAGTTACACAAGACAGCCCGCGTTTGGGGGACAGACGATACAGGCGGTTTTGGCTTTTTAAACTTTGTGTTTGAAGGACTAACATCAGGCGACAAATACGGATCGGCCGTTGGGATTGCCGCTTTAATCTTAGTTGTTGGTGGCGCATTTGGTATTATTATGCAGACCGGGGCCATTGATGCAGGGATTTTTGCCTTTATTAATAAAACGAAAGGGCTTGAGCGCCTAGCCTTGCCAATGTTATTTTTTGCCTTTTCTTTTGGTGGTGCAACATTTGGAATGGCTGAAGAAGTGATTCCTTTTTCAATGGTGATGGTGCCTTTTGTCATTGCTTTAGGTTATGATTCAATCGTTGCGGTAACCGTGACCTATGTTGCTTCTCAAGTCGGGAATGCAACCTCTTGGATGAGTCCATTTAGTGTAGCGGTAGCGCAAGGGATTGCAGGAATACCGGTCTTATCTGGTGCAACTTTCCGTTTAATTATGTGGTTTGTTGTGACCGGTTTAGCGGCAACGTATTTAATGGTTTATGGCGAAAGAATTCGAAAAAATCCAGAAAAATCATTGACTTACAAAACGGATAATTATTTCCGCGAACATATTCAAAAAACATCCGATGAAAACAAACCATTCTTACTCGGTCATAAATTAATTTTAGGTGAAATGCTAATTGTTTTAATTTGGATTGTTTGGGGTGTGACCCAAAAAGGGTACTACATTCCAGAAATTGCTTCTCAGTTCTTTGTGATGGGACTCTTAGCTGGTATAATTGCTGTAATCTTTAACTTAGAAGGCATGGGAATTAATGATGTTGCTTCTGCCTTTCAATCGGGCGCCGCTGACTTAGCTGGCACTGCGATTGTGGTTGGGATGGCCAAAGGAATTTTACTTGTACTTGGTGGCTCAGATGCCAACGTACCATCGGCTTTAAATACGATGTTACACAGTATGGGAACGGTTCTGTCAGGTGTACCTGCTTGGCTTGGTGCTTGGGCGATGTACATTTTCCAAAGTCTCTTTAACTTAGTGGTCACTTCAAACTCTGGTCAAGCCGCTTTAACCATGCCAATTATGGCTCCATTAGCGGACTTAGTCGGTGTGTCACGCCAAATTGCTGTCTTGGCATACCAATTAGGAGCAGGTTTCATGGACGCCTTTACACCAGTATCTGCGAGCTTAATTGGGGTATTAGGAGTAGCCAAAATTGATTGGGCAACTTGGGCGAAATTCCAAATAAAAATGCAAGGATTTTTATTTGCACTAGGAACCATCTTCATTATGATTGCCATTGCGATTGGCTTACAATAATCGATAAGCAAATTTGTGAGGTAGTCGAAAACGACTACCTCAATTTTTTTTAGAAAGAAGGAAAACAAGATGAAAATTATTCGTCAAGCAGAAGTATATGCACCAGATTATTTAGGTGTCAAAGATATTTTAATTGTTAATGATAAAATCGTGGCGATTGAAGACGCGATTATCGGTTGTTTTGAGAATCTTGAAGTGGAAGAAATTAATGGACAAGGTCAAATTCTAACACCGGGTTTTATTGATTGTCATTTTCACTTACTGGGTGGTGGTGGCGAAAATGGCTACCATAACCGAACACCAGAAGTAACCCTTAGCCAACTTACCAAAGCCGGCGTTACGACAGTCGTTGGTTGTTTAGGGACAGATGGCGTGGGGCGCGATATGGTTGCTTTAATTAGTAAAGCACGTGGATTAGAAATAGAAGGCGTTACAACGTATGTTTATGATGGTTCATATCGTTTACCACTGACCCCGGTGACCGACTCAATTATTAAAGACTTCCTGACAATCGATAAAATCATCGGCATTGGTGAAATTGCGATATCTGATCACCGTTCTTCACAACCAACCTTTGCTGAATTTACACGAGCAGCAGCTGACGCACGTGTTGGTGGCATGTTGTCTGGAAAAGCAGGGATTATTAACGTGCATCTAGGTGATGGGAAAGACCGCTTAAAATTAATTAATCAAACGATTGAAGAAACGGAAATTCCAATTACCCAATTTTTACCGACCCACGCCAATCGAACACAAGGGGTATTTGAAGCTTGTATTGAATTTGCTAAAAAAGGTGGCGTGATTGATTTTACCGGTAGTGAAAACCCAGAATTCTGGGAAAAAACCGATGGCGAAGTTCCTTTTAGTAAAGCTTTAAAACGTTTATTAGCAGAAGGCGTATCGTTAGATAATTTTACGATGACTTCGGACGGTCAAGGTAGCTTGCCTTATTTTGATGAAAATAACGAATTTCTTGGTATGGGCGTTGGCAGTTCAAAATCGCTGCTAGTCGGGATAAAAGACGCGGTATTTAACGAAGAGATTCCATTAGAAATTGTCTTACGCGCTGTGACATGTAACCCAGCTAAAATATTAAAATTACACCAAAAAGGCAACATTGCGTTAGGGAAAGACGCTGATTTTTGTCTCTTAGATAAAGAAACGCTCGATATTCGCACGGTGATTGCGAAAGGTCAAGTCATGGTCGACGAAAAAGAAGTTTGCATTTGGGGAACCTTTGAACAAATTCTGAACAGCTAAACGATTAAGCAGACAAACTAAATCGCATTATTTTGTCTATTTATACAATCGATAAAACGAAAAAGGGCTTCGGCTCTTTTTTTTTTTTACTTTTTTTCATCAATTGAAACAACAGTATTTGACCTCGGTATTTTATATAATAAATGCAAGATTTGTAACGGAAAAACGCGGCAAACCATGCACTTTTATCAATATTGGAGGCTTCTAATGTATAAACCACAAATTTACACGCAATTACTTTTGCAGACTTTGATCAACCTGTTAGTTTAAAAATAACCTCTGAAAATCGTTGGATAAAAAAAGCAACTCGTATTCCTTGGGCATAGCTAGAAAAGAAATGTGCTAAAAAATCCCATAATAAAAAAGGCAATGTTGGCAACCTTTACGAATGGCTTTGGATGCCTTATTAATTCAAGAAAATTTTTATTTGGAATCTTTTTTTTGTTAAATAAAGGCTTTTATACATCTGTAGCTTGGTTAATTCAGACTAGCGAGCCGAAGAGAATCATTGGCGCCGGAGCCGTGTCAAAAGATTCGATGTGAATTACGGAAGCTTGGTGCTTTAGCAACTAGCTTTCCGTTTGAAGCTCGAAAGCTGAGAGACCACGGGCTCGAAGCGGTCTCACGGCCCCAAAAGCCAATGAATTCTCGTAGGTGAGCGGCGCTTACAAATTAAATTGGGCACATTATGAATATTTGGCAATTATTCAGTAGACATTATTATTATGTATAATCGATAAAATTAAGAAAGGCTTCGGCTCTTTTTTCTTTTTTTAACATTAGAGTCTTATTTGTATAAGAACTCAATTCGCGTAAAACTTCCGAATAAACAATTAAAAGTCAGCGAGCCCTCCAATTTCTTTTATAAAAAGCAATAAGAATATTAATTATTAAAAAAGCGTATAAATTGAATAAAATCCATACAATCTAAAATAAATTTGAATAAATATACATAAAAAGCTTGAAAATAACAAAAATATGCGTATAGTATACATTAATACATATTCTAGGAGGAACGAAAATGGCAAAAGAAGCAAAGAAAATCAAAAAGGTCGTATTAGCATATTCAGGAGGTTTGGACACATCCGTTATGATCCATTGGTTAAAAGCCAATTATGAAGATTGTGAAGTCATTGCGGTCACTGGGAATGTTGGTCAAGAAGCCGAACTAGTTGGTTTAGAAGAAAAAGCGTTAAATACTGGCGCCAGTAAATTATATATTGAAGATTTACAAGAGGAATTTGTTGAAGATTTTATTTTCCCAACTTTAAAAGCTGGGGCGAAATACGAAAAAGATTATTTACTGGGTACTTCTTTTGCGCGTCCTGTGATTGGCAAGCGTCTTGTTGAAATTGCTTTAGCAGAAGGTGCGGACGCCATTTGTCACGGTTGTACAGGAAAAGGCAATGACCAAGTTCGTTTTGAACTAGCGATTAAAGCTTTTGCGCCAAATATGACCATCATTGCTCCTTGGCGTACATGGGAAATTAAATCAAGAGAAGATGCGATTGCCTACGCTGAAAAATATGAAATTCCTTTAAAAATTACGCGTGAAACAAACTATTCAAAAGATGGGAACTTGTGGCATTTATCGCACGAAGGACTTGATTTAGAAAGCCCAACAAACGAACCGAAATATGACCAAATTTTAGAAATGGGTGTTTCACCAGAAAATGCGCCAGATGTGGCAACGGAGATTACTTTATCTTTTGAAAAAGGAATTCCAGTCGCTTTAAATGGCGAAAAAATGGCAAGTGTTGCCTTAGTTAAAGCATTAAACAAAATTGGTGGCGCAAATGGTATTGGCATCATTGATATTGTTGAAAACCGTTTGGTCGGAATGAAATCAAGAGGTGTTTATGAAACCCCAGGTGGCACGATTTTATACTTTGCCCATCAAGCACTAGAAACACTTTGCTTAGACAAAGAAACGCAACATTATAAAGAATTAATTGGCATTAAGTTTGCTGAATTAGTTTATAACGGTCTTTGGTTCACGCCATTAAGAGCCGCTTTAAGTGCTTTTGTGGATGAAACACAAAAAACGGTTACTGGAGAAGTGAAATTAAAATTATACAAAGGGAATTTAACCAAAGTGAGTTTGAGTTCGCCTTACTCTTTATACAGCGAAGAATTTGCTTCTTTTGATGAAGACGATGTTTACGATCAAAAAGATGCAGAAGGCTTTATTCAATTATTTGGCTTGCCAATTACGGTGCAAGCATTAATGGCACAAAAAGGAGAAGCATAATGGTCGCACAATTATGGAAAGGTCGCTTCCAAAAAGAATTAGATGAAAAAGTCAATGATTTTAATAGCTCGATTCGCTTTGATGCAAGAATGTATCGTCAAGATATTCAAGGAAGCATTGCGCACGCGACGATGCTAGGTGAACAACAAATTATTGAACCAAGTGAAAGTCAAACAATCGTAGCTGGCTTAAAAGAAATTTTAGCGGATTTAGAAAATGGTCAGTTAGAAATTGATGAGACGGCAGAAGACATCCACATGTTTATTGAAACAGAATTAACCAAGCGCCTTGGTCAAACAGGAAAACGACTCCACACCGCGCGGAGTCGTAACGACCAAGTGGCACTTGATTTACGCTTTTATTTAAAAGAAGAAGTTGAAACACTCATTGCCTTGATGCAAGAATTAAGCACGACATTTTGCCAAGTTGCCAAAGAAAACACTGAAACTGTGATGAGTGGCTATACCCATTTACAAAGAGCACAGCCGATTACCTTTGCGCATCATTTAATGGCTTATGTTCAAATGTTTTTACGAGATATTGAACGTTTGCGCGAAACACAAAAACGTTTAGATGTGATGCCTTTAGGTAGTGGGGCACTTGCTGGGACGACTTACCCCATTAACCGTGGGCGTGTCGCTGAAATTTTGGGTTTTGCACAAGTGACACAAAACAGTTTAGATGGCGTTTCAGACCGAGACTTTTGTTTGGAATTAAATAGTGATTTAGCCATTTTAATGATGCACTTGTCGCGCTTTTGTGAAGAAGTCATTTTATGGTGTTCTTGGGAATTTAAGTTTGTCGAACTAGACGACGCATACGCAACAGGTTCAAGTATGATGCCACAAAAGAAAAACCCAGACATTACCGAGCTAATTCGAGGAAAGACCGGTCGGGTTGTGGGCAATCTAGTGACCCTTTTGACAATGATGAAAGGTTTACCACTGGCTTACAACAAAGACATGCAAGAAGACAAAGAAGCCATTTTTGATACGGTTGATACCGTAAAATTATGTGTCAGCACCTTAACCCCAATGGTTGCGACGATGAAAGTCTTAAAAGAAAACATGTACCAAGCAGCCGCTAAAGGGTTTATTAATGCGACCGATTGTGCGGATTACTTAGTGAAAAAAGGCTTACCTTTTCGGGAAGCGTATCAAGTCACCGGTGAAATCGTTGCTTTTTGTATCGAACAAGAACAAACCTTGGAAACATTGCCGCTAGCGGATTATCAAAAATTCCATCCGACTTTTGCCCAAGACATTTATCAAGCCATCGATTTGGTCGAATGTGTCAATCAACGACAAGTCATCGGTGGTCCGGCTAAGATACAAGTTGAAGTACAAATAAAGGAAGCCCTTGAAAAATTATAAGCATGTCAAACTGAAAAAAAGGAGGAGCGCCAAGTGAAAAAAACCGTGTACATTGATGGACAAGCAGGCACAACCGGTTTAGAAATTTATGAACGATTAGAAAAAAGAGCGGATTTGGAAATTTTAAAAATTGATGAGGCGTTACGCAAGGATTTGTCTGAACGTAAAAAAATGTTAAACCAAGCCGATTATGTCTTTTTATGTCTACCCGATCAAGCCGCCAAAGAAGCAGTCGCCTTAATTGAAAACGAAAAAGTCAAAGTGCTCGATGCGTCAACGGCTCACCGGACGGATCCAGACTGGGCTTACGGATTTCCCGAATTATCGGGCGCACATCGCGAAAAAATTCAAAATTCTAAACGTGTAGCAGTCCCGGGCTGTTATGCAACGGGCTTTTTAGCGTTAGTTTATCCACTCATAGCAGCTGGGATTTTACCCAAAGATTATCCCGTAACTTGTCATGCAATCAGTGGGTATAGTGGTGGCGGGAAGGCGACGATTGCCGAGTATGAAGCAAGCGAGCGCTCAAGTGAACTGGACGCGCCACGCTTATACGCTCTCGGACAAACGCATAAGCATTTGAAAGAGATGCAAGCAATTTCAGGCTTAGCTTATCCTCCGCTATTTAACCCAATCATTGCCGATTATTACCAAGGAATGATCGTTTCAATTCCACTGCATACCCGGTTATTAAAGGAGAAAAAAAGCGCCCAAGAACTGCAACGTTTTTTTGCTGATTATTACCAAGCAACGAATTTTATTCATGTTCAACCAGCAGGAGAAACAACTTTTTTAGCTGGCAATCAACGAACCAAAACTAATGAGTTAGAAATTTTTGTTGAAGGACATGACGACCAAGTGTTATTGGTCGCACGCTTAGATAATTTAGGAAAAGGGGCCTCCGGAGCAGCCGTTCAATGTTTAAATATTTTATTAGGAATTGACGAAACAACGTCACTAACAACGAAAAAAAAGGAGTGAAAAAATGACCACGTTCCAATATCAAGTCATTGAAGAAGGCGTGTGTGCACCAAAAGGTTTTTACGCTTCAGGTGTGCATTGCGGTCTTCGTAAAAATAAAAACCGCCCCGATTTAGCCTTAATTTATAGCGATGTTTTATGCCAAGCAGCGGCGGTCTATACTCAAAATAAAGTAAAAGGGGCCCCCATTTATATCACTCAAAAACACTTAACGACCCCAAAAGCGCAAGCCGTAATCGTGAACAGTGGCAATGCCAATACATGCAACGCGGACGGTGAAGAAAAAGCAACAATCATGTGCGAAACGATTGCCAAAGAACTAGGCATTGCGGCAACGGATGTGATTGTAGCGTCGACAGGCATCATTGGTGAAAGTTTGCCCGTTGAAAAAATTGTTCAAGCTTGCCCAGAATTAAAAAATAAATTAGCCGTTACAGGAAATGACGAAGCAGCCAATGCGATTTTAACGACCGATACGTGCAAAAAAGAATTTGCGCTGGAGTTTTTAATTGGCGGAAAAAAAGTTACCATGGGCGGTATCGCCAAAGGAAGTGGTATGATTCATCCTAATATGGCGACGATGCTTTGCTTTTTAACCACTGATGTTAATATTCACCCCGAACTATTACAAAAAGCATTAAAAGAAATCACCGATGAAACGTTTAACATGATTTCGGTTGATGGTGATACTTCAACGAATGATATGGTTAGTATTTTAGCTTCCGGTCAAGCCGAAAACCCACTCATTTCAACTGAAGATTCGCTAGATTTTAAAGCATTTAAAGAAGCCCTTTTCATTATTTTACGCTACTTATCACGAGCAATTGCCCAAGATGGCGAAGGCGCATCGAAATTACTTGAATGTCGCGTAGTCGGTGCGAGCGAATTATTAACTGCACGTAAAATTGCCAAAAGCGTCATTACTTCTAGCTTAGTGAAAAGCGCGATGTTTGGCGAAGACCCGAACTGGGGCCGAATTTTATGCGCGATTGGTTATACCGAAGCAGATTTTGATATTAATCAAGTCAATGTGACGTTTGCTTCCGATAAAGGGCAAGCAATTGTTTGTCAAAATGGTCGTGGCGTTGACTTTGAGAAAATGGATTTAGGTAAAATTTTAAAAGCCGATGAAATTCAAATCTTTATCGATTTACAAGCCGGGAATGAAGAAGCGACCGCCTGGGGTTGCGATTTAACTTATGATTACGTCAAAATTAATGCGGATTACCATACCTAAAATACAGGAGGGGCAAAATTGAAAATTGAAAACCAGTTACGGGCAGATGTTTTAACCGATGCCCTGCCTTATATTCAAAAATACCATCAAAAAATTGTCGTCGTAAAATACGGCGGCAACGCAATGACTAGCGATGAGCTCAAAGATTATGTCATGAAAGATTTAGTCTTGCTTTCTTTAATTGGCATCAAAATCGTACTTGTTCATGGTGGTGGACCAGAAATTAATGACATGTTAGCCCGCGTTGGGAAACAGCCGAAATTTATTAATGGCCTACGTTATACCGATCAAGAGACCATGGAAATTGTGCAAATGGTTTTAGCAGGTAAAATTAATAAAAATTTAGTCGCTCAACTCGAAAAAAATGGCGGGAAAGCTTTAGGGTTATGTGGAATGGATGCGTCAATGATCCAAGCCCAAAAATTAACCGGTCCAGACGATTTAGGATTTGTTGGAGAAATTACACAAATTAATCCAGAACCAATTTTTACGGCGCTTGACCAAGGTTATATTCCAGTGGTTTCAACGATTGGTATTGGAGACGACCAGCAAAGTTATAATATTAATGCTGATACCGCAGCGGCAAAGATTGCAGCGGCTTTATGCGCGGAAAATCTAATTTTAATGTCTGATATTAAAGGGTTATTACTCGATAAAGACGATGAATCAACGCTTGTTCAAAGTGTTCATGTTAGTGAAGTCCCACGTTTGAAACAACAAGGCATTATCTCTGGGGGCATGATCCCTAAAATTGATTGTTGTGTGGAGGCGATTCGTCGAGGCGTGAAGCGTTCAATTATCATTGACGGGCGCACACCACATTCGATTTTAATTGAGTTATTATCAAAAGAAGGCGTCGGAACGATGTTTTACTAGGGAAGGGGAAAGTCATGAGTACGCAGGAAAAAATGGATCAATACACGATGCAAACGTATAAAAGACAAGAAGTTTGCCTTGTTTCAGGCAAAGGTGCAACGGCAACAGACGAACAAGGGAAAACCTATATTGACTTTGGCAGTGGTATCGGGGTCAATGCACTAGGATACGCACCAGAACAATGGGCCCAAGCAGTCGCCTTACAAGCGCAAACCCTACAGCATACGTCTAATTTATATTACACTAAGCCTGCTGCAGAATTAGCCCAAGCACTTTGTGAACGAACCGGTTACCAAAAGGTTTTCTTTGCAAACTCAGGAGCCGAAGCTAATGAAGGCGCCATTAAACTCGCTAGGAAATATAGCCATGATCGCTACGGAGCCAAAGCCAATCGCAACAAAGTCGTAAGTTTAGTCAATTCTTTTCACGGACGAACAATTACGACATTAGCGGCAACAGGACAAGAAGTTTTCCATCAAAATTATTTTCCATTTACACCCGGTTTTGTTGCGATACCAGCCAACGAAACGAGCCATTTAGCTGAAGCGCTAGACGAGCAAGTTTGTGCCGTTATCATTGAATTTATTCAAGGAGAAGGGGGCGTGATTCCGTTAACCCAAGCGTTTGTTGCACAACTCGTCGCCTTTTGCCAAGAAAGAGATATCCTGATTATTGCTGACGAAGTTCAAACAGGTGTCGGACGCACGGGGACTTTCTTAACCAGCGAACAATACGGTTTTCAACCAGATATTACCACACTAGCAAAAGGCTTAGGTGGCGGATTGCCAATCGGGGCGTTTTTATGTAATGAGAAATTAGCCAACGTTTTTCAATATGGGGATCATGGCACTACTTTTGGCGGCAATCCAGTTGCTTGTGCCGGTGCACTAGTAATTTTACAAACGCTTGATGACGCGTTGTTAGCAGAAGTCAGAGAAAAAAGTGACCAAATTAAGACCGTTTTACAAAGTTCGCCAGAAGTCGGTCAAATTGACGGACTTGGCTTAATGCTTGGGATTGAACTAAAAACAAAAACCGCACCAGCAGTCTTAAAAGAATGTTTAGCCAATGGGGTAATTGTCTTAAGCGCCAAGGAAAAAGTTCGCTTACTTCCGCCATTAAACATTACAAAAGAAGAATTAAATCAAGGATTAGAAATTTTATTGCACGTTTTAAATGCGACCAACCATTAGGAGGGAAAACCCAGTGAAACATCTATTAAAAATTTTAGACCTAGAAAAAGAAGAGATTTTAGACTTGCTAAACTTAGCCGATCAATTAAAATATGAACAAAAAAACGGCATTGCTCATCCTCATTTAGCCGGTAAAACATTAGCGATGATTTTTGAAAAATCCTCTACCCGAACCCGCGTATCTTTTGAAGTGGGGATGTTTCAATTAGGGGGCCATCCGCTTTTCTTAAGTTCAAATGACTTACAAATTGGTCGTGGGGAGCCAACCATTGATACGGCGCGCGTGTTGTCTCGTTATTGTGACGGTATTATGATTCGAACTTTTGGACAAGAAGAAGTAGAGGAATTAGCGAAATACAGTCAGATTCCAGTCATTAACGGATTGACCGATTTTGCTCATCCTTGCCAGATTTTAGCCGATTTATTAACGATTCGTGAGTACAAAGGCAGTTTTGAAGGATTAAAAGTTTGCTTCATCGGGGATACCAATAACATGGCCAATTCTTTAATTGTAGGTTCGTTAAAATTAGGGATGCAATTTTCTTTAGCAACCCCGGACAAATACCAGTTACATCCAGAAATTGCGGCTTTCGTAGCAGATAATCCATTGTTTGAACAAACATCCGATGTTTTAGCCGCGGCAAGCCAAGCCGACGTAGTGATTACCGACGTTTGGGCGTCAATGGGCGATGAAGGAGAAGCCGAGCAAAGAAAACAGGATTTTGCTGGTTTTCAAATTAACCAAGCCGTGATGGACGTTGCAAAAGAAGACGCCATTGTGCTTCACTGTCTACCTGCACACCGCGAAGAAGAAATTACAACAGAAGTCTTTGAAAAATATGCCGATGTAATTTTTGATGAAGCCGAAAACCGCCTTCATGCACAAAAAGCCGTCTTAGTAAAATTAATGAAGTAAAAAAATCCGAGCAATCAAGCCAAAAAGAAGGCGAAGATTGTTCGGATTTTTTTAGCAAAACCAAGCTACTGTTGAATTAAATTTTTGAAATCAAAGACCAACACGTGATTAATTGGAAACGCATTTAGTCTAGAACGATATTCTTTTGCATCAGACTCGAAAATCGCATACAAACGCTCATCTTCAACAAAGATTTGCTCAAGATAAGCAGGAAAGTCCAATGATTGCAATAAATCATCGGAATCAAAATCAAATTGCGGCTTATGAATATCATTAGCAAAAAACAAAAGGTGGGAACTTTTATCACCAAACGACTGCGAAAATAAAATCGTATCGTGATAAAAAGCGACGCCTTGGAGTTTCTTTTCCGTATTAAAAGTCTCATCTTTTGCTCGGCGACTTTTTAAAGCTTGATTACTCCCTTTTTTTGAGAAATCTAAAAAACCTTGTTCATTTAAAAAATAACTAATCAATTCACCTTCATGTTCTTTTGTAAAGTCACCAACCCATAATTCTTCGTTATAGTAAGTGATAAAAGAAGCACTCTTTACATCGGTCAAAAGCGTTTGGGTTAAGTATTGGATTTCTTTTTTTGCATGGGAAAAATCATCATCCTCTAATTGTTGCAATGACAAAGCTGAAATTTGAGCAGAACCATTTTCGGCTTCCGTTGTGATCCATAAATTCTGATGAATAAAGTCATAAGCTAAGCCACCAACATGCGGGGTCCCAGGTAAAACAATGGTCTTTATATACTTACCAGAATTTTTATCAAGTAAAAATAAAACCGACTGGAATTCTTTTCCCTTGTTATAGGCCGAAAGAATCAAATAATTTTCAGCAATAACGAGCCCTTGTGGCACCATATTAGCTGTAAAACCAACCTTGCCTGTTTCGACATTGATTGAAGCAATCTTATCTAAGTTCGGAATTTTGTATTGCGTATAAGGTTTTTCATCCAACAAAGCAGCATGAAGTTCTGGATATTCTTTGGCTAAATGGGTCGTAGTTGTGGAATAATTCGATTTCGGAAAAAACAAAGAATAAGCAAATAACAAACCGCCAGCTACTAAAACAATTAGGCCAAGTATTATTTTTTTGTTTTTCAAAATAAATTCCCCCTTCCTAGTTAAATTGTAATAAATTAAGCAAAAAAAGCAAGAAAAGACCCTAAGAGGCTCTTAGGGTTGTTATGCGATAGTCAATTTGAACGGTAGGTGGGGAGTGCTATTATTTATTTTGCTTCTTTTTCTAGTTCTTCAATCATTTTTTCGAAATGTTTTTCAGTTTCAATCATTTCACTTTGAAGTTGTTGTGAAATCGTATTGACACTTTGAACTTCTCGACGAATATTGTCAACGTTGTTATTGACTTGCTCAATTGATTTAGCGACGTTCGCAGCTAATTTTCGGACTTCTTCAGCTACAATATTAAAACCTTTGCCATGTTCCCCCGCCCGAGCCGCTTCAATGGCTGCATTTAAAGCTAAAATATTTGTTTGACGAGAAATTTGTTGAATCAAAGTAGAGACTTCTTGGATGCTCATCGTTTGTTCATTTAAAGCATTTAAGGCAAGTTCTTGCTCAATATTATTATGCTGAACAAGTGTAACCAATTCTTTTGGTGCTTGCTTTAAGCGTGTTAGAACCGCTTGGTGGTCATTTTCTCTTTTTGTTACATCGGTTGCAATTTTCATGACTGCTTCAACTTTTCCCGATTCCCCAACAATTGGAAAATAAGTTGCTTCAAGCCAAACAATATCCCCTCTTTTCCCAACACGTTGGATTTTATTTTGGAATTTTTTGCCTGCTTGCAAATCTTGCCAAAATTTTTCGTAACGTGGATGTTTCAAAAGCTCTTGGGTACAAAGGCTTTGGTGTTTTAAATGGATCATTTCACTTGCTTGATAGCCTAGAACTTGAGCAAATGTTTGATTTACCCAAATTACTTCCCGATTCAAGTTTAACTGAATCATCGCCAGACTATTTTCCATTGCAAAAAGGACATCATTTGGATTCAGCACTTGTGTAGAGATATTCATTTTTATTCTCCATTCTTACTTGATTTTTATCAATTCCATCAATGACTCTATCGGCTATAATATAAGCAAGTTTAAGAGGGAAAAGATAGAAAGAGGAGAAAAAACATGGAAAATTATCAAGACTACTTAATGGAAAATTTAGAACAACTAGACAAATTTACAAGAGTCGTTGCCAAAGTACATGGTGAAAACCACCCTGAACTACATGTCGTTCGCGCAACCTTTTTACAAATGAAAGACGCTGTTGAGACGACACCAACAGCTGATTTACGTATTTATCTTAATAAAATCGCCACGATAACAAAAAACTATACCTTGCCAAACGACGCTTGCCAGACGTATGCCACAACTTATGAGTTATTGAAAAAAGCCAGCGAACTCGCACAGTAAAGAAAAAAGAAGGAAACGCTCTTTATAAAAAAGCGTTCCTTCTTTTTTGTGCTCTTTAACCTTGTTTTAAAAAGATTGTGGATTTTCCGCACGCACATTTAGATGAATCAAATAACGCCAACACGAAAGAGTAAATAAAATCAGTTGTAAAACAAAATAAATCGCGATGATGAACCAGTAATAATGCCAAAGAGAGATGCCGCTTAGTTGCACTAACCCCCAAAACGCAACGGCCGAATGCAATGTCGCAAGTAAGAGTGGTAAAAAGTACATGGTAAATAACTGGCGTATAATAATCTTTCGTCGCATTTTAGGTGTTAAACCAATTTGATAAAGCGTCTGGTGATAACGACCTTGTTTATCCAAATCACCAAATAAACGAAAATATAAAATAGAAGCAGTGAAAAGAAAGAAGACCCCGCCAAGTAATAAACCAATCATTAAGATAAACCCATTCGCTTGTCGCTTCATTTTCCAATTATTATACAAAGAAGTAAATTCAAAAAAATCTTGATAAGCGATATCCCATTGTTCAGCGTATTCCTCGTTCGTAATTTTACCAGCCTCAGACGCCTGATGTAAGTTTTCCATATTTTCTTCAAAAAGATGCACTTTATAATTCAATTCATCAATAATTTGATTATTTAAATCCGGGAAGTTTTCCCAGCCAGGAAAATCAATGACTTGATAAGAGCGTCCGTAGATATCTGTTGGTTGTGCGTCATTTAAAAAACGATCGACAAACGCATCCGAAGCAAGCCAAGTCTTTTCATAATTAATTAGTCGAAAGGAAAAAGGCGCATCGATTAAATTTAATTCATAGGGATCACTATAATCGTCTTCGTTTTTTGGGACTTCAATCACTTGTTCGGTAGGGTTTTCAACAATGGATTCTACATCAAAAGCAGGGACGAAAAGGTCATTTTCAGTGATTGGTAGTGTTTCAAGTTTGAATCGTTTAGCAATTCGATTATAATCAGAAACCCGCATGATGCTACCATAAAAATTCGAGCTAACCGTTGGAATGCGAAAACTAAAAGCATACGTATCAAATTCTTCCAAACTCGCTGAATGACCAGCTATTTTGATTTTTGTTAGAATCTCTTGTCCTAAATTTTCAGTCGTTGTGGCCGTGTTTTTATGAATGGAAGACGGACGACTGAAAACAAAAGCTGCCGGTAAGTTGTTTCTAGTCGTTGCCTCATAACTACCTAAAGTTGCAGTGACTGAAACACCGACAAGGGCAACGGCGGCAGTACAAGTAATTAAAGCAAATAAATTGGCATTTTCTTTGGCGCGATGAATGCCTTCTGTCGTAAGTAAAAAAGTTTCTTTTTTCCAAAAACGGGTGGATTGTCGTTTACGTAAGTAGTAAAAAACACTAACTTGGTGAAAGAATAAAAATGTTCCGATCACCGTGGCAAAAACAACGAAAAACAACGTGAAGAAACCTCGAAGACTGAAAACAAAGTAAACAAGTGCACCATAACCAGAACCGATTAATAAAAAAGCGAGCAACACATAGATGAAGCGAACTTTTGGTAAAGGATCAGGCATGTCGCCACTTTTGCCAAGTTGCGTGAGATTCGCTGTTTCGATTTTTATAATCAGTAAAAAACTAACAAGTAAAAATAAAAGAAAATAAATAACTACTGTGGTAAGAATCCCCATCGTTGGGAAATAAAAGTCTAAACCACTCGTAATATTTAATAAACTTTTTATGAAAATTAAAATAATCTTCATAAAAACCAACCCAAATAAAGTGCCAGAAGTAATCGCAGCGGCTCCAATGACCATGTTCTCACCAAAAAGCAAACGTTTGAGATCACGTGGTCGAATCCCAAGCATGACATAGATACTTAAGTCGGTTTGCCTTGATTTAGCAAAGACACCAAAAGAATACCAAAGGAAGATGAAAGAAAGAAAAACAATTAAGAGTTGGCTGACGACCATCGCCATTTGAGCAAACTCAGCAATTAAATGATTACTTCCCCCAAGGCCGCTTTTTAGTTGAGGATGGAAATTCAAAATTGAAAAAATAAAAAAGACAAATACTGAAAAAGTACTACTTAAAAAATAGCCAAGATAGGTTCGATGTGAGCGGATGACATTATTAATAATCAGCTTGGAAAAACGCATGCGAACGACCTCCTAAATGACTTAAAACCGTTAAGATTTTTTGGTAAAATTCTTCTCGACTTTTCCCTAAGTAAATTTCATTATAAAATTTACCATCTTTAATAAAAATCACACGGTTACAAAAACTAGCAGAATAAGCGTCATGCGTAACCATTAGCGTCGTAATTTGACGTTCAAAGTTCAGTTGACTTAATAAACGCATGACCGTATCTGCTGATTTTGAATCAAGGTTTCCAGTCGGCTCATCGGCTAAAATCAAGGTTGGTTGATGAATCAAGGCACGACAGATCGCCACTCGTTGCATTTCACCACCAGAAAGTTGGTAAGTACGTTTGTCACGTAAAGCTGCAATCCCTAATTCTTCTAACAATTCATCCGCTTTTTTTAACATGACATCTGGTTTTTCCCCATCTAAAGTAAGTGGCAGGACAATATTTTCAATCACGGTTAAAGGAGCGAGCAGGTTATAATGTTGAAAAACAAAACCAAGCTTATGACGTCTAAAATCAGCCAAGCGATTTTTTTCATAAAGCTGGGGATTTTCATTGTCTAGTAAAATTTCGCCAGTTGTTGGTTGGTCAAGTGTCGCAATACAATTAAGTAAAGTCGTCTTCCCACTACCAGAAGGCCCCATAATCGCCACCATTTCCCCTTTTTCAATCGTTAAATCAATTCCTTTTAAGACTTCAACCGTGACTTCGCCAGAATAATTTTTTGTGAGTTGTTTAATTTTTAGTAACGACATGCTTTTCCTCCTAAAACGTCTTTTCTAAAGTGTAGCAAAGAACCAAACTTCTGCCTATTGTTGTAACTAACAACTTGCTTACAAATTTGTAAGATAAAAAAAGAACAAAGACGCAAACAAATGCGCAACTTTAAGCCAAGTGGCAAAAGTTCTTTTGCGACGAAAATGTTTGAGTGCTTGTTCTTTATTGAAAGGATGTCTAAGTCGGGATTTGTAGTGCGACACTCGTTCCATAGCCAACAGTTGAATGAATCGTTAATTCGATCCCCAACTCATCGGCAACTTGTTGGACTAAATATAACCCCATCCCTGTGGCCTCACCAAATTTCCGGCCATTTTCCCCTGTAAAGAAAGCTTGTTTCACTCGTGGTAAATCAGAAGCCGGAATTCCAATCCCGTGATCGGTAATCGTGAGTGTCACTGCTTGTTCCTCAGTTACCGCCTTTAATTCAATCGTTCCTTGTGGATGTGAATATTTCAGTGCGTTGGTAAGTAGTTGCTCAATCATAAACGTTAGCCATTTTTCATCACTAATTACTTGCAAGGCCTCTTCAATTTCAACACTAGGGAAAAGTTTCCGCTGGATAAAAGCGGTTTTTTGGTTATTGACGGCGTTCGTAACGATTTTATTTAGCGATAAAGGCGCTAAAATAAAGTCTTTTTGAAAATCAGTTCCTAGACGCGCTTCGTTTAACGCTAAGTTTAAGCCAGATTTTAAGCGATGGGTTTCAGTCAAAACATCGTGACGAGTAAGCTGGTTATTTTGTGCCATTAACTCTAGAACACTCAGTGGCGTTTTCATCTGATGAACCCATAAATTCATGAAAGTGATTTGTTGTTGTTGACGTTGGGCATGTTTTAAAACCATTTGTTCTTCAATTCGTAAACGTTCGTCCATTTTTCGTTTCATTTGTTGACTTAGATTGCTCGTATCACCAATTAGCAATTGATCGGTTTTCCCCGATAAAAAACGATACAACTCTTTTTTCGACCGACAATCAAAGAAAAAAACAAAAACAAACAATAAAATCGAAATAAACCAAAAATAAAGGACTAACTGTAAGGAAAAAGCATTGGTTAAATAAATAACAAAGGCAAGAAAACTAACAATCCCAAAGCTAGTAAACAATGCAAAACCATTCATTTTTAAGTAGAAACGGATCAATTTAAGCTTCCCCCCAGTCTAATAAGTAACCTTTGCCGCGAACCGTTGTGATAATGTTTGTCGGCAAACCGAGGTCCTCTAGTTTTTTTCGTAAACGTCCCATGTTCACCGATAACGTATTATCATCGACAAAACGAGCATCGTCCCAAATTTTCATTAATAAAATTTCACGAGGGACAAGTTTTGGTGCGGATTCTAGTAGTAGTTCGAGAAGTTCGCCTTCTTTTTTGGTCAGCAATTCTTTTTGATTTTGATAATGTACTTCTAGCCTTTCAGGATAATAAGCTAGACCTTGTCGCGCAAGAGTTCGTTCCTTATTGGCTGCATATTCGCCATAAGCACGCCGTAATTGGCTTTTAATTTTAGCGATAAGGACTTCATTGGCAAAAGGCTTGACCAAATAATCATCGCCACCATATTCTACAGCCATCACCTGGTCCATCGGTGAATCTCTGGCAGATAAGAAAATAATAGGAACATTGGTGTGTTGTCGAATTTGTTTTGTCCAGTAAAAGCCATCAAAGTAAGGCAAATTAATATCCATTAAGACTAGATCAGGCTGAACTTCTAGAAATTCTTGATCAAGTGCTTGAAAATTGGTGCTAGGAAAAACCTCAAAATTATATTTTTCAATTGCTTCTTTCACGAGTTTGGCAAGAGCAAAATCGTCTTCAACTAAAAATATTTTCACAGCAAGTCTCCTCATTTACTATTTTTTGTTCCATCCATAAAGTACGTGTTGCTATTTATTTTACCTTTTCTTGTAAAAGAAGACCACTTTATTATAAGAATTTTTAATGCGTAAATGCTAGAAGGGGAAATTGATATCAAATCGACTTGTTATGCAAAATAAAGCGCGTGAAAAAAAGGAGCTATTAAGTGAAGATAAGATTTACTTTGAATGTTGGCAAAATGAATTTTTGAGAGAAACGAATCACTTCTAATTTTAAAAGGATTCGTTTAAAGCGACTTGTTTAATTGGAATTTGCATACGAATAAACATGGAGCGGTTAATATCTGAAGTTTTATTTTTTTCGTATAAAACCTCGCAAATATAGTCACCAATGACTTGATAATTCTTTTGTTCTAATTCAAGATGAAACGATTTTAAGCGATGCAGTTCTTCCTTAAAAGAGTGACAATAAAAAGTAGCGTATGTTCCTTTAGGTAGTTGTTTTGCTAGGGGATTTTTCTTGTTCGTAAATATAAAAAGCTCTTTTGAAATAAAACTTTGGTCAATAAAAGACTGGCGTGGCATCAGAGAACCAACACATTTAAATTGATTTGAATCACTTCGCTGGTTCTTAAACTCTCGCAAAGAAAATTCATACTCTTCTTCTGACATCGTATAAATGTTTTGACTAATTGGATACGACAAAATATACCTTGCCGGAAATTCACAAATTTCAATGGTTTGACAGTGTTGTTTATTTTGATAAGTGAGTGCACCTTCTTGAAAATTCTTAATAGCTTGTAGTTGTAATTGAATACTAGCTAACTGATTCGTTAATTCGTTTTTCTTTTTTTCAACTAGCTCATTTAGTTCGGTCAAACTATCAGTATCATTCATGATTTGTTTTATCTCAGCTAAAGAAAAATTGATCTGTTGGAAGAATTGAATGTTGTCGATGACAGCCGATTGCTTAATATGGTAGTAGCGGTAGTTGGTTATGGGGTCAACCCAAATTGGGGCTAACAAATGAATTTCTTCGTAATAACGTAACGCTTGAATCGAAACTTGATTATAACGTGCAAAATCACCAATTTTCATCTTTGAAAACATTTTCAATACTCTCCCTTGACTCTATAGTTACTAGAGAGATTATACTATGAATGTGAAAATAAATACAATTAATAGGAGGCAGTTCAATGTTTACAGAAAAAATTCGTGTCGTTCAATATGGTTGCGGTAAAATGTCAAAAGTTTTAGTGAAGTATTTAATGGATCATGGTGCAGAAATTGTCGGTGCGATTGATAATAATCCGAATGTTGTCGGAAAAGACATTGGCGATTTCGCAGAATTAGGCTATCAAACAGGCGTAAAAATAGCTGCGAATGCCCAAGAAGTATTGGAAAGTTGTGACGCAGACATTGCGATTGTAACGATATTTAGTTATATGGAAGAAATGGAAAAGTTCTATGAAACATGCATTGTTAACCACGTAAACGTAATTACGACGTGTGAGGAAGCGATTTATCCATGGAATACCGCACCGGCTGTTACCAACCGCTTAGACAAATTGGCAAAAAAACATGGGGTAACAATTACTGGAAGTGGCATGCAAGATATTTACTGGATTAATATACCAACCTTGATGATGGCTGGAATGAACAAAATTAAAAAAATAAAAGGTGCAGTTAGCTATAACGTAGAAGATTATGGTTTGGCTTTAGCAGAGGCGCATGGTGCAGGTTATGATTTAGTAACATTTGAAACTGAAATTGCCCAAGCTGAAAGTTTACCATCTTACATGTGGAACGCAGCAGAAGGCATTTGTGCTAAAATGCATTGGACGATTCAAGCGATTAGCCAAAAGAGTGTTCCATTTGTCTTAGAAGAAGATGTTTATTCTGAAACATTAGGTCGGACAATCCCAGCTGGCGATGCAATTGGTATGTCGGCAGTAACAACAATTCATACCCATCAAGGCATTGAACTTGAAGTCGAATGTATTGGAAAAGTGTACCGTGAAAATGATGGCGATATGTGTGATTGGGAAATTACTGGAGAGCCAGATATGGTCTTCTCACTTGAAAAACCGGATACTGTAGCGCATACCTGTGCAACGGTAGTTAACCGAATCCCATCAGTTTTACATGCCCCAGCGGGTTTTGTAACAGCTGAAAAATTAGAAGAACCTAATTACTTAACTTACCCGCTACATCTTTATGTATAAATAAAATTTGCTCAAATGCTGATCATTTTGATCTGCATTTGAGTTTTTCTTTTTTTATGAAATCACAATGGAAATTTCCATAAATTTTCAGTATACTTTGACTAATAAGTTTTATTACAGAAAGCGAGTGGAATAATTGGAAAATCAAAAATTAAGAAAAGAGATTTCTTTAACAGGCGCTTTGTCAACTGTTATGGGGACCGTGATTGGTGCAGGGGTCTTTTTTAAAGCAGCAGCGGTCGTCTCGCATACACAAAATGCGCAACTCGCTTTACTTGCTTGGTTTGTCGCTGGGTTGTTAACAATTTGCGGTGGATTAACAGTTGCAGAATTAGCAACAGCCATTCCTAAAACAGGAGGCGCAATTCAGTACATTGAAGTAACTTATGGCAAATTACCGGCCTTCTTGTTAGGTTGGGCGCAATCAATTATCTATTTCCCAGCCAATATTGCCGCCTTGAGTATCATTTTTGCAACACAGTTTATTCATCTTTTTCATCTAAGTACCGTCTTTTTAATCCCAATTGCTCTTTTAACGGCAATTAGTGTCACGAGCATTAATTTATTAGGAACAAGAGTGGCTGCAAAAGTTCAAACAATCACATTGTTTATTAAACTATTGCCAATTGCAGCGATTATTATCGTCGGTTTATTGACACCTGGACAAGTAACCGTCTCACTAGTCGACCTAGATTTAAATACGAATTCCTCTTGGTTAGCGGGGTTCAGCGGGGCGTTGTTAGCCACTTTATTTGCTTATGATGGTTGGTTAAATGTTGGAAACGTTGCTGGTGAAATGAAACAACCAGAAAAAGATTTGCCCAAAGCCATTGTTTTAGGACTTGGTTTTGTGACACTCGTTTATTGCTTTATTAATTTTGTTTTTGTAAAAACTTTACCAGTCGATGCGATCGCTGGAAATTTAAATGCCTCATCAGAAGTGGCCATGGCGATTTTTGGAAATTCAGGCGGAAAAATAGTCACACTCGGTATTTTAATTTCAGTCTATGGCGCATTAAATGGTTATACAATGACCGGCATACGTGTCCCTTATGCGCTTGCGTTGCAAAATAATTTTCGTTTTAGCCAACCTTTAACAAAATTATCACGTCGGACGTATGTTCCTTATTGGGCAGCTCTTTTTCAAATTTTAATTGCTTGTGCGATGATTTTTGTAGGAAGCTTCGACTTACTAACAGACATGCTTGTGTTTGTTATGTGGTTTTTCAGTCTCTTAATTTTTGCAGCAGTCTTTATTTTACGCGTCAAACAACCGAATCTGTTGCGTCCTTATAAAGTACCATTTTATCCAATCGTACCACTCATTGCCATGTTGGGCGGTGGTTTTATATTAGTCATGACTTGTTTAACCCAACCTTTACTCGTCATCTCCGGAATCGGCCTAACCCTACTAGGAATCCCAGTTTATTATTACGGCAAAAAAAGGTGTTGAAAATGGCGTTTTGCTCCAAGCTGTTCTTGCATCCGGGATTATAAAAAGAATACTTATAGATCAAAAGAGGCTGTGGCTGATGTCGCAGTCCCTTTTTTTGTTAATCATCCGTTATAATAGAGAAAAAAGAACTGGAGGTCATTGTTATGCTAGATAAAAATATTCCATTTAAACACATTTATATGAAAATTGCAGCCCAAGATCTTTTACAGGTCCAAGTGCCTGCGTTACCCAAGGGTTATCGTTTTCGCTTTTATCAACCAGGCGATGAGAAGCACTGGGCGAAGTTAGAGTTAGCCGTAGCTGAATTTGAAACGGATAAGGCCGCGCTTGAGCGTTATCAGGCTGAATTTTTACCAGGCGGCGAACGTTTGGAAAAATTAAGAGAACAATATCATTTGCCAGTAATTGATTTAACTAAAAGGCAAGTCTTTATTGAAGATGCTAAAGGACAAGTCGTTGCAACCGCGACGGCTTGGTTTGCCGATAAGCAAGGAGTATTTCAACCGATTTTGCATTGGGTGAGCGTGGATCCAACCCGACAAGGTCTAGGACTGGGACAAGCGGTTGTTGCTAAAGTTTTATCTTTATTTCCAGAATTAAACCCAGGTCAAGACGTGATGCTTCATACACAAACATGGAGCTACCCAGCAGTGGTGTTGTACCACAAACTTGGTTTTTATTTATGCAAAAATGAAGGCTTACGTTTAGACAATGACTACCATCATGGGCTTTTAGAGGTATTAGCGACGGTCATCAAAGAACCCATTTTAACTGAAATAAAACAAGTAACAAAATAAGTGAGCGTATCATTTGTTTTTTAAAATTAAATTGTGTACAATCTAAATAGATGGAGGTGAGAGAAAATGATCCGACCGGTAATTAGTGAACAATTGTGTTTTGCGATTTATAATGCGCAAAAAGAATTTTCCCGTGTGTATAATATGGCGTTAGAACCTTTTCAATTAACATATACGCAATATTTAACGCTGCTTGTTTTGTGGGAAAAAGACCAACAAACCGTTTCTGAAATTGGTCAAGCCTTGTCGCTAGATAGTGGTACTTTAACACCAATGATTAAACGAATGGAACAAAACGGTTACGTGACGCGCGAACGTTGTAAGAGCGATGAGCGAAAAGTTTTGGTTGCTTTGACCCAAAAAGCACAAGACAATCAAGAAGCAATTCTTTCAACGGTGACGAGTTGTTTAACGATTGTGACCGAAGACCAAGAAGAATATTTTCGCTTACTACATCAAATCAACCAACTAGCAAAGAAAGTAGGAGGAATCACCCATGAAAAAAGTTTATGAAACAAAAATTATCAACACCGGCGGCCGCGAAGGAGAAGTTTATTCACCAGATCATAGTTTTGAACATAAAGTGACCTCTCCAGGAAAAAAAGTTGAAAATGCAACGAACCCAGAACAATTATTTGCTGCTGCATACAGTGCTTGTTTCAATGGCGCATTAGAACTTGCCATGAGTCAAGAAAAAGACGAACATCCAAGTACCGTAACTGCTCGCGTTGGTTTATTTGCCGATGATGTGGAAGGCTTCCATATTGAAGTAACATTAGAAATTCACATTGAGGGCGTCGATCATGACCGTGCCACTTTCTTAGCTCAAAAAGCGGATCAAATTTGTCCTTATTCAAAAGCGCTTCGTGGAAATGTTCCTGTGACGCTTGAGATTGTTTAAATAATAGCAAGAAAAACACCTTTGAAATTCGTTTGGAAAAACGCGGATTTCAAAGGTGTTTTTTGTTAAATGAGTTTGGCTTCTTCTAGAACTTCTTCAAGGAAAGTTCCTTTAATTTTCTTCATCGCTTCATGCAAGAAGAGCTTATCTTTCATCTAAACCCGACAAGGATACGCCCACTTCCATCGTGTGCAGGGCGAAGCCAAACGATAAGTGGGTGAGGAATGGTCGTCAGCTACGAACATAGCTGAAATGCTTTTTTCTAACATAAAGTATTTAATTTCACTAGGATATATATAGTATAATAACATTAGTGAAAGGTGGTGAAGTGGATGTCTACCGTTACGGCAAAAATACAAGTTTACGTTTCGAGTCTCCAAGCGGAAAATCTAAAGGCCACAACGGACGCTTACCGTGAGGCGTGCAATTGGCTGTCGAAACATGTTTTTGAGACAAAAGACCTGAATCAAGTAAGTTTAAACAAGCGCTATTACGCTGATTTGCGACGTCTGTTTGAGCTAAAAAGCCAGATGGCACAATCGGTAATGAAAACCGTTAGCGCGCGTTATAAATCAGCGCAATCGAACGGACACCACTGGTCTTTCATTGTGTTTAAGCTTCCTGAATACGACCTCGTTTGGAATCGAGATTATTCTCTGACGCAAAATCAATTTAGCGTAAACACGTTAGCGGGTCGCCTTAAATTGAATTACGAACGTACCGCCATGAAAAAATACTTTAATGGTACGTGGAAATTCGGCACGGCGAAATTAGTGTACAAATATCAAAAATGGTTTTTGCACATACCGATGACAAAAGAGTTTCCAGAACTGAACGACACCGATGTCAAGAATATTGTTGGTATTGATTTAGGTATTAATTTTCTAGCGACGACGTATGACAGTCAAGGAAAGACCACGTTCTACAATGGTAACGTTGTCAAACATAAACGCGGGCAATTTAAAGCCGTTCGTAAACAATTGCAATTGCGTCAAACGCCTTCTGCTCGTAAAAAATTAAAACAAATCGGCTCAAGAGAAAACCGTTATGTCGCTGATGTGAACCATCAGATTACAAAAGCACTCGTTGATAAATACCCGAAAGGGACGCTGTTTGTTTTAGAAGATTTAACGGGCGTTCGTTCGGCGACTGAAAAAGTACGCGTGAAAAACCGCTATGTTTCTGTCTCCTGGGCGTTCTACCAATTCCGTCAATGTTTGGAATATAAAGCAAAACTGAACGGACAAAAGGTAATTACGGTCGATCCTAGATACACGTCTCAAACGTGTCCGAAATGTGGACATATTGAAAAAGCAAATCGCAATAAAAAACGACACCTGTTTAAGTGTAAGAATTGCCAGTACGAATCAAATGACGACCGTATTGCAGCGATGAACTTACACCGCAAAGGAATTGAACATATCGGTGTTGTTACCACAAGAGTATAACTCTTGTGGTAGGGGCGAAGTCAACCGTCCTTATATTCCACCATACGAAGGTAGGAGGTCTAAACAACCGTTCGCACTACTGGGTAGGAATAAGTGTAATGGTTATCTGTAAGGGCAGAAACCCTGTCGAATTTAGACAGACACAAGCCCCCACTTCAAACGGTTACGTTAAGTGGTGGGTCGTTGACCTAAAACAGATTGTCCGGGTTGCTCAAGTGACGGAATGGAGCGAAAGAGATCCCAAAGCGTTTCAAAATGGTTTTCCATTAAAATTCAAGAAAATCCTTATTTGCAATCCTTCATTTGATGCCCCCTCCCCCGATTTGTTAATTGATACTCGTCACTCATTCTTTTTTTAAATAAATTGTTTCATATTCTTTTGTTAAAAAAGGTTTTTATGCATTTATTGCTAACTCCTCCGTACAAACTAAATTGGTTTTTAAATAGTGATTATTTAATAGAAATGTCTAATTTTAAAATAAAATTAAAAAAGAACGATTTTAAATTAAAATCATGAGAATTAAATGATTTTTTTGTTGGATACCTTGCATCGCTTCATCAAAGGCGTATAATTTTTCAGTGTTTAGGAAAAGCATAGCATAAATTTTCAGAAAAATTGAACTATTTTTGAAAAAAGAAAAGGTGGAATTATGGACAGTACAGACAAAAGTTTTTTAGGCCAACCCAAAGGACTCGCAACATTATTTTTTACCGAGATGTGGGAACGATTTAGTTATTATGGTATGCGGGCAATTTTACTCTATTACATGTATGACACGATTGCTAATGGTGGTTTAGCTTTACCAAAAGCAACAGCCGTAGCCATTATGTCCGTATATGGCTCGCTCGTTTTTATGTCAAGTATTTTAGGCGGTTGGATTTCTGACCGTTTGTTAGGGATGCGCCAAACCGTTTTTATTGGTGGGCTATTTATTATGCTCGGCCACATTGTTTTGGCCACACCATTTGGGATGACGGCTTTATTTATTTCGATGATTTTCATTGTAATTGGGACAGGAATGCTAAAAGCTAGCGTATCTACGATGGTCGGCAATTTATATGCGCCGGAAGATTTAAGACGCGATGCAGGTTTTTCAATTTTTTATATGGGGATTAACCTAGGAAGTTTACTCGCCCCAATTATTGTCGGTACACTCGGTCAAAATGTGAATTATCATTTAGGTTTTTCAGTGGCGGCTGTGGGGATGTTTGTTGGGTTAGTCGTTTATTATTTTCAAGGGAAAAAAACATTAAAAGCCATTGGTTTAAAACCAACGAACCCAATTTTAAAAGAAGAACGTCAAAAATTAGCCAAAACAATTGGCTTGGTTTCAGCAGTAGTGATGCTCATTTTTGTATTCGCTGCTTTAACCAACCGTCTAACGATTGATTTTTTTATTAATTTTGTTAGTGTGCTCGGAATTGGCTTGCCTTTTTATTATTTTACCAAAATGCTGACTTCAAAAGACGTAACACCAGAAGAACGCAGTAAAGTTCGAGCGTATATCCCTTTATTTTTATCAGCAATTGTTTTTTGGTCTTTAGAAGAGCAAGGGTCATCGATTTTAGCTTTGTTTGCGGCGGATCGAACGCAAGGGACGCTGTGGGGTTTTAATGTACCAGCGAGTTGGTACCAAATCTTAAATCCCGTCTTTGTTGTTGTGCTAACGCCATTTTTTGTTTGGTTATGGACAAAATTAGGGGATCGACAACCTTCAACGGTGGCAAAGTTTTCAATTGGGCTTTTATTTACCGGTAGCTCGTTCATTTTATTAATGTTTCCATCAATTTTATTTGGAACTGAGCAACGAGTGAGCCCGATGTGGTTAATTTTGAGCTTCTTTATTATGATTATTGGTGAGATGTGTTTATCACCAGTTGGTTTATCAGTGACTACTAAGCTAGCGCCAAAAGCTTTCCAAGCACAAACTTTGGCTTTGTGGTTACTAGCCGATGCAACGTCGCAAGCGATTAATGCACAAATTGCTCGTTTTTTTACACCAGCTACAGAAGGTGCGTATTTCGGGATTGTCGGAGGCGTCGCAGTATTAACAGGGATTGCCCTTTATTTCATTCGCCAACCAATTCAAAATTTAATGGGGAACGTTCGCTAAAAGAAAAGTCGCAGAAATGCGGCTTTTTTTAATCTTTCCCTGATTGCCGTTATAACGGAAGGCGCTTAACCTTAATTCTTTTTTCTTTTTTTATATAATAGAAAGTGAGGAGAGTGGTAAAAATGAAAAAAATCGTAGCAATTACTTCTTGTCCAGTTGGTATTGCTCATACGTACATGGCAGCCGAAAACTTAGAAAAAGCTGGAAAAGAATTAGGCGTACAAGTCATTGTCGAAACACATGGTTCCATTGGTGTTGAAAATGAACTGAGTGCCCAAGATATCCAAGAAGCGCAAGGGGTGATTATTGCAGCCGATACGAAAGTTGATTTGTCTCGTTTTTATGGCAAACAATTAATTAACGTGGGCGTGCAAGATGGCATTCATAAGTCAGTTGCTTTGGTTCAACAAATTTTAGATAACAAAGCGCCGATTCATTTAAGTGATTCAAAAACGGAACACCTTGAGCAACAAAAAGAAGCCAAAGGAATCGGGCAACAAATCTATAAGAGTTTGATGAATGGTGTTTCTTACATGGTGCCATTTGTGGTAACTGGTGGATTATTAATTGCACTGGCTTTAACTTTAGGTGGTGAACCTGGTCCTGGTGGGATTGCGGTTCCTGAGGGTACGATTTGGGCCACGATGTTAAGTATTGGTAGTATTGCGATGGGCTTAATGGTACCCGTCTTGTCCGCCTTCATTGCACAAAGTATTGCGGATCGTCCTGGTTTAGTTCCAGGTTTTGTCGGCGGGATGTTAGCGGCTAACGGTGCCTTGTATGGTAGTGACGCAAATGCGGGCTTCTTAGGCGGAATTATTACTGGTTTCTTAGCCGGTTACATTGTGTTAGCGATTAAAAAAATTCCCGTACCAAAAGTTGTCCAATCAATTATGCCAATTATTATTATTCCAATTGTGAGTTCAGTCATTGTCGGATTATCTTTTATTTATATTATTGGCGAACCAGTTGCTTGGATGTTTAAAGCGTTAACGGAATTTCTCGTTGGCATGCAAGGTGGTAGTGAAGTTATTTTAGCGATGATTTTAGGGGCGATGATTGCCTTTGATATGGGTGGGCCATTTAACAAAGTCGCGTTCTTATTTGGTTCAGGTCTAATTGCAGAAGGGAACTACTCTATTATGGGACCAATTGCAGTTGCGATTTGTATCCCACCACTTGCTTTAGGAACTGCATCGTTTGTTTTGAAAAATAAATTTACTCGTCCAGAACAAGAAGCTGGAAAAGCGGCGTTTGCAATGGGACTTTTTGGGATTACTGAAGGAGCGATTCCATTTGCTTCAACCGATCCAGTTCGAGTAATTCCAAGTATTGTTGTTGGTTCAATGACTGGTTCCGTCGTTGCGATGTTAAGTGGTGTAACCAACCAAGTCGCACACGGTGGCCCAATTGTCGCAGTATTAGGAGCGGTTGGGAATGTTTTAATGTTCTTTGTGGCAGTCGCAGCCGGGATTGCTGTAACTGTCTTGATGTTAAGTTTCTTAAAACCAACCATTCAAACAGCACCGCCTGTCGTTGTAGCAGAAGTTGCTACTCAAACAGAAGCAACCACACCAAAAGCAGAATTTTCTTCCATTTTAGATATTATTGCCGATGATTCGATTGTCTTAGATATTCCAGCTGCAACAAAAGAAGCCGTGATTGATGAATTAACGACTCGTTTAGCAGCAACTGGGAATGTGACCAATGCAGCTCGTTTTAAAGAAGCCATTTATGCCCGTGAAGCCGAAAGTACAACTGGAATTGGTATGGGAATCGCTATTCCTCATGGAAAATCAGACAGCGTAACCACCCCAACTTTAGCTTTTGCAAGAAGCAATGCGGGTGTTGACTGGCAATCACTTGATGGTGAAGCGTCTCATTTAATCTTTATGATTGCCGTGCCTAAAAATGCACAAGGCGATATGCATCTAAAAATTTTACAACGCTTATCACGTAAGTTAATGGACGATGATTTCCGTCAAGCATTAATGCAAGCCAAAAATCAAGCAGAAATTAAAGCGTTACTTGCTGAAATGTAAAAAGAAAGTAGACCATGTTGGTAATTCTCGTCAACATGGTTTATTTTAGTGTTATAGACTAAAACTTGAAACATAAAAAGTGCACACGAATCCCATGATATCAAGAAAACAACCCGATAATTTAGTTTCAAGCAACCAACTTCAACTGGTTTTGTGTTGCTTGAGGTAGTTTTTTGAGAAACTGGTCCATGATGTTATTTAAAGTTTCTTCAGAAAGCACCATTTCGTTCGCAAATACTTCTTTAAAAAGCTCGAGAAGTTGGCTGATTGCTTCTGAAAAACTGATATCTGATAATTCTTCAATCATCAAATAAAATAACTCGCCCATCGTTCTTTCATCGGTTTGTTCACGGTGTTGGACAGCCAAAATAAGGTAACTAACGGCGACTGTAATCGTATGCGCAAAAATTCCGTCATAAGAAAGCCCTTGATACTTGGACAGACGAAGATGTTGTTTGCAGATTTTAAAATAAACCTCAATTGACCAGCGTTTTCCATATAGCTGAATGATTTCATCTTCACTCAAAGAAATATCAGTGGTGGCTAGGACGAGATAATCATTGCGCTTATTCCGATTTCTTACGTACACAAGTTTAATTGGCAGTACTTGACCATCTATTTCAGATTCAACACAAATAGAAAGCAGATATCTTGAACGACCTCTTCGCTTTTTCTCTGTTTGAAAAATGGTTTTAACATCGACCCATTCACCATGGTATCGATAATAAACTTTCTTTGAGCGTTTAAGCATACATACGGCATGAAGCTTCATCTTGTGTAGCGCATGAAACATTTTGGGACTTGAAAACCAAGAATCAAACAAGACATAGTTGGCTGTTATTCCTTCTTTTAGAGCCGCTTGAAGAAGCTCAACTAGGACATCCGTGCCTTTTCGTTGTGCCTGCGCTTTTCTTCTTCCAGAATGGGTGCGATGATCCACTTTCCCTGCTTCACGGACTTTCTTACTTGAAGATAACAGGCTAAAAGCAACAGGTAAAAAGGTATTGCCGTCACTCCAGCCAAGTTGAAGAAAACGAAAGCCTTTCTTATTTTTATGATTGGCATGATCGTATTGCCAACCGCAAAGCTCGACATTTTTCGCGTTTAATCGCTCATACATGGAGTCATCTACAATAAACACTTCTTTACGGTCCTCATT
>NZ_JAFBFD010000008.1 GCF_016909125.1 Enterococcus lemanii | reverse complement strand
AAAAAGCCAAAATTAAATAACAAAAAAAGAAGAACCTGAGTCCTTCTTAATTATACGGATATTGCTAAACAACACTATTTGACAAAGAGCCAAAATTTGTTTATCCTTTGTCATAGCCTCATTTCGAATATAAATTCTTGTGACTGTCATTGTCACGTTATTTTTATTGTTATCTTAGTTAAATCAGTTTTTTTCTAAACTGAAATAAATTCTTCATCTTTCGGCACGTCAGTATTCTACCACATTAATTCTCTTTCAGCAAGTTTCAACCTCTATTTACTGAAAATTAATGTTTCTTTTCAAAATCACTCTTTTAGTTTTTATTCGCTTAATCGGCTTGAAGTTGTGTCACCACTTCCACTAATCCCATGCCATTACTCCCTTTTAATAAGAGTGTGTCGGTCGGTTGAAGTGCTTTTTTTAATGCGGTAATTAATTGACTCTTTTGGTCTTTTCTAAAATGGTGTACGACACGGTGTTGCTGTTCTAACACTTCTGCTAAAGCTTGCATCTCTTCACCATATAAGAATACTTCAGCATAACTCAAATCAATGTGAGCCGCCATATCCGCATGCATTGCCTTTGATTCTGGTCCTAACTCTAACATATCTGCTAAAAGTGCCAAACGACGACCTGGTAAAGTTAATTTAGCAAAACTATCCAGTACCAGCCCCATCGCTGTTGGATTGGCATTGTAAATATCACTTAATAAATCGGCACCATTTTGTGCTTTTAGCCACTGGGTCCGGTTTTTGGTTAATTGGAATTGAGCTAACCCTTTACCGATTTCTTCATCACTTAAGCCAAAATAATGACCAAAACCATAGGCAATCAAGGCGTTTTTGACGTTATAACTGCCTAGGACTGGAATGGTAAACGTCGCCTTTTGAATTTTAAACGTTGTTTGGTCTTTTTCCTCTTGTAAAATCTTTGCTTGAATCATTGCCTTATTCAAACCAAACGTCTGGATTTCATAAGCTTCTGGTTGTAAAAGAGAGTTTAACAAGGCCTCTTCTGCCGGCACTAATAACAAGCCACCTGCTTTTAAGCCATCGGTGATTTCCATTTTTGCTTGGGCAATTCCAAAGCGTGAGTCGAAATTTTCTAAGTGCGCTTCCCCAATCATTGTAATCGCTGCTGCATCTGGTTGAGCTAACTTTGATAAGAAAGATATTTCCTGGGCATGATCCATTCCCATTTCTAAAATGAGGATTTCTGTTTCAAGCGGCATATGTAAAATCGTATAAGGCATGCCTAATTCATTATTATAATTGCCTTGTGTTTTATACGTTTGAAAACGTTGAGCCATCACAGCCGCGGTCATGTCTTTTGTTGTCGTTTTCCCATTACTACCGGTAATCGCTAGTACTTTTGGTGCAACTTTTTGCTGGTAATAGACCGCTAGTTGTTGAAAAGCGGCTTTCACATCACTTACAGGTAAAGTCACTAGCTGTGTTGGGGCATTTTGCTCGGTCCAACTCCAAAAAGTTGCGACCGCACCATTTTCCAGTGCTTGAGTCACAAATTCATGGCCATCACGAACACCAGCTAAAGGCACAAACAAGCCCCCAGCTTGAATTTGCCGACTATCAAATTCAATGTTTGTAATCATGGTCTCTGGAAACTCTCCAGGAATTTTTAATGCTTGGGCAATTTCTTTTAAAGTTAAATTCATTGAACGTTCTCCCTTACTTACAAGAAGAGGCCCCTTAAACGCAAAATTTGCCTTTAAGTTGCCCCTACTCCTTACATTTCTTTAATAAAATTTTGTCTTTGTTTATAACGATTTAAGCCTAGTTGAATCAACTCTTCAATTAAATCACCATATTTCAAGCCTGTTTGTTCCCATAAAGCTGGGTACATACTAAATTGCGTAAAACCTGGCATTGTATTTAATTCATTTAAAAACAACTCATTTTTGCTCGTTAAAAAGAAATCACAACGACTTAATCCCGTACCACCAATCATTTCATAAGCCAAACGAGCATATTCTTGGGCTTTGATTTGTACTTCGTCGGGGATTTGTGCTGGAATTTCCATCGTAATTTTATTATCAATATACTTCGAATTATAATCGTAAAAAGCGACATCTTTTACAATTTCACCAGCTTGTGTCGTACGCACATCTTCGTTTCCTAAAATCGCTACTTCAATTTCGCGTGCTTCAATTCCTTGCTCGATAACTGCTCGATTATCAAATTTGTACGCCTCAATTAAGGCTTGCTGTAATTCTTCGCGGTTTTCAGCTTTAGAAATCCCGACACTGGAACCCATATTTGCTGGTTTAACAAACATTGGGTAAATTAAGGTTCCTTCACATTGTTCGAAGATTTTCTTTGGATTTTCTTTCCACTGGCTCTTTAAAACCGGAACAAATGGTACTTGCGGGATCCCTGCTGCTTGTAGTAAATATTTAGTCGTAATTTTATCCATGCCACAGGCGCTCGTTAAAACCCCAGCGCCAATATAAGGCATACCTAGTGTTTCTAAAAACCCTTGAATCGTTCCATCTTCTCCATTTGGGCCATGAAGCAAAGGGAATACAATCGACTCTTCTTCTTGAATCGCACAAGGTTGAATGACTTCTGCATTTTCAGGTGTTAAGTCTAAAATCGTTGCGCTTGTCGGCTCTTCTGATAATAACGGCCCTTTTAGCCATTGCCCAGTTTTGGTTAAATATACTAATTGTACTTGATAGTAATTGTAATAAACGGCATTTAAAACAGAAAAAGCCGATAATTTCGAAACATCATGTTCTGCACTTTGGCCGCCATATAATAAAATAATTTTCAAAACGCGTCCTCCTACTATTTCCTACTTCTTTGAATTTACGCATTTATTCCTTTGATATTCTAGCACAAAAAAGTCCATTCGAACATAGTTTCCGGCAAAAAAGATGTAAGGGTTTTCTTATCCGTTATTTCTTTCCGCTGATTGCTTCGTTAATAATACTTGCTCTAATTCTTTTGAAAAGTTTTGGCGATCTTGTGCAGTAAAAGGTTTTGGACCTTTCGTTCTTTTCCCTGTTTTTCTGATTTGCGCACTTAAATAACGTTGCATCAACAACTGATCAATGGTCTCTGGTAAGTATTCTTGGCCACTATGGTGAAAAACGCGGGCTTTTTTAGGCAAGACTAACGAAGCCAAACCATAATCTTGCGTAATTAAAATATCGCCCACTTGAATTTCTTTTACGATTTGATAGTCGGCACGATCAGCACCTTTATCAACGTAAATGAAGGCGACTTCCTTGGGATATACTTTGGTCGTATAATGATCGACACTTGTGACAATTAATACCGGGAGATTAAACTTTTGCCCAAGTGCAATCACTTCTTCTTTTACGGGCGAGCCATCGCCATCAATGAGTAAACGCATTTTTCCCCTCTCCTTTTTATGGTTATGTAAAAATGAATTATTTGTCTTTATGTAAGAGGATAGCTATAAATCGCTATTATTACAAGAAAACCTGTAGCTAAAATAATAGCCACAGGTTTTGATTAGTCAACGTAATTTGATTTAGAATTATTTAACCAAGCATATCCGACGCCCATAATTAAGCCCCCACCAATATAGTTCCCAATTAATGCGAAAATCAAATTATGAGTGATATTGCCTGCAGTCATTGCCTCTAGCGTTCCGTGTGAAGCAAAATAAGCGAGTGAAAAGGACGAGAAGTTTGCAATGACGTGTTCAAAGCCTAAGAAAGCAAAAATAAAAATAATAAAAATAATGGCAGCTACTTTCCCAGCATCGTCTTTCATTCGCATACTAACTAACACAGCCACGTTTACAACCACGTTTGCAAAAATACCTTCAATAATAATTTGCATCGTTGGTTTTGTTAGTTTGGCTGTAATCGATTCAAATAAATAACTATTGGCTGGCAAATCTTGGAAGGGGCCTGTAAAGGAAATCAAGTACCCAAAAAACAAACCACCTAACATATTAAATAAAATACAAGTAAATAAAATTTTAGCAGCCATTTGTAAACTCAAACGACGTCGATAATAACCTACCGTCATATAAAGCATATTGGATGTCCCTAGCTCGGCATTCATATACAAGATCATAACCAATGACCAACTAAACATAAACGCGTAAAGCATCTTCCCAACTCCGTAAGCAATCGCCTCTCCCTTGATGGCAATACTAAAAGCAACTGCTGTACCAAGCGTTAAATACAAACACGCTAAAAACGCTCGCAAGGCATACCGACTGTAACTCATTTCAATTAAGTCAACTTTTTTTCCGATGGAAGCATCAATTTTTTCGAATAATGGCGAGATTGGATTCATTTTTTTACGTTCCCTTCATCTTTACGTTTTATTTACTCATTCTCTTTATTTTAATAAGCATTTCCTTAATTGTAAAGCGATTTGTGAAAAAATTATTAAATATTTTTGATATTTTCAGAAAATGCATTGATTTTCATTGTTAGGTTGTTCGATTTTATATTTGACATCACTTCAACCTCATGTTAAACTATTCTTTGTGTAAAATAATGCAGCAGAAAATGAATTTTCCGTCACCAGTTCATCGCTTTTTTTAAAGTTCGATTGTGTAGCCACGGCTGCAAAGGTGAAGATCGAAGAATGAACTACACGAAAAATGACGCTTTCATCGGATTATTTTACTCCAAAAAACTTATTTATTGGAGGAATCTTAAATGTCTCGTTATACTGGACCATCATGGAAAATCTCTCGTCGCTTAGGTATCTCATTATCTGGCACTGGAAAAGAATTAGCTCGTCGCCCTTACGCACCTGGTCAACACGGACCAACTAGCCGTGGCGCTCGTTCTGAATACGGTTTGCAATTAAATGAAAAACAAAAATTACGTCATACATATGGAATGAACGAACGTCAATTCCGTACGTTATTCGTACAAGCGGGTAAAATCAAAGAAGGTACACACGGTGTGAACTTCATGATCTTATTAGAACAACGCTTAGATAACGTTGTTTACCGTTTAGGTTTAGCAACAACTCGTCGTCAAGCACGTCAATTAGTTAACCATGGCCATATCACTGTTGATGGCAAACGCGTTGATATCCCATCATTCCGCGTACAACCTGGTCAAGTAATTGCTGTTCGCGAAAAATCTAAAAACATCCCTGTTATCAAAGAAGCTGTTGAAGCAACTATCGGACGTCCAGCATTCGTTGCTTTCGACGCTGAAAAATTAGAAGGTTCATTCACTCGTTTACCAGAACGCGATGAATTATCTCAAGAAATTGATGAATTATTAGTCGTTGAGTACTATAACAAATTAATTTAATGCTTTTAAAAAACCCTAGGAGAAAAATTTTCCTAGGGTTTTCTTGTGTTTTCGTGACTATTTGAATGAAGCACGCTTGACTGTTTTAGTAAACTCGATCGATTCACTGACGCTCTTTCATTGGTGAATACGCTCGATCGGCTGTTACTTCTTGGTAAGCTGGTCGAATGATTTTTTGTGCATTAATCAATTCTTCCATTCGATGCGCAGACCAACCAACAATTCGCGCCACCGCAAACATCGGGGTATACAACTCCTCTGGCAAGCCTAGTAAGTTATAAACAAACCCACTAAAGAAATCAATATTGGCGCTCACTCCCTTGAACATTTTCCGCTTTTTCGCAATAATCTCAGGCGCTAAACGCTCAACCAAAGCATAAAGTTGGTACTCTTCCCAAGCCTCGTCTCCCTTTTCAGCCGCTAATTTTGAGACATAACGCTTAAAGATAGCGGCTCTTGGGTCATTGTCACTATAAATGGCATGACCCATTCCATAAATTAACCCCTTTTGATCAAAGGCTTTTTTATCAAGTAAATCTTCTAAATATTGGGTAACTGCCGCTTCATCTTGATAATCGGTTAAATTATTTTTCAAGTCTTCCATCATTTGCGTGACTTTAATATTTGCCCCACCATGTTTAGGTCCTTTTAAAGAACCTAAAGCCGCCGCAACAGTTGAATATGTGTCGGTCCCACTTGAAGTGACCACACGAGTCGTAAAGGTGGAGTTATTCCCCCCACCATGTTCCATGTGTAAAACTAAAGCCATATCTAGCGTTTGCGCTTCTTGTTTTGTATATGAACGATCCGGACGCAACGTTGATAAAACAACTTCCGCCGTGCTTAAATGCTCTTCTGGAAAATGGATATACATACTTTCTTCTTTATTATAGTGATTATAAGCATGGTACCCATAAATGGCGAGACGTGGGAAAACACCAATTAACATTAAACATTGATCAAAGACATTGGCTAACTCGATATTGTCTGCTTGTTCATCATAACTAGCCAAAGTTAGAACACTCCGAGCCAAACTGTTCATAATGTCAGAAGTTGGTGCTTTCATAATCACATCACGAGTAAAATTAGTCGGAAGCGTGCGACGACTGGCAATTAGTTGTTGAAATTCCACTAGAGCTTTTTGATTGGGTAACTCGCCAAAAAGAAGTAAATACGCGACTTCTTCAAAACCGAAACGATCCTCTGATACAAATCCTTCAACTAGTTCGTTAATATCAATGCCTCGATAACGTAATTCGCCACAGCCTGAAACGACATTTCCGTCGACAATTTTTTCTGGATAAACGGTCGAAATCGTCGTTAGACCTGCTACGACTCCTTTGCCGTTTTCATCGCGCAACCCACGCTTCACCTCATATTTTTGATAAAGTTCGCTTGCAATTTGGTCATGTTCCACGCAGGATTTTAATAATTCTTCTCGATTCAAACTTTTCACCTCTTTTATCATACTTAACAAATTCATGTTAGATAATCTAATTATTTATTCATAAATCTTTTGAAACATTATAACACGGTAAAAGGAAAATGAAAGTTTTTTTCATCTTTTGTTTGCTTTTTTTCAGTTACCACGTATAATTATTCCATATCACTAGAAAATGAACGGAGGTTTATTCATGACTTGGCAAGATAAACTAACCATTAATGAACACACTTATCAGTACATGAACTTAAATACGATTGCAGATGATTATCAAATTAATTTAACCACACTCCCATACTCTTTAAGAATTTTATTAGAAAGCATTGCACGTAACATGGGAGAAGATATTACAAAGGAAGATGTTCGCTCTTTAATTCACTGGCAAGCAGAAGAACCAACTGGCGTCATTCCTTTTAAAGTCGCTCGCATTATTTTACAAGACTTTACGGGCGTTCCTGCAGTCGTTGACTTAGCTGCGATGCGCGATGCCGTTGTTGCTCTTGGTGGGAATGCACAAGAAATCAATCCTGAAATCCCTGTTGCTTTAGTCATCGATCACTCTGTCCAAGTGGATCAATACGCAACCCAATCGGCAATGGCCTTTAATACCGAAAAAGAATTTGAACGCAATAAAGAACGGTACCAATTCTTAAAATGGGCCCAATCTTCCTTTGAAAACTTCCAAGTTGTCCCACCAGAAACTGGAATTATTCACCAAGTAAACTTAGAAGCTTTGTCCGAAGTCATTTTAACCGAAGAAAAAGACGGTCAAACTTGGCTCTTACCAGATACAGTCCAAGGAACAGACTCGCATACAACGATGATTAACGGTCTTGGCGTATTAGGTTGGGGTGTCGGCGGGATTGAAGCAGAAGCCGCTTTACTAGGCGAAGCTTCTTTTTTCCCAACACCTGAAGTCATTGGCGTTAAATTTATTGGGGATTTAGCACCTGGTGCAACCGCCACGGACTTAGTTTTGAAAATCACTGAAACTTTGCGAAAAGAAAATGTGGTGAATAAATTTGTTGAATTTTTCGGGCCAAGTTATGCGGCATTAAATTTAGCCGACCGTGCAACAATTGCCAACATGGCACCTGAATACGGAGCAACGTGTGGTTTCTTCCCAATTGATAATGAAACATTGCGTTACTTAAAAACAACAGGTCGGTCAGAGGAAATCATCGAACGGGTTGAAACTTACGCTAAAGCGAACGGACTTTTCTATGATGAAGAAAATTATCCAACTTATACAAAAGTAATCGAAGTAGACCTAAATACGATCGAACCGGCATTAGCTGGACCAAAAAGACCACAAGACCGGGTTGTTTTATCACACGTCGCCCAAGAATTTAAAGAAGGGTTGACGGCACCGGTTGGACCAAAAGGTTTTGGTTTAACATCTGAAGAAATTGACAAAACCGTAGACATCGCTTGGGATCGTCAAGACAAAACACTGCATACAGGTGACGTCATGATTGCCGCCATTACAAGCTGTACCAATACGAGTAACCCTTATGTGATGCTCGCTGCTGGTCTTTTAGCTCGAAATGCCGTTGAAAAAGGCCTACGTGTCCCTGATTACGTGAAAACTTCTTTGGCACCTGGTTCAAAAATTGTTACCAGTTATTTAGAAAAAAGTGGCTTAATGCCTTTCCTTGATCAACTTGGGTTTAACTTAGTTGGTTATGGCTGTACAACTTGTATTGGGAACTCTGGACCTTTAGCACCTGAAATCACGGAAGCGCTCGAAAAAGAAGATATTCTAGTTGCTTCGGTGTTATCTGGTAACCGTAACTTTGAAGGCCGCGTCCATCCATTGACGCGTGCAAACTACTTAGCTTCTCCGCCATTAGTGGTGGCTTACGCTTTAGCCGGAAATGTTGGCAAAGATTTAACGCGCGAACCTTTAGGCGTTGACGAAACAGGGACGGCCGTTTATTTAGAAGATATTTGGCCAAGCAAAGAAGAAATTGAAAACTACATGGATACTTACTTATCACCGGAAGCTTTCCGTTTAGCTTACGCTGATTTATTTACAGCGAATCAACGTTGGAATGAGATCGAGACGACCCAAAGCGATTGCTATTCATGGGATGATGTCTCCACTTATATCGCTCATCCGCCTTACTTTAACCAATTAACGAAAGAATTAAGCGAACCAGAAGACTTAACCAATTTACACGTTTTAGCAAAATTGGGCGATTCTGTTACGACTGACCATATTTCACCAGCTGGAAATATTTCGCTACACTCTCCAGCAGGAAAATATTTAAAAGAAAAAGGCTTTAGCTACAGCGACTTTAACTCTTATGGCTCACGCCGTGGAAACCACGAAATTATGATGCGTGGAACCTTTGGCAACATTCGCCTGCAAAACCAATTGACACCAGAAACAAGCGGCGGGGTTACGCGCTATATCCCAACGGGTGAAGAAATGTCAATTTATGATGCGGCGATGAAATATCAAGAAGCAGAAATTCCTTCGATTATTTTAGCTGGAAAAGACTACGGGATGGGCTCTTCGCGTGACTGGGCAGCAAAAGGGGCGCAATTACTTGGCGTAAAAGTCGTTTTAGCCGAAAGTTTTGAACGGATTCACCGTAGTAACTTAGTGATGATGGGCTTAGTGCCACTTGAGTATTTACCAGGTCAAACAGCTGAAACGCTTGGTTTGACTGGCGAAGAAGCATTTGAAGTCCACTTGCCAAAAGAACCAAAAGTTGGTCAATTGGTGGAAGTAATTGCAACCAAAGCTGGCCAAGAACCGATTGTCTTTGAAGCCCGTTTACGCTTTGATGCGCCAGCAGATATTCGCTACTGGAAGCATCAAGGGATTTTACCAATGGTTATTCGTAAAAAATTCACAGAAGAAGCAGGTGCAAATTAATTGACGCATACAATTGAGACAAAACAAATTCCATACATCCCAGGTGACGGGATTGGCGCTGAGATCTGGCAAGCCAGCCAAGCAGTGATTGATCACGCGGTGGCGAAAACTTATAACGGCCAAAAAAAAATTGAATGGACCGAAGTATTAGCCGGCGAGAAAGCTTTTAACGAAACAGGCGACTGGTTACCAGAAGCGACTTTAGAGGCGATTAAACAAGCAAATATCGCCATTAAAGGGCCTTTGACAACACCGGTGGGCGAAGGCGTGCGTTCCATTAACGTCGCGTTAAGACAACAGCTCGACCTTTACGCTTGCGTGCGACCGGTACGCTATTTTAAAGGCGTGCCTTCTCCTTTAAAAGAACCTGAAAAAACCAACATGGTTATTTTCCGTGAAAATACCGAAGACGTCTATGCTGGAATTGAATTTCCAATTCACTCTGATGAAACAAAAAAACTCATTGATTTTTTAACCAGTGAATTAGCCGTGACAAAAATTCGCTTTCCAGAAACATCTGCGATTGGCATCAAACCAATCTCACAAGAAGGAAGTCAACGTTTAGTCACCGCAGCGATTGAATATGCCCTTTTACATCAAGAACCTAGTGTGACATTGGTACATAAAGGCAATATTATGAAATTTACCGAAGGCGGTTTTAAAAACTGGGGTTACGACATTGCTGAAAGTCAATTTAAAGCACAAACGTTCACGATGCGTACTTATCAAACGATCCAAAAAGAAGCCGGTGTGGAGGCAGCCAACGACGCCTTAAAAGCAGCGCAAGAGCAAGGCAAAGTAATCATTAAAGATGTTATTGCGGACAACTTCTTGCAACAAATTTTACTGTATCCAGAAAAATATGCAGTCATTGCGACGACGAACTTAAATGGTGATTACGTTTCCGATGCCTTAGCTGCGCAAGTTGGTGGGATTGGCATTTCACCAGGGGGCAATATTAACTACGATACTGGTGCTGCGATTTTTGAAGCAACGCATGGGACTGCTCCTGATATTGTCGGTTTAGGCAAAGCAAATCCTTGTTCCTTGCTCCTTTCAGCCGTGATGATGCTGGAATACCTCGGTTGGCAAGAAGCAGCCGATGCGATTACTCAAGCCATTGAGCAAGCTTTAATCACTCAAAAAGTGACGAGTGACTTTGCTGACCAATTAGAAAATGCCACTTGCTTAACTACCCAAGAATTCGGCGAGTTTTTAATTACATTGATTTAAGAAAACAGACCAACGGAGAGGACTCCATTGGTCTGTTTTTTTATTCTTATTCTATCAGCAAAAAAAATCCGTTTTTTCGTTAACCAACTATTTACTTTTAGGTTAACACAATGGTATAATTCTCTCACAAAGCATTTATTTTATTTGTTAGGGGGAATTATTTTTATGCGTTTATCACTTAGAGAACAACTAATGGCGGCCATGTTTGCTGGACTCATTGCGGTTGCGGCTCAAATTGTCATTCCTTTAGGTTTCGTGCCTTTAAGTTTGCAAACAATGATGATTGGTTTAACCGCGACTTTACTTGGGCGTAAGGTTGGGACTTGGGCACTGACGATTTATTTGTTACTTGGTTTGATTGGTTTACCTGTCTTTGCTGGAGCAAGTAGTGGCCTTGGTGTCTTATTTGGACCAACGGGTGGCTTTTTAATCGGATTTATTTTTACTAGTTTATTTATCGGTACACTCTTATCCCACTCTTCTTGGGCTTATTATCAAGTGATTTTGATTAACTTTTTTGGTTTTCTTTTATCGTTAATTATCGGGGCAATTTGGTTGAAATTCGCCGCTGATTTAACCTTTACGCAAGCCTTTGCAAGTGGCTTTTCACCTTTTATCTTACCAGAAGCCATTAAAGCAGGATTAGTTGGCACATTAGCCATTGCACTTAAAAAGCGGTTACCAAAAGAATTTTTCACTTATATTTAAAAAAGAAAAAGAGGAAGCACTTGCTTCCTCTTTTTCTTTTTTGGTTTTTCATAATTAGTGAGGCGGATTCCTAGAAACAAAAGTCCGAAAACTTTTTATATACCCTGGGCGATCCCTGGAGCTCCTTCCAGTTCATTAAACTAATCGAGATCGATTAGTTTTTTTCCATACCAATTACTTTTATAGACTAATTTTTTATAAAAACAATGCCAATCGGCTTTTGTAAAAACAACGGTACACGCTTCTTGATTGTTTTCAATAATTGTTGCATCGACCATAATTTGATCAAAGTGACAAACGAGGTAGTAAGACAACTGATCGAAAAAATCTTCTTTCTTCTCTTTTTGAGAAACTTGCAAACGTGCTAGTCGTTCTTTGAGTTTTTGATAATTTTTGGCTTCAGCTAAAGGAATCCGATTTTTACGAGCGACTTTGGCACGAATTTTTAGTTTCTTTTGCACTTTATCAATTTTAGTAACTAAAGAATCTTGGTTAAAAGTAATTTGCAGTAACGACTGCGAGCCTTCTAACAATTCACTTGGCGAATACGCAATCGTAATACTTTGTGACGTTTGCGGTAAGCTTGGAATTTCTTCAACACATAAGATCGAAACATAAAAATCGGTATTATTTTTGGCTGAAATCGTGGCCGACTTAATCTGCCCTGTTATTTCACGATGATAATTTACCTTGACTAGACTTTTCAACTTCGGTAGTTTTAATTGCCCTTCTTTTAAATAAATCGTGTGTCCTTGGTTATTGGTCGTATACGACTGCCATGGATTTGATTTATGCTTAAATTTAGGGAAATCACTTTTCCCAGTAAAATAACGACGAAAAGCTTTTTCTAGATTTCGTTGGGCATTTGCTAACGCTAGGCTATCGGTTTCTTTTAAGAAAGGATACTCTTTTTTTAGCTTTGCTGGCGTTAATTTCTGTTCCTTTTTTTGTTGGCTAGCAACGAGTAAATGATTGTACGTAAAGCGAACACAGCCAAAGGTCGCCACAAAAAATTGTTTCTGCGCTTCATCTGGGTAAATTTTAAAACGATAGGCTTTTAAAACACTCATTTTCCCACCTCATTAACGGATTAATTGAGGCTGATTAACGAATTTCGTTGCGGTAGCCTTCTAGTTCTTTTTCATTTCCATAAACAAAGTGACCAGGTTTCACTTCACTAAAGGTTGGTTTGTCGACACTGTAATCGTGCATCTCTGGGTTATAGACAACTAATTTCTTTTGTCTTGCTAAAATTGGATCAGGAATAGGTACAGCTGAAAGTAGCGATTTAGTGTATGGGTGAAGCGGGTTCGTAAATAACTCTTCCGTTTCAGCCATCTCAACAATCCGGCCTGAACGAATCACGGCAATTCGGTCGGAGATAAAACGCACAACTGATAAATCGTGAGCAACAAAGAAGTATGTTACGTTTTGATTGATTTGTGATTCTTTCAATAAGTTTAAGACTTGCGCACGAATCGAAACATCCAATGCAGAAATTGGTTCATCCGCAATCACTAACGAGGGTTCCATAATTAACGCGCGGGCAATTCCGATCCGTTGACGTTGTCCGCCTGAAAACTCATGGGGATAACGATACATATGCTCAGGTAAAAGTCCCACTTGTTCAATGATTTTTTCAACTTTTGCTAAACGCTCTTCCTCAGAATCAAACAAACCAAAGTTATACAAACCTTCTGAAATAATATATTCCACGGTTGCTCGTTCATTTAAAGAAGCAGACGGGTCTTGGAAAATCATTTGAATTTTGCGAATTTTATCTTCCATTTCAGCTTTAGATAATTTACCGTTAATTTTTTTACCTTCAAAAAGAATGTCACCATGACTCGTTGGGTTTAAACCCACAACGGCACGACCAATTGTTGTCTTACCAGAACCAGATTCCCCTACTAGAGAAAAGGTTTCGCCTTTATAGACATCAAAATTCACGTCTTGAACGGCAACAAACTTCTTCTTGCCTTCACCAAAGGTTATCTCAAGATCCTTAATGGATAAAAGTACTTCTTTATCGTTAGCCATTGGTGATCCCTCTTTTCCGTTCATTTTCTGCTTGTAAAGCGACCATTTTTTCATGTAAGTTCTGAATAATTTCTGGTTTTTCCGCTTTCGGTGCGCGTGGGTCAAGTAACCAAGTTTTGGCAAAATGCGTATCAGATACTTGGAACATTGGTGGTTCTTCATTGAAATCAATATCCATCGCATACGCACTTCTTGGTGCAAATGCATCGCCTTTAATTTCTTTGTATAAAGATGGCGGTGTCCCTGGTACAGAATATAAGTGATCCCCTTTTGTCCCAAGTTGTGGTAAAGAAGACAACAAACTCCAAGTATACGGGTGTTGTGGATTATAAAAAATCTCTTCCACGGTGCCACTTTCAATAATTTGACCGGCGTACATTACGGCTACCTTATCAGCAATCGAAGCCACCACACCCAAATCATGGGTAATAAAAATAGTCGTAAATTTGTATTCTGCTTGCAACTCACGGATTAAATCTAGAATTTGAGCTTGAATCGTTACGTCTAAGGCCGTTGTTGGTTCATCACAAATTAAGATTTTTGGTCGACAAGCTAAGGCAATTGCGATAACAATCCGCTGACGCATCCCACCAGAATATTGGAAAGGATAATCATCGTAACGTTTTGCTGCAAAAGGAATCCCGGTACGATCCATTAAATCAATCGCCATTTGTTTGGCTTCTTTGGCTGATTTCTTTTGGTGCTTAATAATTACTTCTGAAATTTGTGATCCGATTGTTTTAATTGGATTCAATGAAGTCATTGGATCTTGGAAAATCGTTGCGATTTCTTTTCCGCGAATGCCTTCCCAGTCCTCGTCTTTTTTCAAATCGCTTAAAACTTTATCATGATATTTAATCGTTCCGCCAGTAATGGAGCCGTTTGCTTCTAACATACCAGTAAAGGTCTTCGTTAAAACCGATTTCCCTGAACCAGACTCCCCAACAATCGCTAAGGTTTCTTCTTCTTTTAATTCAAGAGAAACATTACGAATGGCACGTAATTCACTACTACGAACTTTAAAGCTAACAGATACGTTTTCCGCTGTTAGAATGGTTTGTTTTGCCATTAGAATTTCTTCCTCCTTTTTACATATGTGTTCTTGGATCGGCAGCATCGGCTAAGGTCTGTCCAACAATGTAAAGAGAAACCGAAACTAAAGCTAAAACAGCAACTGGAATCCAGAATAAATACGGGTAGTTACTCATATTATTAGTATATTTGGCAATCAATCTTCCAAGCGATGGCACGTCTGCACTTAAACCGACACCTAAAAACGATAGGAACGTTTCATAAGAGATATAAGAAGGCAAAGCACGAGAGACGTCCGTCACAATAATTGATGTTAAGTAAGGTAAGATATTTCGCAAAATCATACGTAATTTTGGCGTTCCTAATGTACGAGAGGCTAAATTATATTCGCGGTCACGCATAATCATCACTTGGACCCGAATAAAATAAGCCGTACCTAACCAACCTGTCACACACATCGCAAAAATTAAGTTCCAAAAGCCACTTCCAAACGTATAAGATAAAACGATAACGATTAAAAGCTGCGGAACGTTGGTTACGACGTTATAAATTTCTAACATGATTTTATCGAATTTTTTTGAAACACCCCAAATTGCACCGATAACGACACCAATACTGGTGGTAATTAAGGTTGCTATCACACTAATTGAGATGGAGGTTTTCGCTCCGGCCCAAACGGCGTCAAATAACGACATACCGTTCGCATCTGTTCCAAACCAGTGCTCTAAACTTGGGCGGTTATAACGTTTCCCAAAATCATTAATGTCTTCCACGTTCATGAAATCATACCCACTAAAAATGGGTTGAATGAACGCCATTAATAAAATGGCGGTCATTAAGATTAACATCGCAATGGCTGTTTTATTTGAGAAAAACTTGCGACCAACCGAACGCCAATAGGAATACGTTGGTGTATCGATTTTTTCAGAGGCTAAAGAGTCGATTGTGACAAAATTAAAGCCATCATTGATTTTTTGATTGGAATTTTCCACTTTACTCGCCTCCTGCAGATAAGTTAATACGTGGGTCAACCATTGCCATTGTTAAGTCACCTAGCAAGATTGAGGTAACCGCAACCGTTGTAAAGACAAAGACAATTGCGATGACGACCGGGTTATTGTTTGACATAATCGCATCTGGTAGCATTTTACCCATACCTGGAGCGGCAAAGACCGTCTCTGTAATGGTTGCTCCAGTGATTGCACCGATAATACTTGCCGGGATTTGATTGGCAATTGGAATCGCCGCGTTTTTGAAGATATGTTTGCGGGCGATTTCGCGGCTATTTAGTCCTTTGGCTTTGGCAAATTTCACGTAATCTGCTGATTGTTGGTCAATCATATAACGACGAATCCAGATGATAATACTTGATAAGGAAAGCAGTCCTAAGATCACCGTTGGCAAAACAAAGGAGCGTATGTCACCTGCCCCATAAGTTGGGAAGGAATCCGGCATGCCAAACCAGCGATTTCCGATAAAACGGAAGAAATAAATAAAGGCTAAACTTGGTACCGAAATTAATACAGTCACTAAGCCAATCCCAACCTTATCTGGGAATTTCCCTTTAAAACGTGCCATTAACATCGCAAACGGTATCCCTAAGCCATAAGCTAAGAAGACCGCTACGACACCCATACGAAAAGAAATGCCAATCATAGAAGGATCTTTATAGTTATTTTGGGTAACGACATAATTATCAGTAAAAAGTTTTTTGTCTTTAGAAGAAATCTTGTCACTATCTTGGTATTGACGTGAGTACAAATTAGCAGCTGACTTCATCGTCACGCCCGTTGGGAATGTCATTTCATGGCTATCGGTCTTCCCTTGACCGCCAGCGATAACATCCATTACTTTTTGACCAGCAAAAGTTGGATAAGAAACGCCTAGGTTTAAGTGCACGATATTTTGGTGGATATATGGGAACTGAGAGTTAAAATAAATTTGATATTTAAATTGTGTTCCCGAACCTACTAAGGCAAATCCTACCGTCTCGTCATTTTCGAAACGTAGCGACCGTTTTAAATCTGGATTTGATGGATCTTGTACCTTCCATGGATGATCAATCTGAATCATATTGGCATAAAATCGATACACACGCTTTGGTAGTGGAATGTCTTTGGTGACATAAAATGCTTGACTAATTGGTAACTGGTTCAATGTCCAACCGTTTTTATCGGCCCATTCTTGTAAAATGGCTTTATTTTCTGGTGTTGGTTCGCCAGTTAGCTCTTCGTTATCCTCTCCTACTTTATCAATTAATTCTTTTGAAGATAAAAACTCAATATAGCCCATTTTGCTAAAAGCGGTGTTTTCATAATTTGCCAATTCATCTGGTTTTCCTTTTAATTTCCCGTAGTTTGGGTCGTCTTTAAAGACATTTCTACGAGGAACCATGGTATAAATCACCGCATAAGTAATGGTGGTTACCAGAAAGATACTCACGATTGATCGTAATATTCTAAATGAAAGGTATCGTTTCAAATCTTGTCCCTACTTTCTCTATGTAAGTAAAAAAGGCTAAATTTAGCCTTTTTTACTAAAAATAAATTATTTTGCTGCTTTTTCTTTGGCAGCTGTCCAAGCATCGTGCGCTTTGTCCCATTGGTCAACGGTTACGATTTCGTCTTGGATTTCAATGTATTTCAATTTATCAGCTGCAATTCCTGCCCAGCCATCTGGTCTTGTAAATGGTACAACCGTTGTTACACCAGGTAAACCTTCGTCTGAGTTAATTGGAATTTGGATAACTGCATTTAATAACCAAGCTTCTGCTTCGGCATAAGCTTCGTAACGTTTGTCGTTATCATCATAAATGGCTGCTGCTTTGTCTAACAAAGCATCATATTCTGCTAAACCAATTGCTTCTTTTGCTGCTTTTGATGGGTCTTCCCCTTGAACAATTGCTGAACCTTCAAGACCTAAAGTTTTTAACATATCTCCTGTACGAGAGTCGTAAATGTTTAAGTAAGTTGATGGGTCAACATAGTCAGGTCCCCAACCAGAAGCATTTGAGATATCAAAGTCACCTGCTGCACCAGTTGTTGCGTCATAAGTTGCCGCATAGTATTTGTCATCATTTAACAATTGAATATCAACAATCACGTTATCCGTGCCTAAAGCAGATTCAATCGTGCTCTTCAATGATTTCACTTGGTTTACAGCAATTTCAGCTGATTCTCGAACAGGGATATCTAAGTGAATTGGGAAAGTTACGCCGTCTGCTTCTAAAGCTTCGCGCGCTTTTGCAATATACTCTTTCGCTTTTTCAGGGTTGTAGTACGCTGCTTGCCCTTCTGCTAATTCAATATCACCAAAAGCATCGGCATCTAAAGCACGTAATTTTTCTTGTACGGTCTCACCAACTGGCTGCCCCGCAATATTAACAAATTGTGTTGGTATTAACGTGTTACGTAAGCTACGGTCCGCGCCTTCTTCACCTACGTTTTGCGCACGATACGCTTTTGTATCAAAACCAAACATAAAGGCTAAACGGAAGTCGCGGTTACGAATCGCTTTTTGGGTATCCGTAAATTCTTGTTCCGTTGTTTTTGATGTCGCATCAAATGTGCCACGGTTAAAGTTGAAAGTTAAGTTAAACGTACTTCCACCTGGTAATGTCCATGTTACACCATCTGGGTAAGTTTTTAAGACATCTTGGTAACCTGGTGAGTTTGGATAGACACGAGCGGCTGTTAACGTACCATCTTGGAATTGTTTGAATAAACCGTCGGGATCACTGCCGTCATTGTAAGTCCATTTTACCGTATCGATATTGACATTATCTGCATCCCAGTATGCTTCGTTTTTCTCATACTCGATAACTGATTTTGCCGTATTATTTTTTAAGATAAACGCACCATTATAAAGAATTGAATCAGGTGCCGGTGTTCCGAATTCTTCTCCTTTTGAAGTTAAGAATTCTTCGTTAATTGGGTATAAAATCCCATAAGTTGTTTTAGAATTCCAGAAAGATTCTGGTTGGTTTAATGTATACTCTAAAGTATAGTCATCCAACGCTTTAATCCCTACGCTATCGAAGTCTTTAGAAACCCCATTGACATAATCTTCTAAACCTACGATACTACCAGCTACAATGTACAGCGTCTCTGATTTTTTCTCAACCGCATGTTTAAGACCGGTTAGCCAATCATGAGCCGTCACTTCTGCGCCGTACTCATTGCCTTCGCTATCGATCCATTGTACTCCTTTACGGATGTGGTAAGTATAGGTTAAACCGTCATCACTAACTTCCCAAGACTCAGCCATTGCTGGTACTAAGTTCCCTAAGTTATCATTTTCTAATAAGCCATCCACAAAGTTCGTGAAGTGGTCCCCATTTGTTTTACGTTGTGAAAAAGTGTAGTCTAAGATTTCCAAATCTTTTGAAAAGACATTGTTATATTCTCTAACTAAACCGGCTTGATCGCCACCATCTTTTGAACCATCTGTTTTGCCCGTTCCACCATTACCGCAAGCTGCAAGCACAAATGTACTAACCAATACAGTTGCTAAAACCTTACTTACTTTCATGTATACTCCTCCATTTTCCCTTTTGTTACTTTATCTAAATTTTTAAGCGGTTCAAATTGTTTGAATATTTGAATTATCAGAAAAATTAGATAAGCATGAGAAAATAATAACTGATTTTTATTTATTCGTCAACGATTTTTTTAATAATTAATTAGAAAAAAGAACGAATTATGAAAATATATCGCTTAAATCTTGATTTAACAACCTTTTATTTTGAAAAAAATTATTTTATTCTCTAGTCATTTTTCCATTATTTGACTTATTTTCGTCTTTTTTCATTTTATTTCTTTTACGAATCTTCTTATTTTTGCTTTTTCTTTCTTAACAAGCAATATGAAATAACAGTTATTTCATATTATATAAGAAGCATTCATAAAAAAACGGAACCGACTCCTTTGACGAAGCGGTTCCGTTTAATAATCAATTAAAGTGATCCCTTGTTGAAATTCATTTAATAGGTGGATTTTTTTATAATCATCAAAAGCCGATTGGTGTTTTTTTAGCACCCCTTTTAATTTCGTCGGGCGATACTTTTGGGCAAGTTGCCGTTCAAAAACAAATTGACGGGTCAACTGCCATTCATAATAATAGCCAAACGGGCGACAATGGTACCAGGTCTGCTTAATCTTTTTAGGTTCAAACCGACGATGCGTATGACCAAATATAACGTGTTGGACTTGTGAAAACTCATCTAAAACTTCGCCAAAACCTTCCGAACCTAAAAAAGCGTTTAGTTGATTCCAACGAGCATGTTCCCCTGTTTGAAAAACAATAAATTCTCTTTTGGGTACGAAATGCGTGCTTAAAATGATTTTCTTTTCTTTTGGTAATTGCTTTAATGTCTGATACAAACGTTGGTTAATTTGTTCGCTAATTTGCGGATCACTCCCCAAGCGTTTGATATTCCGGTCAAACCAATACAATTCTTTCAATTGGCGAATCTTACTTTCTTCTTGTAACTCTGAAAAACGGTAATCATACCAGCCATTTACACCTAATAAAAGTGTCTCTTCATTAAGAGAGACACTTTTAAAGTTTAAGAAAGCTTGATCTTTATATGCTTCAATTTCGGTTTCACCATTTAATCCGACCATCTCATGGTTGCCCCAGTGATAGGTTGTTGGCACATGTTTTTGAAAATATGCAACGACCGCTTGCGTTGCTTGCGGATGATTGGCAATATCCCCAGCCAAATGCAAATGTGTCACTTGTGCTTGTTTTAACGTTTGCCAAAGCATCGCCAGCTCAATCGATGAAAGCCGATTAATATCAACGTGTAGGTCACTAATGACCGCAAGTTTACCCAATTATCCCACTCCTATAACTAAACAATTTACGCGTCCATTCGCAGTAATGGCATATTTGCTGCAATCACCCCACTATTTGAACGAATTTGCAAGCGTTGATAGGCCGGCTCAACCATAATTTCAATCGCCTCATCTAATAACATTTCTGAACGTTTTTTTACCGAAACAATCCCTAATTCTGTTTCAATCGCATCATCATAATCTATGAGTTGTTCTTTTGGAAACTCTTTTGGTACTAATAATAAACGAAAACTTGGGTATAACTGACAAGAAACCGCCGATTGGGTAAATGGACCAATTGCGTCTTCATAATCTAAAAGAATCACATCCCCTGGTTGTTGTTTGGCTAAAATAACATCTTGTGCCGCTTGGCTAAAACTTAATTTCATGATAATCCCCCCTTAACTTCTTCCTATCTTAAGTGTACTGCTTTTTTCAGATTAATTCACGAAAAGAAGCTTCATCTAAATTTAAGATTTCATAAAGAGTCAAACATAGCCACACCATGTTTACTCTTTTGAGTGAGATTGCATTATTATTTTTTTCCTTTTGGCTTGTGTGCTATAATAGTTTCAATCATACTTTTGGAGGAGTTTTATGCCTGAAAATTTGCAACAACGCCTTGAACAATCGACAAGCGGTACCCCAATGGTAAATCCAGACGAACAACGAAAGTATTTAGGGACGTTTCGCGAGCGCTGTTATTTAAGCATGACGATTGGCCAAATGAAGCAAAAAAAATTACAAGAAGCTTTTAGTCGATTGAGTTTAAACTATCCCAAAGCTTCCATCTTGATTAACGGTTGTTTAGCACCTTTAATCCAAAGCACTTATATTCAAATCGCATCGAAAAACCAAATACCGTTTACAATTGTCACTACGAATCAAAATTGTGAGAATGAACGTATTGGGTTACTGATTGTCGCGAACGAAGCGGTTAATGAAAAAGAAATTGACATTGAAAAGTTACTAACCCCTCCTGAAAATAAGCAAACCGTCACTTTAAACAAAGAACATGCCCCTGAAGCCAAAAAAAGTTTTTGGAAAAAATTCTTTTAGCCTAATCTAAAAAAACGGAAGGAGTTTTAACAATGACAAACTATTTAAACTTAAAAAAAGAACTCATTGATGCCCTTGACACTCACATCGACATCTTAAAGGACACCGCCACGATTGATAGCGAGTCTTTAGATGGGGTGATGTTTATGATGCGCAGCTTAGGATTTATTTTTGACCGTGCCCCAAAAGTTCTATGGGAAGAAGATCCAGATGAGATGAATTTTTTAATGTTCCAGTATTATAGTTTGCTTCGTGAACTAAAGTACAATTTAGCTTTAAATTACTCCTATGCAAAAATTCACAATCAAACGCTCTTAGAAATTAGCCAAAATTTCCCAACCACTTATGAACAAGAAATGAAAGATTGGTGGGAAGGGTTAACCGGCTTACAAGTCGATTACACCAAACAAACAATGGCGAGTGATCAGTTTTAGTTTTTATCATGAGTTAAAAAATAAGCGCTGGCTTTTCGCCACCGCTTATTTTTATTTTAAACAAACATTTCGGGAAATAATAATTCTAAAATAGTCATCGTTAAGCGACGACCTTGTCCTTGGTAAGGATACGTATGGATCATCATCGCTGGGTTAAAATTGGCTTCAATAATCCCATATGCACCTGGTTCATCGGCTGGTTGGGTATAATCGGGAATAATTAAATCAATCCCACACACGACTGCCCCTAATGCTTTCACGGCGCTTTCAGCAATCTCTTTATAATCTTGACCAAAAGCATCGGTCATATCAATCGAGTCACCCCCACTACTAATGTTGGAGTTTTCTCTTAAATATACGACTTCATCTTTTTTAGGAACCGAATGGACTTGATAGCCTTGTTCTTTTAAAGCGAGTTGTTCAATTTCACCTAATTGGATTTTTTCTAATGGTGTTAGGTGATGCGTTCCCCGTAATGGGTCAGTGTTTTTTTGCGCCACTAATTCTTCAATCGTATGCACGCCATCGCCTTTCACGTTAGCTGGTACGCGTAGTAAAATAGCTTTTGTTTGGCCATCGACAACAAAAAAGCGGTATTCGGTTCCAACTAAAAATTCTTCGACTAAAACAGCATCGTCTTCTTTAAAGGCAATTTCTAAGGCCGTTTGATAATCACTCAAACTCGCTCCTTCTTTAAAAATCGAAATCCCTAGCCCATAATTCGTTGATTTTGGCTTCACTACAAAAGCTTGGGTTTCAAACTCGCGATAACTGGCGAGAGCTTCTTCCACTCGATGGAATTCACGGCCTCTTGGTACACGAAAACCAGCTTTACCTAACACCTTTTTGGTTACGGTTTTATTTTCCATTAGTAAAGGCACAATATAATTATCCTTACTGGTCATGTTCCCATTTTTGACATATTCGATATGGTCGCCCACCGTTAATTGTAAAAATTGATCTTGTGGGTCTAGCACTTCAACACCAATCCCTTTTTGAATGGCATCAAAAATCAAAATTTGCGTTGACAGTTCTAACGCCTCAAAACCAGCTAATTGATACGGTTTTGCCCAACGTTTTCGGTGGTTTGCTAAAGCAATTTGAACGGCGACGTCTTTTTGACTTGTTTTTTGACTCGCTAAATACAATTGCGCAGCCAACGTTTCTTCTGGCTTTTTCACAGCTTGGAATAGTTTAGGCAATAAGTCTTTGGTCAGTGGTAACTCTAGTTCTTTGGCAAAAGCAAGCATCTCATCGAATAATTCATGGGCTTCTTTGGCATATTTCGTTTTTTCTAACGGATGCTCTAGCGCCACTTGTTCATTTTTTTGCAGGCCACTTTCGACCCATTCATCTAAAATGGGGCCTTCTTCTTGCCAAAGTAAGAAGAGTAAAAAGAAATGTAAGAATTCGACTTGTTCCACACTAATGCCACAAGAAGCAAAAGGATGCAAATCTAAATTGCGTAATTCAATATAACGAATGCCATCTTTGGCTAAATCGGCCATTCTTTTCCCACCACGTAACCGAACTGCGGAGTAAAATTCTTTTTCTTCTGACAGTTTGCCTTCTTCTACCATACGGGTAATGTCGGCTAAATAAGTCTCCATATCGCAATAAGAAACTTTTACGTCTTCATGATTTTTATAACCATAAGAACTATTACGAATACTACGAACGGGTTCTTTCGGACGCTTGCAACCTTCAAAATAACGTGCTTCACTTAATGGTGTTGCTCCGAATAAATAAGTGACTAACCAACTGTAATGCAAGTAATTGCGGGTAACTTTTAAATAGACTTCGGTTTTAAATTGATGATAATCTAAAACTTCGGTTTGCATTGAAAACATTTTTTGCAATAACTCGTCGCTAAATTCAAAGTTAAAGTGAATCCCGCTGACCATTTGCTTGCGTCGGCCATAAGTTTTCGCTAAATAACGGCGATACAACACGTCTTCAAAGGCGTCTAATTTTGCGATAAGAATGTCTTCTTCTTTTTCTGGTAACGCTGGTGGCATACTTAATGGCCACAACATTTCGTTTTCATCCATTGAACGATACGCCACGTCATGAATTCCTGTTAAATATTGGAATAACTCTGGAATACTTTCTGCCACTGGTGTAATCAATTCCATTTGCGTTTCCGCAAAATCGGTTTGAATATACGGGTGGTATTGGCGATTGCCTAAACGTGCTGGATGAGGAGTGTCCACTAACTCCCCAGTCAAAGTTACGCGTTGGCCTTCTCGCTCAATGCCATAACGCGCTTTTAATAAATATGGTTGCAACTCCTGTTTTGCTAGGAGGGTTTTGAATTCCATGATGTCACGCCTCTTTTCAAATGTAATCACTCACATTATAGCAAACATCATTTAAAAAGTTACGATATTTGTTTTTTTTTAAAAGAATTCACGTCTTACTTTATTCGATTCCTTAGAAAGTCTGCTTGTTGTTTAATTTTGGGCATTATTTTTGGGCATTATATAATAAGATTAAATAAAAAATGAAAGGGGTGCTTCTAAAATGTTATTCGCGTTTCTTTTCGATTTACTTGCACTTATTTTATACTTTTTTCAAAAACAAGATTTAACGACTTCGCGCTTCACGATTGGACTTATTGGGCAAACAATGCTTGTCTTTGCCTTACTCGTCCTCGTCTTTTCTTATAAAGGAAAAAAATATAGTCAGGTTCAACCAGTGATCGGTATGCGTTATTTCTCGATTCGATTTGCTTTGATTGTTTTTTCCTTTATCGGTGGCCAAAAAATCTACTTTTATGAAGCACTCTCAAAAACCTATCTTGTTTCCAGTTTACCCACAAAAATGATAAAAACCGACGATCAAGAATGACGTTTTCTTCTTGATCGTCGGTTTTACTCTCTATTTTTCGAACGCCATTTTTATAGTTTAAAACGGATACACTAGCGCTAACTAACTTGAAGTTTTTCATTTTGATTAGCATACTCTCGCTGTTGGTTACCGTTTAAGCCACGCTTTCATTTGTTACAATAGTACACAAAACCATCAATTTCAAAAATCGTTCAATTAGACAAATCAATAATACCCATCATTTTTTTATTTTCACGTTTAATTTTTAGCAATGCCAATAAAAAAAAGAATACGCTAATTAAACTCAAATAGAAAACTCCTTGCCTCCAAGTCGGTAGCCAACCACTAATTCCACTTCTTGCAAAAATTAATTCTGGTAAATTAAAATAGCCAAAAGGCAAGTAATTCAATATTTTATTTGGTAAAAGTTTTAAAACTTCTGGCATCAATCCGGGCAAGACCAAACAAATCCCCATGACAAGTGTCCCTATCGTATTTTTCGTTACTAAACTAAAAAGATAAATGGCTGTTACTAGGAAGAAAGACAGCACTAGCAAGCTGATTAATAACTTTACTAAATACTCACCACTTGAAATTGATTGTACTTGTTTTTCAAGATCAAGAAAGAAAAAGCGATACTTTAACGTACCAAATCCATATTGAATGGTCGTAATACTACTAATGATAAACATGCAAGTAACCAAGAAAAGAATACCCAAACAAATGTTGTACTAGTTTTATCCAATAAAAGATACTCTCGCTTATAAGGAAAAGAATTAAGGAAATAAATTGTTTTTTCTCGATATTCAGCCGTTAGATGAAACGATAACAATAAAACAATCAATAATAATAAGGTAGTTATGGGGATAAATTCAAATAATCGCGGAATAAAATAAGTGGTCGGAAGTTTTTGGTACTGAAGAGATTCTCCCACATACTCTATATTGGGATGAGTAATAAAAAAGTTTTTTTCCACTATTTTTAATTTAATTTCTTCAGGCTCAATACCTGAGAGATTGCCTTTTTGTAATAAACCTAAATCAATCCTTTCGATCTCAATCTCAGCTGTTAACTACTTTATTAAGTTGTTTTCTGCAATCCCTTCCGCTCTTTGACGAAAGTGTTTTTCTTGTTGCTCAATCTCACTGTAAACTTCTTGCGGAAACCCTTTTTCTTTCATATCAGCAACGAGTGCAGCCTTTTTTCCAACGGCATCTTTTGACTGAATTAAAAGATCCTTTTGGTTTACCATTGCTAGCTTTGAATAGGGGTAATAAGTAAACAGCAAAATAGCAATGAAACAAAATGGCAAGACAAATAATACTTTTGAGCGATAGATTTTAATAAATTCTATTTTCATAAATATTTTCTCCCGTTTAAAAATAATGTCTGATAAATTTTATCTAAATCTGCTTTTTCTTTCTTTGATACTTCTTCTATTATTTGCCCTTCAGATAAAAATAATACCCGCGTACAGATTTCAGAAAGGTTCGCTAAATTATGCGACGACATCAAAATGGAACGATTTTCTAATTGTGCTTTTATCATTTGTTGATTAAAAAGATAAGCATTTGTCGGATCTAATCCATTTAACGGTTCTTCCATTAGCCAAAATGGCGCATCGCTTATTGCATACATCGTTAAAATTAATTGTTGTTTCATCCCTAAAGAAAGTTGTTTTACTTTTTTCTTTAAAAATGGTTCAATCTCAAAAAAACGAGTCGCTTCTTCTAGCGTAATTTTCGACTGCCATTTTTGTTTAACCATTAATAAATGTTCTTCTACCGTCAAATATTCATATAAATTTTGATTTGTTTCAATAAAAAAGAAGTTCTTTAAATACGACTCCCTATTTTTTAAATTATTCGAATCCCCCAGGATAATTGTCCCTGATTGAGGTACTTGTAACCCTACTAACGTTTTTAGGAGAGTTGTTTTCCCACTACCATTCGGAGCAACCAAGCCAATGACTTCCCCAGGTTGTATTTTGAAAGAACAATCAACTAAAATTTTTTGATGCTTAAACTCGACCTGTAAATTTTCTACAATTAATTTCATCAAACTCTCCTTAATTCTTTTATTTGCATAGGTTTTATTAGTTAATTGTTATTTAATTTATAAGTTCCACTCACTTACGATAATTTATTGGTTTATAGGGTGATGATGATGTGGCTGTTCTGGATCAATGTCAATAGTTGACCATAGACATATCAATTACATTAAAATCAATATCTTTATTTAATTTATCAATCAAATAATTTTTTAGTTTTTCAAGCGGCATTATTGACACAAAATCGCAGTTATACAAAAAACATTCAAGTCAATATTTCCAATGTTTTTTTCTTTGCAATACTTCCTATACCATAAACACTAAACATATTGTCTAAATTATTTAACTCAGTAGAATTTTTAATTTCTACTCTTACCTGTTCTAACATTTTTTCACTCCTTTAATACATCAAATTTGTTTTCCATATTTTTTATGATAATATCACAATCATCCATCCATTTATAATAGTTACTTTCATACTGAAAACGTCTTTTAGAAAAATCAGCTAATATTTTTTCTTTAGGTACCCCTCTGATTCCATTATCTCTTTTTAATCTCATTTTCAATTCCAATTCTTTTTCAGTATATATAAATATTTTTTTTTCGATTTTAAAAAATGACTCTGTAAAAGGTAAAGCAATCCCTTCAAAAATCTTAATATCTTTTGGTTGATATAAAAACATTTCATTTTTATAGTTAGGTAGTTTCATAAATTTTTTTCCCATTATAGCCATCTTCAAATCTCGTTCTAAAGCTGGAATAAAATACGAATCTTTATCATAGGCAGTTTTATTACTAAATAGACTTGATTTTCTAATTTTTGAATCCAAAAGATAATCATCAGTATTTAACAACTGTTCGTTACTGTACTTAAAATTCATTAATAATTTATTAGCTAAAAAAGATTTCCCACCACCTCCATTACCAATAATCGCGTATTCTTTTGAATCTGATTCTGTTATAAACTCTATTAATTCATCTATGCTCATAATCATATCTGATTTATACTCCTTTACTAAAACTTGAAACATAAAAAATGCACACTAATCCCATGGTATCAAGCAACTAACTTCAACTGGTTTTATGTTGCTTGAGGTAGTTTTTGGATATTAATTGTCTTTATCCAAGTAACAGAGGTTTAAATGTAGCTTAATTCCTGCTTTTGTTTACGAAATTTCACCCAAGGAAACCATGTTTTATTTAAGAATATGGTCATTGAGTCAACAAATTGAAGGCTAGAGGTTTTTGAACTTGGCCGTTTTTGTGGATTTTTTTGTACCAGTACGCCAAAGATTTTCATCAAGACTTCGATTTGAATTGCACCTCCCTTACGAGACAAAGAACGATGAGATAGAGATTCGATGCCTATTTCTTAGCTCAATCGTTTGTCCATGAACGCGCGCCTAATTTCACGATAACTCGGTAATTCTTCATAAACCGCATACAAAAGAAACTTGCGCGTTGTTTCAAAATCAAGTTTCTTGTGATAATAATCAAAATTTTTAATGGTTATTTGGGCTTCTTCTGATAATTCGTTAAAATTTATCGCAGAGACCCATTTCTCAAAGGTTGTTTTTTTGTTATACTTATCCATGTGTGGGTCCTTTTTATTGGTCTTGGATAAGTCATCCTTGATTCAGTATAAAGGACTTTTTTGGGTTTAGATAGTGATAGATGAGGTTTTTAGTGCGAAATAATCTTTGCACCACTAGTGAAGCTATTGATATTAAATATTTATTTTATCAATTAACAGCTTATGTGAAACTTTAGCATAACGATTATTTTCAATAATATTTAGATTTCATCCCTTCTTTCTTAATTTTTTTCACTACCGTATCCTTTTTGCATTACCGTAAAGGTTCAATAGATAACCAAGTCACTAAAAGTATTAATAAATCAATCATATAAATAGATCATCCTTTCTAATTTTTTTAACTTAACAATAGTCTATCAAATTAGAAGGAAAAAAATTATTTTGTGCATAATTGAAACCTAAAGGAGCGTTTTTTATGAATGATGGCAATTTGATTAAAAAACTTCGAATTGAAAGAAATATTACCCAAAAGGAACTAGCTGCTGGACTATGTAGCCGTAGTACTTTGGCTCGGTTTGAGAACAATAATGGTAATATCCAGGCATACCTACTTATTAATATACTTGAACGAATGAATATTACTTTTGAAGAGTACGCTTCTTATAAAAGTAATAACGAGCGCTCAAAAAAAGAAGTGCTATCTGAAAACTTTTCAAATAAAGTCCTAAATATTCAGCATGGAGAAACTTATTTACAAAGTCTATATCAAGAATATAACCAAACAAATGATCTTTATTATCTTCACTTGTATTGCCAAGGTCGAATTATTTTAAGTAAGGTTTACAATAAAGAAATTAATTTGGCTAATGAATTTAAAATCATCAAAAAACATTTAGATAATGTTGATAATTGGGGATTTTTTGAGTTAACAATGTACACAAATAGTTTGTATTTATTTGATTATGATCAAACTATTTATCAATTTGATCAAGTCATTGCTCAAATCAATAAATTTTCAAATTCAATTAAAATAAAACACCTAAAAATTCATTTTCTAGTAAATTCTATTATTCTATCCTTTGAACACGAAAAACCTAAATTAACGACTAAATACTTAGAGATATTGCATGCTAGCTCCGAACATACTGACTTTATTTTAGGTCGCATTTTTTGGAAATTCTTTACCGGCCTTCAAAATGCTCAAAATAATCACACGATTTTTGATGCTGAAGTAACTTTAAGTTGGCTTCACTCTTTAGGCTATTCTAATTTGGTAGAAAATTTTAGAGGAATCCAAGAACTAGTTGAAGCAAAGAATAATATTTAAATAAACGCCAAAAAGAAAACGAGCAAAATTCTGCTCGTTTTCTTTAAGTATTCCTATTCCTCTTCTAACAATCCCTTAAATAGTCCCATCACAAAATCATTTGGATTGAAGACTTCTAGATCGTTAATCCCTTCGCCTAAGCCAACTAGCTTAACTGGCAAATGCAATTCATTACGAATCGCAATAACAATCCCACCTTTAGCCGTCCCATCTAGTTTGGTTAACACTAGACCAGTAACGTCGGTGGTTTCTTTGAATTGCTTGGCTTGAATCATCGCGTTTTGTCCGGTTGTTGCATCAACAACTAACAATACTTCATGCGGTGCGTCAGGTACTTCACGCTGAATCACGCGTTTAATCTTATCTAATTCGTTCATTAAGTTGACTTTGTTTTGCAAACGACCGGCTGTATCTACTAATAAAATGTCGGCTTGTTGTTCTTTGGCTTTTTCTAACGCGTCAAAGACCACCGCCGCCGGATCGCCCCCCGCTTTGCCGCGAACGACCTCGACTTGGGCACGCTCACCCCAAACAACCAATTGATCAATCGCACCCGCACGGAAGGTATCGGCTGCGGCAAGTAAAACTTTTTTACCAGCTAAACGATATTGGTTCGCCAATTTCCCAATGCTGGTTGTTTTCCCAACGCCATTCACCCCTACAAATAACATCACTGTTAATTGGTTGGGCTGGATATTTAAGGTGTGGTTTTCATTGATTCCTTGTGCTTCATACAGGTCAACCATTTTTTCAATAATGGCATTTTGAACAGCCGCGGGTTTTTTTAGATTTTTTAATTTGACTTCTTGGCGTAAATCTTCTGCAATTTTCATCGACGTTTCAAAACCAACGTCGGCACCAATTAAAGTTTCTTCGACTTCTTCAAAAAAATCTTCATCGACTGCGCGAAAATTAGCGAACAATTCATTCATGCGTTCTTTAAAGGTTTTACGCGTTTTTTCTAACCCTTTATCGTATTTGTTTTGAGTACTTTGAGGATTTGGTTCCACAATTGGAACTTTAATTTCTTCAACAATCGGTGGTGTCGCCTCAATTTCTGTTACTACTTCAACTTCTTCAGGCTCTGTTGGTGTTTCAATCATTTTCTTTGTTTCGTCTAATTTGTTTTCTTCTAAAATTACGCTGACTTCTTCTGTTATCGAGAGTTCTTCATCCATTGCTTTGTCTTCAGCACTTGGTGTTACTTCTGTGACTAGAGTCGCTGCGTCGGCTTGTTCTGCTACTGTTTCTTGTTCTGCTACTATCGATTGTTCTTCAACAACCGATTGCTCTTCTTTTTCTTTGATAAATGCTTTTTTTATTTTATCGAATAATCCCACGAACAAACGCCCCCTTTATTTCAATAAATATTTTTCAATCACTTGCGCCACACCATCTTCTTCGTTTGAAGCGGTAACCACATTTGCTACGGCTTTGACTTGATCAACCGCATTCGCCATCGCAACACCGATCCCCGCGTATTCAATCATTGGCAAATCATTTTCCTCATCACCAATCGTCATAATTTCAGCAGCTGTTAACCCTAAATCTTTGGCGAGTAAAGCTAAACCATACGCTTTGGTCACCCCTTTTGGCATAAATTCAAGTAAAACGGCCCGACTCTTGATCACTTCATATTGTTCTTTAAAATGCCTTGGAATTTCTGTAATTTTTTGATCAAGGAGTTGTTGTTCATAACCAATGACGGCTTTATTATACGGTCTTTGCCAATCTAAATCAGCTAGTGGCGTTGGAATATGTGTTAATAACGGGTTAATTTCTGGATACAAAGAAAGATGGTTTGTTGAAGTTTCTAATGTATAGACTTTGCCACCTGATAATAAATCGAGTGGCATATCAAGTGTTTGCGCAAGTGTAATCAACTCTTTTACTTGCTCACTTGTTAAAACTTTTTTCTCTAAAACTTCCCCGGTATCATTTTTTTGTACAAAACCACCGTTGAAAGTAATGCTATAATCACCGGGCTCTTCTAAGTTTAATTGGGCTAAAAACGGATGAATCGCTTCAAGCGGACGCCCCGTACAAATGACCACTTTTATTCCTTGTGCTTTGGCTTGTTCGATTGCGACTTGGTTACGTTGGCTAATTTTTTTTTGATCATTTAAAAGAGTGCCATCTAAATCAATTGCGACCAATTTTATCATTTTTTTCTCCTTATTAAACAGTTATTTTGCCATCTTGAGCAACTTGCTCTAAACGAACTGAGACAATTTTTGATACGCCAGATTCTTCCATCGCCACGCCATATAAGACATTGGCTGCTTCCATCGTCCCTTTGCGGTGTGTAACGACAATAAATTGAGTATCGGTTTGGAAAGTGCGTAAATAATGACCAAAACGTAAAACATTAGCTTCATCTAATGCGGCTTCCACCTCATCAAGTACACAAAATGGCACTGGACGTACTTTAATAATTGAAAAAAGTAACGCAATTGCCGTCAGTGCGCGCTCGCCACCAGACAGTAAGCTTAAGTTTTGTAATTTTTTACCCGGCGGTTGTGCTTCAATCTCAATCCCTGTATTTAATAAATCATCTGGGTTCGTCAAAATCAGCTCAGCTCGTCCACCGCCAAACATATTCGGGAAGACGATTTTAAACTGTTGACAAATGCCATCAAAAACTTCTTTAAATCGTATTTTGACTTCTTCATCCATTTCAGACATCGTTTCAAACAGTTGCTCTTTGGCTGCTAATAAATCGTCTTGTTGGCTAGATAAGAAATCGTAGCGTTCTTTCACAACGTCAAATTGTTCAATCGCCTGTAAATTCACCGGCTCTAACGCACTCATTTGACGACGCAAAGCTTGCAGCTGTTCTTTTACTTGCGCGAGTTCGGTAATCGGTGCATATTTTTGACAAGCGCCTTCGTAAGTCAACTGATACGTTTCTTGCAAATATTGTAAACGTTGATCTAATAAGTCATTGGCGCGACTATAGTCCACTTCTAAACGCGTCAACTCACTTAGTAAGCTTTGTTGGCTCTCGTTTTCCTTACTTAACCATTGGTCTTTTTGACGAATATTTGCTTGGATCAAGGATCGGGCTTCACGAGTTGCTTGGAGCGTGACGAGTAACGTTTGTTTTTCTTTTTCAAGTTGGGCAATTTTTTCTTTTAATTCTTCTTCGGAAAACCCTTGGTCAGAAGCGTCACTTGATAACATCGCTAAATGTTGCTCAATCACTTGTTGGCGTTCTTGTGTTTCATTAATCGTTGCATTTAAATTTGTGATTTGTTCACGCAAATGTAACGCTTGCTCTTTTGAAACCGCCAGTTGCGCTTTACCGGTTGCGACTTGTTCACTTAAAATTTCCCGTCTTTGTGCCAGGCTATCTTCTTGTGTCGTTAGACTTTTGATTTCCTGATTAATCGCATTTAACTTTTCATTTACAGCTTGTTGTTGTTCAAGCGTTTCTGTTTTCTTTTCGTCGTATGTTGCTAAAAATTCTTGTAAATCTTGATTTTCATACTGCAAAATTCGTAATTCTTTGGTAAAGCGCGTCACTTCTTCGCTTAAGTGCGCTTGTTTTAAGCGTAATTCTTGTTCAAGGGCTTTTTGACTTTCGCCTGTTTCTCGCATTTCTTCTAGCAATTGTTGACTTTCTTTCATCGCTTGTTCGAAATGTTGCACTTGTTTTTCAATCACCAGTAAGCGTTGATCTAATTTTTGAGCACTTTGGGTAAGCTCATGCAACTCGTGGCTTTGACTAAATAAGTTCCCTTGATTGCCTTTTTTGGTTGCCCCACCGGTCATTGAACCACCAGCATGCATGACGTCGCCTTCTAAAGATACGATACGGTAACGGTATTGCAATTTGCGCGCCAGTAGGTTGCCACTTTCTAAATCTTCTGTGATTAACGTATTGCCTAACAAGTTGCCAATGACTCCTTGGATTTTTTCATCAAATTGAACGAGTTCATTAGCCACTCCAATAAAACCGGTGACTTGTTGGGCTTGCTGGATAATTGAGGCCGGTATTTGACGGGCATGGATTGTCGTTAACGGTAAAAACGTCCCCCGGCCCCCTTGTCGTTGTTTTAAAAATTGAATTCCGGCACGTGCATCTTTTTCCGTTTCAACTATTAAATGTTGCGCTGCTGCTCCAAAAGCCGTTTCGATAGCAAGCGTATAAGCCGCTGGTACTTGCACTAACTCCGCTACAGCACCAACAATCCCAGTTAGTTCCGACCGATTTTGTAAAATCGTTCGTGTCCCTTGGTAAAAACCGGTATAGTTCTCTTGAATTTCTTGCAAGCTTTTTTTACGCGCTTTTACTTGCTGCAATTCTTTCATTAACTGATACATTTTTCTTTGATTTTGTTCAAACTGGCTTTGATGTTCTTTAAAACGCGCTTGCTCTTGTTGGTATTGTGTTCGTTGTTGGGTTAGTGTTGCTTGCTTTTCAGTTAAAGCGGTCGTTATTTCTGCCAACTGTGCTTCTTTCTTTGCTTGTTCCGCTTCTAAATTGGCTTGTTTTGCTAATAAGTGTTGGTTTTGCGCCGTTTCTTGTTGGTATTGCCGTTCCAAATATTTAAGGTCATTGCCTAAATTCGCTTGTTGTTGCATGAAATCAACGTATTGGCTGCGTAACTCTTCAATTAACTCTTTGGCATTTTTTTGATATTTCTGTAAACTTACTTCTTGCTCACGTAAGTCTTTTTCAATTTTTTGAATTTCACCATTTTTTTGTGACAAAAGCGCCATTTTTTCTTGTTTGTCGTGTGTAAGGTTGGTTAATTTCTCCGCGATTTCCAGTAAGTTGTCTTGGTATTGTGAGGTGCTTTTTTGGGCGTGTTTCGCTCTTTCTTCCAAAACGGCTTGCTGTCCTTGCGTTTGTTTTAATTCTTCCACGACTTCTAGTTGCCGCGCGTTTAATTTTTCTAAAGTTTCATCTTGTTGATTGCGTTCTTGGCGCAGCTTTTCGACTTTTGCTTCTTCAACTTTCATTTGCTGGCTACGTTGTTCAAGTTGGCGTTTTTTTTGCGTTAATTTTTGTGAAACATCATCAAAGACGGCTTTGGTTTGAGTAATCTCGGTCATCACATACGCGACGTCTTTTTTAGTAAATGTCTCTTGTAACGCTAAAAATTGTTTGGCTTCTTCGCTTTGAATTTTTAACGGGGCCAGTTGTTCCTCTAACTCGTAAATAATATCTTGCACACGATTCAAGTTGTCTTGCGTTTCAAAAATCTTTTGTTCTGCTTGTTTTTTTCGTTGTTTATATTTTAAGACCCCGGCCGCTTCTTCAAAAATTCCACGACGATCTTCTGGTTTACTACTAAAAATCGCCTCAACCTTCCCTTGCGAAATAATCGAGAAAGACTCTTTGCCTAAACCTGAATCCATAAACAACTCTTGAATGTCTTTTAAACGACATGCTTGTTTATTTAAAAAGTACTCACTATCACCTGAACGAGAAACACGTCTCGTCACGCTGACTTCTTCAAAATCCAACGGTAAATAATGATCTTGATTGTCTAACACAATCGTTACTTCTGCAATATTGAGTGCTTTACGTGCTTCTGAACCAGCAAAAATAATATCTGGCATTTTGCCACCACGTAAACTTTTTGCACTTTGTTCGCCAAGCACCCAACGAATTGCTTCTGTAATATTACTTTTACCACTGCCATTAGGGCCAACAATGGCGGTCACACTTTTTTCAAAATCAATGGCCGTTCGATTGGCAAAAGACTTAAAGCCTGCTATTTCAATTCGTTTTAAGTACACATTAAATCCTCTCTTAATCTAACAACTGATTTAAAGCATTGGCCGCAGCCGCTTGTTCAGCTAATTTTTTCGATTTTCCTTGGCCTTCGCCGATTTTCTCACCATTAAAATAGACCTGCGTCCAAAATTGGCGTTCATGGGCGGGGCCTTCTTCTTTGATTAGACGATAGTCAATCAAGACATCCCCTGATCGTTGTAACACTTCTTGTAAACGTGTTTTATGATCCATCTCATGTGAAAAAGCACCTGCTAAAATTTTTGGAAAAACTACTTTTTCTAAAAAAGTTTCAACCGCTTCAAACCCTTGATCTAGATACAAAGCTCCTAAAAATGCTTCAAACAAATCACAGAGTAGGGCTGGTCGATTTCTTCCACCCGAATGTTCTTCCCCTTTTCCTAATCGAATCGACTGATCAAAGCGGCATTCTTTGGCAAATTTTGCTAAACTTTCTTCGCAAACAATCGCTGCTCGCAATTTTGTTAATTTCCCTTCAGGAACTTGCGGATATTTTCGGTATAAGAATTTGGAAACGGCGAGTTCTAATACGGCATCGCCTAAAAACTCTAAACGCTCATTATCCGAAAGTTGCAAGTAACGATGCTCATTCACATAAGATGAATGGGTAAAAGCTTGTTCCAACAAGTCTACGTCATGAAAAACGAGATTAAATTTTTCTTTTAATTCTTTTAGTAATACATGATCCATTTTATCCATTCCTTTGTTATATATTCAGACCCTTCTATTATATCGGTTTTTCGACAATTATGAAATAACCACTCGCAAAAACTTAGATTATCTTTAGTTTCCTTTTAATAGCATTTTTACTTCGCCACCACTTTTAGCAAAAAAAAAAAAAAGAATGAATGATTCTGCTTCATCCATTCTTTTTCACTATGCAAAATGACTAACGATAAAATCAACTGCTCCACCAACGGTTTGGATATTTTCAGCATCTTCATCTGAAATCTCCGTCGAAAATTCTTCTTCTAACTCTAAGACGAATTCCATTACACTAATGGAATCAGCATTTAAATCTTCTTTAATTCTCATTGTATCGGTAACTTTATCCGCATCTATTTCAAAATGATTTGCGATTACTGTCGCTACTTTTGCAAATATTTCTTCACGCGTCAATTGTACTCACCTCCACGGTTTTTGACAAGATCTTAAAATAAGCTATTCCAATTTTAGCGATATATTTCATTTTTGTCTAGCTTTTTTTCATTTTTGTAACATTCATGACGATTCCACGTCAAAACAAATAGACTATTCGGATGTTTTTTGCTCAAATTGTGTGACTAGTTTTTCCACAACTTTTGTTTCTAACATCGCATGAATTTGCCGAATCGTTGTTGCGACTGCTTCTGGCCCAGTCGAGCCATGCGTTTTCACGACTGGCGCTTTTAAGCCAAATAAAACGGCGCCACCATATTTGGCATAATCCATTTCATTTTTTAAACCTTTTAAGGCATCTTTTAGTAATAAAGCACCGAGTTTACCTTTTAAACCCGAGTCAAGAATCGACTGTTTTAATAAACTAACGATATTTAATGCCGTTCCTTCGATTGATTTTAATACCGCATTCCCTGTAAAACCGTCTGTTACTACCACGTCGGCTGCGCCATTTAACAAATCACGCGCTTCAACGTTACCAATAAAGTGAATGTTTGGTTCACTTGATAAAAGTTCAAACGTTTTTTTCGTTAACTCACTGCCTTTGGTTTCTTCTGTCCCATTGTTTAATAGTCCAACACGTGGCTTTGTAATGCCACGCACATTGTTCGCATAAAATGACCCTAAAATCGCATACTGAACTAAATGCTCGGCTTTGTTGTCTGCGTTTGCCCCTAAGTCTAACATGTCAAAACCGGTTGTTTGTCCCATGACCGGCATGGTCGAAAGTAATCCGGGACGTTCGATCCCTTTAATTCGTCCAACAATAAACAGGCCTGCTGCTAGTAAAGCACCAGTGTTTCCTGCCGAAAAAATCGCATCGGCTTCCCCATTTTTTACCGCTTGGGCAGCTAAAACCATTGAAGCTTGTTTTTTACGACGAATCGCTTTAACAGGTTCATCGTCACTATTAATTTTTTCATCCGTATGAATAATTTGAATGTTTGTTTCATCGGTTAAATACGCTTTTATTTGCGTTTCGTCTCCATAAAGTTGGAATTGCATTTCAGGAAACTCTTTTCTAGCAAGCATGACGCCTTCAACAATTGCTTGAGGAGCGTGGTCGCCTCCCATTGCATCAACCGCAATTTTCATGGTACTGGGCACTTCCTTTCTTTTTTGCTTTCATAGTATACCATATTTTACTTAATCAAAAAATGCTTTTTGCGCTTGTTGCACTTGTAAGTAAGCGACTAAAGCCGTGTAATCAGGTAGTATTTCCCAATTTTTCTTTTGCCAAATACTTTCTGCTTCTGTTTTGGCGACTTCTAAGATGTGCCCATCTGCGACAAGGTCTGCGGTCGCAAATTCTGGTAGTCCCGATTGACGACTTCCAAAAACTTCTCCTGGGCCGCGAAGTTCCAAATCTTTTTCACTGACGACAAAGCCATTGGTCGTTTCCGTCATAATTTGCATCCGTTTTTTCCCGACTTCATTTTTAGGATTCGCTACTAAAATACAAGTCGAAGCCGCCGCCCCACGCCCCACTCGCCCGCGTAATTGATGCAGTTGAGCTAAACCAAATCGATCGGCATCAATAATGAGCATCATCGTCGCATTTGGAACGTTCACACCTACTTCAATCACGGTGGTCGAAACTAAAATTTGACTTTGATTTTGTTTAAAAGTTTCCATAATGGCTTCTTTTTCTTGGTTCTTCATTTTTCCATGAAGTAAGCTGACTTGATATTTCGGTGCATAAAAAGCTTGCAGTTCTTCAAAAACAGCCACCGCATTTTGAACATCAAGCATTTCTGATTCTTCAATTAAAGGACAAATCACATACATTTGATGCCCTTTAGCTAATTCTTTTTGGCAACTCGTTAAGACTTGTTCGAGTTGTTGTGGGCGTATCCAACGTGTTTCAACTGGAATTCGACCGGCTGGCAATTCATCAATAATCGACACATCCATCTCGCCATAAGCCGTAATCGCTAGCGTCCGTGGAATTGGGGTCGCCGTCATAAATAATACGTCTGGTTTTAAGCCTTTTTCCCGTAATATTTTCCGCTGATTCACGCCAAAACGATGTTGCTCGTCGGTAATCACCAAACCAAGTCGCTTAAAATTAACGTCTTCTTGGATGAGCGCATGCGTACCGACTAACACATCAAGTTCCCCCGAAGCTAATTGGGCCAAAATTTCGCGGCGTTCCTTGGTTTTCGTTGAACCGGTTAATAACGCCACTTTCACCGGTGTTTGCGCGAATAACTCGACAAAACTTTCCATATGTTGCTGGGCTAAAATTTCAGTTGGCACCATTAAAGCGCCTTGAAAGCCCGCCGTAACCGTCGCATAAAGAGCAATGGCCGCAACAACCGTTTTCCCACTACCGACGTCTCCTTGCAATAACCGGTGCATGTGGTTTGGACTCTTTAAGTCACGGCAAATTTCATTGGTGACTCTTTTTTGCGCCTGAGTTAATTCAAAGGGCAAACTTTTCGTAAAAGCTTTTAACGCTTGGACATCATAATGAACGGCTAAACCATTTACTTCTGCGCGTTCTTTTTGCCTTAAACCTTGCAACGCCATTTGGAAAAGAAAAAACTCCTCAAAAATCACTCGTCGCTTGGCCTGGTGGTGTTCTTTGGCATTTTTGGGAAAATGCATCGCGTACATCGCTTCTTGTCGTGAAAGCAAGCGGTATTTTTCAAGCAAAGAAAGCGGCAAATTTTCTTCGATCACGGTATAATATTGTTCAAATCCTTGTTTAATGAGTTGAATTAAAGTCGTTTGTCGAACCACTTTATTGACGTGATAAATCGGCGCAAATTCCTCTTCTTGTTGCGCGCCTAATATTTTCATACCAGTCAAACTCTTGCGTTTGGCATCCCACTTACCGTACACTGCAATTTCCTCAGACACATTGACCTTGTCCTTTAAATACGGTTGATTAAAAAAAGAAACCCCAAAAACGTCATGACCTTGCATCATTCGAAATTGTAGTCGTGACTTTTTATAACCAAAGCGACTTAAAACAGCTGGTGAAACAACCGTTCCTTTTAACGTCACCTTTTCTTGATCCAAAATTTCATTTAATTGTCGTTCTTGAATGTCTTCATAGCGAAATGGATAATAACTAAGCAAATCTTCGAGCGTTTCAATGCCTAAAGTCGCTAAATTTTCCGCTCTTTTATCCCCGACGCCGCTTAATTGGCGAATTGAGTCTTTTAAATCCACTTGGTTCATCCTTTCTATTATAAAATTCAACAAAAATCACTATATACATCCTGTTAAAAAATCACTATATAAAAGTTCAATTTATTTTGTCAACGCCGCTCACCTACGAGAATTCATTGGCTTTTGGGGCCGGGATGACGTAGCCGTTCGAACGCTAGTGAGTTACGGATGCGGGACAAAGTTGAGCATCAGCGAAACCTTGTTCATTTTTCCCGTAGTCTCTCAGCTTTCGAGCTTCAAACGGAATCCTAGCTGCTAAAGCATCAAGGCTCCGTAATTCACATCGAATCTTTTGACACGGCTCCGGCGCCAATGAGCTACGTGAACCTAGTAATATATCCGTAACTCCCTTTGGTCGAACGGCTCTAATATCTCTTCGGTTCACTAGTCTGGATGGACCTAGCAATAGATGCATAAAAACATTTTTTTAACAAAAGAATATGAAACAATTTATTTAAAAAAACAATGAGTGACGAGTATCAATTAACAAATAGCGCGATTTCGTTATCTGATGAGTCAAAATATCTATTATTTTTTTATTCTATGCATGATAGAAACTTATAAAAGTATTTATTTAACGAGGTACATGTAGATTCCACCAATCGATTGGCCTACTCAAAAAAACTTGGGCAAACAAGTTGGTTTGTCCAAGTTTTTTGATGCTTATTCTGCTGCAAATAAGTATGGATAAACGGGTTGGTCGCCCATATGAATTTCAATTTCTAATTCGTCGTTCAGCGCCAGTAACGCCTCTTCCATCTTCTCTGCTTCTGCTTGTGAACCTTCTTCACCAATGATAATCGTCACAATTTCGGTGTCTTCATCAATCATTTGTTCGAGTGTTTCAAGTGCAACTTCCAATACGTCTTTCTTTGACACAACGATTTTTCCATCAATCATGCCTAAAAAGTCACCTTCAGCAATCGCAAGGCCGTCAATCGTCGTATCACGAATGGCGTGCGTAATGGAACCACTAACCACGCTAGCTAACATTTCAATCATCGCTGTTTGATTTTCTTTTAAATCAAATTGCGCGTTAAAGGCGAGCATCGCCGTCATCCCTTGAGAAATCGTCTTACTTGGAACAACAACGACCGGAATTTCAGCAACTTCGGCGGCTTGGTCAGCTGCCATAAAGATGTTTTTATTGTTTGGCAATAAAATTACTTGCTCAGCATTGACTTCTTCAATCGCTTTTAAGATATCTTCGGTACTTGGGTTCATGGTTTGTCCACCACTAATCACATAATTTGCGCCTAGACTCTTAAATAACTCTTGCACACCACTACCTGCTGCAATCGCAATAATGCCATAAGGAACACGTGGTTTTTTAACCGGTGCCGCGTCGTGTTCTAAAATCGTTTCATGTTGCAAACGCATATTGTCCACTTTGACTTTCACTAACGAACCAAATTTTTGGCCGTAATTCATTACTTCACCAGGATGTTCCGTATGCACGTGCACTTTAATGATTTCATCGTCATTTACAACAAGTAAAGAATCACCTAACTCGTTTAAGTAATTACGGAAAGTGTCATAGTCAAATTCACTATCAACCGTTGGACCTTCACCAATTTTGACCATGATTTCGGTACAGTAACCAAAAGTAATGTCTTCGGTTGCAAGTTGACCTTGAACGCTACGGTGGTGTTCGGCATTGATCATTTCATCCATCGCAGCCGGTGTTTCAAAGTGATCTTCTGGTACGTATTCACCATTTAAAACACTCAAAAATCCTTCATAAATAAATAAAAGACCTTGACCACCACTATCCACCACACCCACTTCTTTTAAAACAGGTAACATGTCTGGTGTTTTATCTAACGCTCTTTTGGCACCTTTTACAACCGCCGTCATAACGGCCACACAATCATCGCTTTCGGCGGCTTTTTTCTCGCCATACTCTGCGCCAACTCGAGCAACGGTTAAAATCGTTCCTTCAACTGGTTTCATGACTGCTTTATACGCCGTCTCCACGCCATGCGTAAAAGCGGCTGCTAAATCTTTGGCATTCAGTGTTTCCACCGTAGGAATTTGTTTGGCAAATCCTCGGAATAGCTGCGATAAAATCACCCCAGAATTCCCCCGTGCGCCCATTAACAATCCTTTTGATAAATGATTGGCTAATTCGCCCACTTTTTCACTCGTTGAATCACTGACCGCCTTGGCTCCACTAATCATTGATAAATTCATATTCGTTCCGGTATCTCCATCTGGAACCGGAAAGACATTTAACGAGTTAACAAACTCTGCATGTTCTTGTAAACGATTGGCGCCGGCTTGAACCATTTCTTGGAACTGACCTGCACGAATATTTGTGACTTCCACTTATAAATCCTCCTTAAAAATCCACTGCTTTTTGCAGCCTTCCCTTAGTCTGGCAATACTCGCACGCCTTGAACAAAAATATTCACTGAGTTTGCGGCCACACCTAACATTGACTCTAAATTATACTTGACTTTTTCTTGTACGTTGCGAGAAACTTCTGAAATTTTTGTTCCATAACTCACGATCGTATAGACATCAACTGAGATTTCATTTTCTTCTTGACGAACGACAACACCGCGAGCATAGTTTTCTTTACGTAAAATTTCATTGATATTATCTTTGATTTGGTTTTTACTTGCCATGCCAACAATGCCGAACACGTCTGTCGCTGCACCGCCGACAACCGTTGCAATGACTTCATTTGAAATTTCAATTAAGCCAGATGATGTTTGAATTTTAACTGCCATGAATAATAGCCTCCTTAACAGACAAATGGTCTTATTTCTATCTCTAATATTTTAACATAGCGCTAGGTTAAATAAAAGAAGGAGTCCTTGTGTTTTCTTGCTTTTCATTGCTTTTTTTCTCAAACAACGGTTAAATTTAGCCTGAACGTCGGAAAAAGTCAAGTCAAAAAGAAGATCGGGCTTGCAAATCAAATGGATTTATGGTAAGTTATTTTAGTATGAGCTTAAAAAATTGGCTCCACTATCAAGGCAAAGGAGGAAATCAATAATGGCTAAAGTTTGTTACTTCACTGGTCGTAAAACTACATCTGGGAACAACCGCTCTCACGCAATGAACGCTTCAAAACGTATTGTTAAACCTAACTTACAAAAAGTTCGTGTGATGATCGACGGCACACCTAAAAAAGTTTGGGTGTCAACTCGTGCTTTGAAATCAGGTAAAATCGAACGCGTTTAATTTTATACGACATTGACAACCGTTTCTGTCAAGAAGCGGTTTTTTGTTTGCCAAAAATCCCACAATCGACGTATTTTTATACGAAAATAGTGGGATTTTTTAGTGTTGTTTTATTTGTGCGTTCGTTACTTTTTCTTCGGTGTTAAGATAAGCTGGATATTATTTTCTTTTGCATTGTTGTTACTGATCGCTACTAAAAACGACGAAAATTCATTCATCTGAAGTATTTTGGGATCTTTCAAGTTTGATAAAAATTGCTGACTATCATATTGTTCTCCCAAAATATTAAATAATTCAATCAGAAAAGGCGCCACTTTTGCGTGAATCTCATTATAATTTTCGTATGATCCTGTTATTTCTATATAGATTTGTGGAATAAAATCGGTTGGTAAACTATCCACCCCTTTATAATTAATTTTAAGGTATTGCCCATAAAGAAGCGAGGTACCTACTTTTTTTATAGACGGAATTGCTTCAAGTTTACTATCAAGTTCTGAAATGTTATACGAAAAGTATTCTTGCTTTTCAAAGACTTCTTTTTCTTCTGCTTGCGCTTGTTGTTGTATCTCACTCATTTTGTCTGACTGTACATTTTTCGGGGTCAATGATCCACATCCTGTTAAAATAAATAAAAATACAATCAATGCTTTCCAGCGCATAGTATTCGCCCCTTTTCAATTTCAATGACTCGATCACACAATTCATCAATTGTTCGTTCATCATGACTAGTTAGTAGAATCGTCTTCCCTATTTTTTTTTGCTGGATTAATAAATCAGTGATTTCACGTACTCCTTTTTTATCTAATCCATTAAATGGTTCGTCTAATATTAATATTTCAGGGTCTTCCATTAGCGCTTGCGCAATTCGAAGTCTTTGTTTCATTCCTAAAGAAAAATGCCTTACTTTTTTATCACTTGCATCACCTAGTCCCGTTTTTTCTAGTATAAAATCAATCTGTTTATCTTCAATTTTCTTTTGAATGTTGGCAAGTAGTTCTAAATTTTCTTTAGCTGTTAACGATGGTATCCACTCAGGTTGTTCAATAATTATACCCGCATCTTGAATAAATGTTTCCCCATTCACTACTTTTTTATTTGCAATTATTATTGTGCCAGTTATTACTGGAACAAAGCCACAAATTGCTTTTAGTAACATCGATTTGCCAGAGCCATTATGTCCTATAATGCCCACACAGGAGTTTTTTTCTATCATTAAATTAATATCTTCTAAAATTACTTGTTTATTTAATTCAACTTGTAAATTTTGTATTATTATAAATGCCATTCTCATTCTCCTACAAATAAAATTTCAGCTTTTTTTTCAATAATTTTGCGATGACAAATAAAATCATTCCGACCAACAGACTATTAAGCCAATAGTTTTCATACCACAAGAATAACAATGCTATTTGGGGAAATGTTAAATTTAACATTAATATAAAAGCAACAACGATGACTACTGACACCAAAAAGAATAACTCTCCTTTTATTAAATACACATTAAATAAACAAGCTAAAACACCTAACATCAAAAATGTATGGCTAATAAAAATAAAGAGCATTTGTTGTATTAATGCCAAATTGCTCGTTTGGTACTGGTAATTGTTTCCTTTTAGAATGAGTAAAATAATCGTCGCATGGTAGACAAATGAAAATAAGATACTTGCTCTACTCCCCTTCACTTGCATTCTATAATATAATTTATTTACGTTTTCACTTCTAACTGCAAGCCATTGGTAATAACGAAAGTCTTGCCTTAAATATGAATATGCTCCTATTAATAAAAAAAGTAGCCAAAAAAAATATGGCTGTAGCAATAAATAAACTTGCCTACCTCCCAAATAACTTATATTTTTAAAATCAGGTAATAAAATAATTTTATTCATTAAATATTCTTTGTATAAAATCATCTGATTCATTTGACTATGTTCAACTAAATTTGCATTCGCTGTTAAGTAAGTAACTATCGCTAAAACCATTGGGGAAATGCCAAGTACACTAAATAATTTTATAATATTCATTTGTTTAATTCGCTTCATAAAAGCACTGCACCTTTGTCTTTCCAATAAAAAATAGTACTTGCCCAATAATTCCAAACAGTACCACTGAAACAAACGATTCATATGTTTTCAATTGAGTATTATAGGATGTAAAAGCACTATATATATTTATAATTGGCAGACCAATGATATTACTCAAACTACTTACACCAAAACAAATAAGAAAAAGTATCCCTAACACTTGGTAAACCTTTTGATAATATAATACCAGTCCACAGGTAATAAAACTTAAAACAAAAAAAGCTGCAAAATAGATTGTCCAAACCATGCTAATGAAAAACAAATATGGATGATTTATATAAAAGTTATTTGGATATAAAAAAGAATAGCCTCCTATGTTTTCAATACTTCGATATACAAATAGACCTCCAATAGAATAAAATACACTAAAAGCAAGTGATGCAGTACCTGCTGACAAAAAAGAATAATATAGAACTTTTTTCTTAATTTCTTTACTAAGATTTAGATATCGGTTTTTACCAATTTGATAGTTTACTCTTTTTACATTAAACAAATTTAAAGTGGGTAACACCACAATTAGTGGTAAAAAATTAATTAAATAAAACATCGAAGCATCGACTAATGTTTCCCAAGTTAAGATTCTTATTATAAAACTTTTTTGTATTTCTCTTTTATCACTATTTATTAAATCTGGTGCTTGATAATCCATTGTTAAGATTTCAAAAAAATAACTTGAAAAAAACCAAGATATCATCAATGACGCCAATAAAATACTAAATGTCACTCCGGTTACTTTTAAATCTAGTTTTTTCATATTTCCCTTTTTCTCCTCCTCACATCATACATTTACAATTTTTACGATACCATCTATAATTACAAATAGCACAAACTGTCGGAAAATGCGTCGGAAAAAGGAGTGTATTATTAATATGAAACAAGGTGAATTATTTCAAAAGCTACGTAAGGAAAGAAGAATTTCTCAAGAAACACTCGTTCAAGGGCTATCTTCAAGAAGTACCTTATCTTCTTTTGAAAACCGGAACACACAACTTTCATCTGAGATACTCTTTGCTTACTTAGACCGACTAAATATTACTCCAAATGAATTCCAATTCTTACTCAATAGCTGTACACCGACCAAAAAACAAAAATATTCAAAACTATACCATGAACGGCACTATGAACGAACACTAACAACTGATTTTTTAGAGTCACTTTTGATTGAATACCACCAGTCAAAGGATGTTTTTTATTTATTACTTTATTTACAAGGTTCCCTTGAAAATGCTCGGCAAGAAGCAGATTTTCATTCAATTCTCTTTAAAGAACAGGCACAAATTGTTCAAGAATATCTTTTTCGAATTGAAACATGGGGAAAATTTGAATTCACCTTTTTTATTAATTTATTATTTATCTTTGATGAAGAATTACTACAACGACAAATGCCACAAATTTTAGATAAAATCATGACCCAAGCAGAAGATTATTTATACTCAAATATGATTAGTGTCGCTATTTTAAACGGCTGTCATTATGCTACACTAAAAAAGAATCCTTCATTATTGCAGCCCTTTTTACAAACAATTGATTCTTTGCCAAATACGCCACATTACTTTTATTTAAAGTCTCATCGCCCCTTCTATGAACAAATTCATCACTATCTTCGAACAAAGAAGATTGATTTAGAACAAGTAAATCAAGCCCTTGCTTGCTTTAAACAGATGGGTTACGACACGCATGAAGAACGTTTACGTGTGCTTATTAACGATTTTATGCTTTGACTAAACTTGTTTCTCTTGCAAAACAAAAAGAAACTTTCAGCAAACCACGCTAAGTGTTTTGTTGTAAGTTTTTTGTTTTAATTTCTAACTTTTTAATTTTTCAGATACTTGATTGTCTGGCTAGATAGAACAGGATTATAAGCCAATTTGATCTGCTAATTCTTCTTTAGACATTGGCTGCGCACTTTCGCTTGTTTCTTTCGCAACTTTATGAAAATTCGATATTAAGCTTTGTTTTCTAAATTTAAACTCTGCTAGCATCTTTTTTAGCATTTCCTGCAGCAATAATATCGGCTAACCGGCCTTCGCTAAAATCAACAACTAACAAAACCTCAGCTTGTCCAACCTTTTTTTATTTTTTTCCTTTCTTTGCTTTTGTCTATGGTAAAATAGTGAAAAGAGAAGGATTGATTTAAAGGAGGTCTTTTTTTGCAAAAAATTCAACAATTTATCAAAGAAAACAAACGCTATTTACTGGCTAGTTTCTTCATTCCTTTTGGTGTGATGGCCCTTGTTTATCTGGCGATGGGGATTTATCCAGGGAGTAGCCGTAGTGTCTTAGCGAGTGATGCTTTTTCCCAATTTTCGAATTTCCATGCGAGTTTTCGTAATGCTTTACTAGGAAAACAAAGTCTTTTTTATACGTGGAATGCTTCTTTAGGCTTAAATTATTGGGCGTTAATCTCGTATTATTTAGGTGGCTTTTTCACCCCACTGGTTCTCTTTTTCCCCAACCAATGGATGCCTGATGCGCTTTATTTTTTGACTTTACTTAAAATTGGTAGTGCTGGCCTTACCTTTTGGTTTTATGCGAAACATACGTTTAAAATTGCGCCGTGGAACCACGTTATTTTAGCTGTTTGTTACGCGCTCATGTCTTTTGCAACGGCTCATTCTGAACTCGTGATGTGGCTAGACGCTTTAATTTATTTCCCACTCGTCATTTGGGGAATTGACCGTTTACTCCAAAAGAAAAAACCTACACTGTTATTTATCAGCTATCTACTGTTATTTTTGTCCAATTATTATATGGGCTTTATGATTGGGGTCTTCTCCTTTTTATATTTTTTCACTCGTGTTTTTGCCAATTGGTCGAGTGCCAAAAACCGTATTTTGACTTATTTTGGGACTTCTTTTTTAGCAGGTGGCGCGTCAATGGTCATGATTTTGCCGATGTTTTTAGATTTGCGCTCAAACGGGGAAGCTTTAAGTGAAATTACCAAACTCAAAACCGAAGCAACCAGTTTTCTTGATTTTTTTGTTAAAAACATGATTGGCGTTTATGATACGACTAAATATGGTTCGATTCCGTTTATTTATGTGGGATTGTTGCCGCTCACCTTTGCTTTGCTTTATTTTGTGGCTAAAGCGGTCCCTTTAAAAGAAAAACTGCTTAATTTAAGCTTGTTTGCAATCCTGATTGCGAGTTTTTACCTTGTACCGCTTAATTTATTTTGGCATGGGATGCATGCACCGAATATGTTTTTATTCCGCTATGCCTTTTTACTTTCGTTTTTAATTGTGATGCTCGCTGGTTATGGCTGGGAACAATTTAAATTTGATGATCAAGGTACTTTCTTAGGGATTACTTTAACTTGGATTGTCTTATTTAGCTTGGCTTACGGCCTTATCCCAAAAGAAAGTTACACGTATTTAACCATCCCTTCGTTTATTTTAACGATTGTCTTTTTAATGGTTTACTTGCTACTTTTTGCTTTTTATCAATTAAAATTATTTAGTTTGGCACGTTTTAGTCGGTTTCTTTTAATCTTTGTCGCTTTTGAAATGGGCTTAAACACCTATGGCATGACCCAAGGGATTTTAAACGATTGGAACTATGCATCGCGCAGTCTTTACACCGCTCCGGCAAAAGATATCAAAAAACTCGTCAAACAAGCCAATCAGCAATCGGAAGATTTTTTCCGTTTAGAAAATCTTGACCCGGTTTCGGCTAATGATGGGTTGAATTACGGGTATAGTGGCGTGAGTTTGTTTTCTTCTATTCGCAACCGAAATTCATCGAGCTATTTAAACAAACTCGGTTTTCGCTCAAGAGGAACCAATTTAAATATTCGTTACCCAAATAATACGTTACTCATGGACGCCTTTACTGGCATTCGTTACAACATTTCCAAGCAAGATGTTCAAAAATATGGTTATCAAAAAATTGGGCAGTCCGGCGACTACCAACTTTATGAAAATCAAGATGCTTTACCACTCGCCTTTTTAGCAGACACGGATGTTTTAGCGATTCAAACTTTTGAAAATGATAACTTAGGCAATCAAACTAACTTGATGAATGGCCTAACTGGGCTTCACGAACAATACTTTGCTTTTCAACCAATTTCAGTGATTCGTTCAAGCAACGTGACGCTAACAAATACGGGCAATCAAACAAAATTAAGCGAAATTGAACCAAATATCGCCAAGGATGTGACTTGGGAAGTAACCGTTCCAGCTAACAGCCAAGCTTACTTAAGTCTGTATCCAAGTAATTTTAATCAATTAGAAAGCTCAACGGTCACCATTACTGCAAATGGTGAACAGCGCAAAACCCAAATTAACATTAACGGGCAATACTATAATTTAGGCTATTACTCCGAAGAAACAACTTTTGAATTTACTGCTAGCTTTTATGGTACGAAAGAAGTTAGCTTCCAAAACCCGCAAGTTTTAACATTAAATACGCAAGCTTATCAACAAGCCGTCGATCAATTAAAGCAACAAGGCGTCCATTTAACAGTAGGGAAACGTTCGGCTAAAGGCCATGTTAGTCTGGCAAAGGAACAACAACTGATTACGACGATTCCCTATGATAAAGGTTGGCAAGCCAAAGTGAATGGTAAAACAGTACCGATTGAAGCGTTTCAAGGCGCCTTTGTCAGTCTTCCGCTAGCTGCGGGTGACAACGAGATTTCCTTGACCTTTATGCCACAAGGATTTGGGATTGGACTTGCTTTATTCTTCCTTTGTATTGGACTTTTTCTTTTCTGGCAAAAAATGACGACGAAAAAAACAACCACTTCTGCGTAAAGGCAAAAGTGGTTGTTTTTTGGTTATCTTATTCATAGCGAACTTCTTTTAAATATAGTCCTTCTGGATGGGCGGTTGGTCCAGCTAAGTTCCGATCTTTTCCGGCAATAATCGCTGGAATCGCATCGACCGGTAAACGACCATTCCCGATTTTTAACAAAGTGCCGACCATAATTCGAATCATCTTATATAAAAAGCCATCCCCACTAAAAGTGAAGACTAATTCTTCACCATCAGGGCTAACGGTTAAATTAGCAACTTCAATTGTACGTGTTTTGTCTTCAACGGAACTACCAGAAGCGCAAAATGAAGTAAAATCATGCGTGCCTAACAAATCTGGTAAGGCTTGTTGCATTTTATGAACATCGACGGGGTAAGGATAATAACTTGCATAATACCGGCGAAACGGGCTACGAGGTTTACCAATATCTACACGAAACTCATACGTCTTTCCCTTGGCTAAATAACGGGCGTGAAAATCATCCGCGACCATTTCAACTTGACGGCAAGCGATATCGTCAGGTGTTTGAGTATCTAGGCCAAAACGCATTTTTTCAAGCGGGCGTTCATAAGGAAAATCAAAGTGAATCACTTGACCAATCGCATGTACTCCCGCATCGGTTCGACCAGAGCCATGAATTTCAATCGGTTGATTCGCCATTTTACTTAATGTTTTTTCTAATTCTCCTTGAACTGTCCGGCCTTTTAATTGGCGTTGAAAGCCACAAAAGTTTGTTCCATCATAAGAAATAATTGCTTTATATCGAACCATTTTTTCTTTCCTTTCAAATCGGGTCTTTCGACGAGTAAAAAAGCGAGTCTTGGCGGCTCGCTTTTTCCTCTTATTTTCTTAAATAAACTAAAGCCAGCGTTACGAGTGCAAAGGCAATTAGGCTCAACGTATCCGCCAAGCGCCAATGCAAGACGCGGTATTTTGTTCGTCCATCGCCACCTTGGTAACCGCGAGCTTCCATCGCCGTTGCTAAATCATCGGCACGGTTAAAACTACTTACAAACAACGGAATTAACAACGGGATGACAGCTTTCATTTTTTGAACTAAGTTGCCCTCACCAAAATCAACCCCTCGTGCGCGTTGGGCATTCATGATTTTTTCTGTTTCATCCATTAATGTCGGCACAAAACGTAAAGCAATGGAAAGCATCAAAGAGATTTCGTGTACCGGTACTTTTAATGGTTTTAACGGGCGCAGTAAATATTCAATCGCGTCTGATAACGATAACGGTGCGGTTGTTAACGTCAGTAAGGTTGACATGAAGATAATTAAGACAAAACGACAGAAGATAAAGAGTCCGTTTTGAATCCCTAATTCGGTTAATTGTAAAATGCCCCATTTCCAGTACACTTCACCGCCACCTGTAAAGAAAATTTGTAAGGCAACCGTAAATAAAATTAACCAGATCATTGGCTTGACACCTTTTATAAAGAAATTAAAATCAATTTTTGATAAAAATAAACTAAAAAGGGTAAACAAACCTAATAGTAAGTAGGTTTGCCAATTATTTGCTAGAAATATAATCCCGATGAAATAAAAGGCTCCGATTAATTTTGCTCGTGGGTCCAATCGGTGAATCAACGAGTCTCCTGGTAAATAACGACCTAAGATCAATTTATTCATCATTGGCTTAATCCTCCTTTAGCAATTAGTGCGGTTGCTAATTCTTCGGAAGTTAAAGGCAAAGTTGCAAATTGAAAGCCACGGTCGACCAGTTTTTGCGCAAAGGCGGTAGCGGTTGGTACGCCGAGTTGTCTGTCATGTAACCATTCAACATCTTGAAAGACTTCGCGCGGGCTCCCTTCTTTGACTAGGCGTCCTTTTTCTAGGACATAGACAAAATCAGCATAATCAGCCACGTCATCCATCAAATGCGTCACTAATACAATGGTAATCTTATTTTCTTGGTGTAAACGATGAAACATTTCCATCATTTCTTTTCGACCTTGGGGATCCAAACCAGCAGTCGGTTCATCTAAGACTAAAATCTCAGGTTCCATCGCTAAAACGCCCGCAATGGCTACCCGACGCATTTGACCGCCTGACAGGTCAAATGGTGAGCGTGCTAAGTAACTTTCGTCTAGCCCAACCATTTTTAACGTTTTGGCAGCTAGCTGATTAGCCGCTTCTTCTGAAACACCAAAATTTTTCGGACCAAAAGCAATGTCTCTTTCAACTGTTTCTTCAAACAATTGCGCTTCTGGAAATTGGAAAACAATCCCGACTTTTTGACGAATGGGTTTTAAGTTTTTATTATTGGTTTCAGGTGTAATGACGCGGTCTCCGATAAAGACTTTGCCAGCGGTTGGTTTTAATAACGCATTGAGGTGTTGTAACAGGGTAGATTTTCCACTGCCCGTATGACCAACAAGCGCGGTATAAGAACCTTCTTTAATGGTTAAGTTCATCTCATGTAAAACACGTTGTTCAAATGGTGAATTTGGTTGATACGTAAAATCTACTTGTTCAAAGCGGATGTCCACAGCCATTCCACCATCCCTTCTTCAGTTAAGTATTGCGTTGGTACTTCGATTCCCTTTTCTTTCAAAGAATACTTTAATTTTTCCGGAAATGGTAAATCCAGACCTAATTCAACCAGTTTAGGCCCCGCTGAAAAGATTTTCTCAGGCGTTCCTTCATCGATTAATTCTCCTTGGCGCATGACTAAGACACGATTAGCATTTGCTGCCTCATCAATATCGTGGGTAATCGAAAGAACGGTTAAATTATTTTCTTCTTTAATCTTTTTAATCGTTGCAATCACTTCTGCTCGCCCTTCTGGATCAAGCATACTCGTTGCTTCATCTAAAATAATAATATCTGGACGTAAAGCCACCACACCAGCAATCGCCACCCGTTGTTTTTGACCACCAGATAGTCGGGCAGGTTCTTTTGTTCGAAAACCATCCATCCGTACTTGCTCTAACGCTTCCTTCACCCGAACTAGCATTTCTTCGCGAGGAATTCCTTGGTTTTCTAGACCAAACGCCACGTCATCTTCAACTGTCGCCCCAACAAATTGGTTATCAGGGTTTTGAAAAACCATTCCAACCATGCGGCGAATCGACCACAAATCGGCTTCACTTAATGTATAATCACCGACTTTGACCGTACCTTTTTCAGGGGCAAGTAAGCCGTTAATCGTTTTGGCTAAGGTTGACTTTCCTGAGCCATTGTGCCCGATAATCGCCACCCATTCGCCCGGGTAAATTGAAAGCGAGACGTCATTTAAAGCTGGACGCTCGTCTGTTTTTTGATATCTAAAAGTAAGATGATTTAATTCAATAATCGGTTTCATATTGACTCCTTTGATTGACTAATTTCTAACTAACACTACCAAAAAAAACAAGACTTTTCAATCAATATCCATTTTTTCATGAAAAAGTTTTGTTTTCCTCTTGCCTTGTTGGTTCTTATCTTTTTCTTCCACTCCCCATGACCTGTCTTGACAGATAATCGAGGGTAAAAAAAAACACTTTATGATGAGTGCTGACCCCTTGATAAAAATCAAGGGGTAGCGACGAGCTAGACTCGGAAAAAAAGTTACTCTTCCAACATCATAACACTCTTAAAAAATTCATCGACAAAGTGATGTAGCTATATGCTATTAAGTGTGATTTTAAACTAGTTCAATGATAACCATTGGTGCTGCATCTCCGCGTCTTGGTTCTGTCTTCAAGATACGAGTATAACCGCCTTGGCGTTCTGCATAACGAGGTGCGATGTCATTGAATAACTTTTGTAAAGCTGATTCAATAACGATTTCTTCGCCTTCTTCACGAACGCTAGCAACTTCATTACGAACGTAAGCCGCTGCTTGACGACGTGCATGTAAATCGCCACGTTTACCTAATGTGATCATTTTTTCTGTAGTTGAACGAATTTCTTTCGCACGAGCTTCAGTCGTAACGATGCGTTCGTTAATGATTAAATCAGTTGTCAAATCACGCAACATCGCTTTACGTTGAGAAGATGTGCGTCCTAATTTACGATAACTCACGTGGTTTCCCTCCTTCGTAAAAATTAATCGTCTTTACGTAATTCTAAACCAAGATCTTCTAGTTTCGCCTTAACTTCCTCTAACGATTTACGGCCAAGGTTACGCACTTTGATCATTTCTGGTTCAGATTTATTTGTCAATTCTTGTACAGAGTTAATTCCTGCACGTTTTAAGCAGTTATATGAACGAACAGATAAGTCTAATTCTTCAATCGTCATTTCTAACATTTTTTCTTTTTGTGTTTCTTCTTTTTCGACCATGATTTCAGCATGTTTTGCTTCATCTGTTAGATTCACAAAAATATCTAAATGTTCTGTCATGATTTTTGCAGCTAAACTCATTGCATCTAATGGCTCAATTGAACCATCTGTCCATATTTCCATTGTTAATTTATCAAAGTCATCTCGTCGTCCAACACGTGTATTTTCAACTTGATAGTTGACACGGCGAACTGGAGTGTAGATAGAATCAACAGGAAGAACGCCAATTGGCATGTCTTCTTTTTTGTTCTCATCAGCTTGAACATATCCTCGGCCTGGTTTAACCGTTAAGCGCGCATGGAATGTTGCTCCTTCAGAGACAGTACAGATGTACATATCTTTATTCAAGATTTCAACATCGCTATCCACAAGAATATCTCCTGCAGTTACCGTTGCTGGTCCTGTAATATCGATTTCTAGTGTTTTTTCTTCTTGTCCATACATTTTTAATGCAAGACCTTTAATATTCAAAATAATTTGAGCGACATCTTCTCTTACACCTTTAACAGTTGAAAATTCGTGTAACACTCCATCAATTTGGATACTAGTAATGGCTGCACCTGGTAAAGAAGATAACAAAATACGACGTAGGGAATTTCCTAAAGTAGTTCCATAGCCTCGTTCTAGAGGTTCTACGATGAACTTGCCATAATCTTTCTCTTCATCAATTTTAGCAATTCTTGGTTTTTCGAATTCAATCATTATTATCTCTTACCCCTTTCAAAACGAAAAGTGTCTTGTTCAATGACATAATACTGATACTCAAAATGAGCGACATCCATTAAACACGACGGCGTTTTGGAGGGCGGCATCCATTATGAGGAACTGGAGTTACGTCACGGATTGCAGTCACTTCTAAACCTGCTGCTTGTAATGAACGAATTGCTGCTTCACGTCCTGAACCAGGACCTTTAACAGTTACTTCTACAGTTCTTAATCCATGTTCCATTGCTACTTTTGTAGCTGTTTCTGCTGCCATTTGAGCGGCAAATGGTGTTGATTTTCTGCTTCCTTTAAAACCTAATGCACCAGCTGATGACCATGCTAACGCATTACCATGAGAATCAGTAATCATCACGATTGTATTGTTGAATGTTGAATGGATATGTGCAATCCCAGTTTCAATATTCTTTTTCACACGGCGTTTACGACTCACTTTTTTTGCTGCCATGAAGTTTTAACCTCCTTCACTTAGGAATTATTTTTTCTTGCCTGCGACTGTTTTAGACGGGCCTTTACGTGTACGTGCATTATTTTTCGTGTTTTGTCCACGTACTGGTAATCCACGACGGTGACGGATTCCACGGTATGAACCGATTTCCATCAAGCGTTTAATGTTTAAGTTCACTTCACGACGAAGATCCCCTTCAACTTTTAATTTATCAATTTCAGCACGGATAGCGTCTGTTTGTTCATTCGTTAATTCACGAACACGAATTTCTTCAGAAACGCCAGCGTTAGCTAAAACTTGTTTCGCAGTTGTATTCCCAATACCATAAATATAAGTTAGGGAAACAACAACGCGTTTATCACGAGGAATATCTACTCCTGCAATACGAGCCATATTCGTTACACCTCCGGTTATCCTTGACGTTGTTTATGTTTTGGATTTGCTGGGCAAATCACCATAACGCGTCCATTACGACGAATTACTTTACAATGTTCACACATTGGTTTTACTGATGGTCTTACTTTCATGATCTTACCTCCTGTGATTTTACGGAGTACAATTATTTAAAACGATAAGTGATACGGCCACGAGTCAAGTCATAAGGTGATAATTCAACTGTCACCTTGTCGCCTGGTAAAATACGAATATAGTGCATACGGATTTTGCCAGAAACTGTCGCTAAAACTTGATGTCCGTTTTCTAGTTCGACTTTAAACATTGCATTCGGCAAAGTATCGACGACTGTACCTTCGACTTCAATCATATCTTCTTTTGCCACGCACAGTACCTCCTTGTAATTGTTTCGCATTTTCACACGATAAAACGGCGGAAACGAGTGCTCCCACCTTAGATTCTCAATACAACCTTCTGAAAATGTCAGAAGTCGGACTGACACATTGTACCACAATGTGCTTTACTAAGCAAGAGAAAGTTTCCGATTTGCAAGTCGGTTACGGGCAATCGATCGTTATTCGATGATTTTTTTTACGTCTGCAAAGACAGCATCGATTTCACGATTACCATCAATAGACTGCAATAAACCTTCTTCTTTATAGTAGGCTAAAATTGGTTGACTACTTTTTATGTTAATTGCCAGACGATTTTTAACCGTCTCTGGTTTGTCATCTTCTCGTTGATAAAATTCATGGCCTCCGCAACGATCACAAGTACCTTCAACTTTGGTTGGGTTAAAGATTTTATGATACGTAGCACCGCAATTGCGACACATGTAACGGCCAGCTAAACGATCAACAAGAATTTCTTCAGGGACATGAATGTCAATCACAGCATCAATTTTCTTGCCGAGTTCTTTTAACATTTGATCGAGCGCTTTGGCTTGGTCAAGTGTACGAGGGAAGCCATCTAATAAGAAGCCTTCTTTCGTATCGTCTTGCGCTAAACGTTCTTTCACAATGCCATTGGTTACTTCGTCAGGAACTAATGCTCCTTGATCCATGTATGATTTTGCTTTTAAGCCAAGCGCTGTTTCATTGGCCATGGCCGCACGAAACATATCGCCTGTTGAAATATGTGGAATTTTGTATTCAGCAATGATTTTCTCTGCTTGCGTACCTTTTCCCGCACCGGGTAATCCCATTAATATGAGGTTCATTCTATTTCCTCCTATAAGTTTTTGAATGATGTTGAGGAAAACCTCAACACCCTACAAAACTTTAGTTCATAAAACCAGTATATTGACGTTTTAGCATAAGTCCTTCTAACTGTTTTGCAGTTTCCAGAGCTACACCAATCACGATTAATAAACTTGTTCCGCCCAAGCCAATTGACTGCGGTAAGTTCCAAGCCATTTGAGCAATGATTGGAAGTAAGGCAACTAATCCTAGGAAAAGCGCGCCTACTGCACTTAATCGCATTAATAAACTTGATACGTAGTCTTCGGTTCCTTTTCCAGGTCGAACACTTGGTATGTAACTTCCTTGTTTTTGCAAGTTCTCCGCTAATTTCTCAGGGTTGACTTGAACAAAGGCATAGAAGAAGGTGAAAGCGATAATTAACACGGTATATAAAATTGCTCCAGGAACAGTATTATAATTAAACAGTGTTTGTACGATTTCAAACCAAGCGGCATTTCCATAGGAACCACCAAATGCTTGAATGATTGCGTTTGGCGTAGTAATAAAGGAGCTAGCAAAGATGACCGGAATAACACCTGCCGCGTTTACTTTCAATGGAAGGTAAGAGCTAGTTGGCGCACCCGCTACTCGTTTCGTATATTGAATTGGCAATTTTCGTTCTGCTTGTTGGAAATACGTTACAAAAGCAACGATTAACAACACTGCAATCACAAGAGCAACCATAAAGAGTGCCGATTGCCAAATTCTTGAAGCTTCAATATTGATAAAGTAGTCTTCGATTAACTCTTTTATGTCAACTGGTAGACGAGCAATGATCCCTGCAAAGATAATCATTGATACACCATTACCAATCCCTTTTTCGGAAATTTGTTCACCTAGCCAAGTGACAAACATTGTTCCCGTCGTTAAAATAACGCCGATTAATAAAAATGTTTTCGCACTTGGATCTGGGACAAATCCAAATTGTGTCCACATATTAAACCCAGCTGTTAATGCCATTGATTGTAGGAACCCTAAACCAATCGTTAAATAACGTGTTGCTTGATTTAATTTGCGACGGCCGACTTCTCCTTGTTTTGACCACTCAACGAACTTTGGCACAATATCCATCTGCATTAATTGAATAATAATTGATGCAGTGATATAAGGCGAAACACCCATTGAAAAGATCGAGAAGCGTTGCATGGCACTTCCACTTACCAAGTCTAGCATATTCAAGAATGGTAAGTCAGAGATACTTTGCAAGCGCGAAGCATCTACACCAGGAACGGTAATGTGCGTTCCTAAGCGAAAGATGAACAAAATGAATACAGTAAAAAAGATTTTCGATCTAATTTCCTTGACTTTAAAGGCATCCTTTAAAAGTTTAAGCATTAAATCACCTCAACTGATCCACCAGCAGCTACAATAGCTTCTTCGGCTGTTTTAGAGAACTTCGCTGCTTTCACAGCTAATTTCTTCGTTAATTCGCCATTTCCTAACACTTTGATTCCAGCTTTTTCGTCTTTCACGATTCCAGCTTCAACTAAAGTTAACGGTGTTACTTCAGTTCCATCTTCAAAGCGATTTAAAATGTCAAGATTAACAACTGCGTATTCTTTACGGTTAACGTTTGTAAATCCACGTTTTGGTAAACGACGGAACAATGGAGTTTGTCCCCCCTCAAAACCTAAACGTACACCACCACCAGAACGTGATTTTTGACCTTTTTGTCCACGTCCAGATGTTTTACCATTACCAGATGAAGATCCACGACCAACACGGTTACGTTCTTGGCGAGAGCCTTCTGCAGGTTTTAATTCATGTAGTTTCATGCTTTGGCACCTCCTTAATCAAAATGAATCTATTACATTGTTTTTAAACTTCTTTTACGTCTACTAAGTGTGCAACTGTGTTAACCATGCCTTTAATTGCTTCGTTGGCAGGTTGTACCACGCTTGAGTTTACTTTTGATAGACCTAACGCTTTAACGGTATCCTTTTGGTTTTGAGGACGTCCGATAATACTGCGTTTTAAAGTAATTTTTAATTCAGCCATTTCTGAGTCCTCCTTAACCGATTAATTCTTCCACTGATTTGCCACGTAATGCCGCAACTTCTTCAGCGCGTTTTAATTGTTGTAATCCGTCAACTACGGCACGAACAACGTTGATTGGTGTGTTACAGCCTAAAGATTTAGTCGTGATATCATTAATACCAGCTAATTCTAATACGGCACGAACAGTTCCACCAGCAGCTACCCCAGAACCTTCTACAGCAGGTTTCATTAAGATACGTCCGCCACCGAATGTTCCGATAACATCATGAGGAATTGTTGTCCCTACGATTGGCACTTCAATCAAGTTCTTTTTAGCACTTTCAACGGCTTTACGGATTGCTTCTGGTACTTCTTGTGCTTTACCAGTACCAAATCCTACGTGTCCGTTTTTATCACCAACGATTACTAAAGCTGCAAAACGTAAACGGCGTCCACCTTTAACAACTTTTGTTACGCGGTTAATCGCAACAACGCGGTCTTCTAATTCCAAATGTTTTGGATCGATATAAACCATGAATGGTGTTCCTCCTTCTCTTAAAATTCTAGTCCATTTTCGCGAGCTGCTGTTGCTAATGCTGCTACACGGCCATGGTAAAGGTATCCACCACGGTCAAAGACTACTTCTTTAATCCCTTTTGCTGCTGCACGTTCTGCGATTAATTTACCGACAGCTTGTGCTTGTTCCGTTTTTGTTGCACCTGAAATTTCTTTATCTAGGGCAGAGGCACTTGCTAGCGTCACACCCGCTACGTCATCAATAATTTGAGCGTAGATGTTTTTGTTAGAACGAAAAACGTTTAAGCGTGGGCACTCAGCAGTACCAGAGATTTTGCCACGTACACGACGATGTCTCTTTTGACGTGTTTTATTTTTATCTGGTTTTGTAATCACAATTGTCACCTCTTTAATGTTGCTAGCCTAAGCTGCGTTTCGCAAGACCATTTGGTTGCGAAAATTATTTACCAGTTTTACCTTCTTTACGACGAACAAATTCACCAACATAGCGAATTCCTTTGCCTTTGTATGGCTCTGGCGCGCGGACGATACGAATGTTTGCTGCTAATTCGCCAACAACTTCTTTATCAATCCCTTTAACGATAATTGAAGTGTTTGATGGAACTTCGATAGTTGTTCCAGCAGGTGCTTCAATCTCAACTGGGTGAGAGTAACCAACGTTTAATACAAGTTTTGAACCTTGTAGTTGCGCACGGTAACCAACCCCGATTAATTCTAATGCTTTTTGGAACCCTTCGCTGACACCAACAACCATGTTATTGAAGTTTGCACGAGTAGTTCCATGAATAGTTTTCATGTCTTTGCTATCATTTGGACGAGTGAATGTTACTTCGTTTCCTTCGATATTCATTGCGATATCAGAAGAGAAAGTACGAGTTAATTCACCTTTAGGACCTTTAACTGTTACATCGTTTCCGTTTTGTGTTACTTCAACACCAGCCGGTAAAACGACGATTTTATTCCCAATACGACTCACTTAGAGACACCTCCTTGTGTAATAAATTTAAATTACCAAACGTATGCGACTACTTCGCCACCAACGTTTTTAGCTCTTGCTTCTTTATCAGTGATTACACCTTCAGAAGTTGAGATGATTGCAATACCTAAACCGTTCAATACTTTCGGTACTTCGTCAGCTTTTACATAAGCACGTAGACCTGGTTTAGAGATACGTTTTAAGTTAGTGATAACACGCTCACCATTTTTTCCATATTTAAGGAAAACGCGGATTACGCCTTGTTTGTCATCTTCGATATATTCAACATCACGAACGAAACCTTCATTTTTCAAGATTTCAGCGATGTCACGTTTGATTTTTGAAGCAGGTACTTCTAAAACATCGTGTTTTACCATGTTGGCATTACGAATGCGTGTTAGAAAATCTGCAATTGGATCTGTCATGACCATTAGATGATTTACCTCCTTTATGCGAGTTTACTTGTTTACCAGCTTGCTTTCTTCACGCCGGGAATTTGACCTTTGTAGGCAAGTTCGCGGAAGCAAATACGGCAAAGTTTAAATTTACGATAAACTGAATGTGGGCGTCCGCAACGTTCACAACGAGAGTTTTGTTGTGTTGAAAATTTTGCTGGACGGTTGTGTTTAGCAATCATTGACTTTTTAGCCACGTAGTTCGCCTCCTTTTTTTATTTTTGGAATGGCATGCCTAATTGAGTTAACAATTCACGAGACTCTTCGTCTGTGTTGGCAGTTGTAACAATAACGATATCCATTCCACGTACTTTATCGACCAAATCATAATCAACTTCTGGGAAGATTAATTGTTCTTTGACACCTAAAGTGTAGTTTCCACGTCCATCGAACGCTTTTTTGCTTACACCGTGGAAGTCACGTACACGTGGTAAAGCAACTGTAACTAATTTATCTAAAAATTCGTACATTCTTTCGCCACGTAAAGTAACTTTCGCACCGATTGGCATTCCATCACGTAAACGGAAGCCCGCGATTGATTTCTTTGCTTTTGTAATTAAAGGTTTTTGACCTGTAATAATTTGTAATTCTTCCACAGCTTTGTCTAACGCTTTTGTGTTAGCAACTGCTTCGCCGACACCCATGTTGATAACGATTTTGTCAACTTTTGGTGCTTGCATTACTGAGCTATATTCAAATTTTTCCATTAATGCTGGAACAACTTCTTTATTATATTTTTCTTTAAGGCGGTTCATTCAATAAGCCCCTCCTTCCTTAATTTGATTATTTATCAAGAATTTCTCCGGTTTTCTTAGAAACGCGGACTTTTTTACCGTCAACTTCTTTGTAGCCTACTCGCGTTGCTTCACCGTTTGAAGGATCAATCACCATCACGTTAGAAACATGAATTGGCGCTTCTACTTCAAGGATTCCGCCTTGAGGAGCTGTTTGAGAAGGTTTTTGGTGTTTTTTAACGATGTTAACACCTTCGACAACAACTTTATCTTTCTTTGGTAAAGCTTCTAAAACAATACCTTCTTTGTTCTTGTCTTTTCCAGTGATAACTTTAACTTTATCGCCTTTTTTAACAAACATTATTGTTTCGCACCTCCTTTAATAATGAGTAACAATTATAATACTTCTGGTGCTAGGGAAACGATCTTCATGAAGTTGCTTTCGCGTAATTCACGAGCAACTGGACCAAAGATACGTGTTCCACGTGGGCTCTTATCATCACGGATAATAACCGCAGCATTTTCATCAAATTTAATATATGAACCGTCAGCACGGCGAGCGCCTGATTTCGTACGAACGATAACCGCTTTAACGACATCACCTTTTTTGACAACCCCACCTGGCGTTGCTTGTTTAACGGTTGCAACGATTACGTCACCGATATTAGCAGTTTTACGACCTGAGCCACCAAGGACTTTGATCGTCAAGATTTCACGAGCGCCAGAGTTGTCAGCAACTTTTAAACGACTTTCTTGTTGGATCACGATGTGTATCCTCCTTTCAGATTTTGCAATTCAATCTATATAGGAAAATCTCGTGTGATTATTAAATAATCACTGCTTTTTCAACGATTTCTACTAGACGGAAACGTTTTGTAGCCGATAATGGACGAGTTTCCATAATTTTCACGATATCACCGATTTTCGCTTCGTTGTTTTCATCGTGTGCTTTGTATTTCTTAGAATAGTTCATGCGTTTACCATAAATTGGGTGGTTTTTCTTTGTTTCAACTACTACTGTAATTGTTTTATCCATTTTGTCGGATACCACGCGGCCTTGGTAAACTTTGCGTTGATTTCTTTCCTCAGTCATACGCTAAATGGCCTCCTTCCACTATTACTTTACTTGTTCACGCAATACTGTTTTAATGCGTGCAATCGATTTACGTACTTCTTTAATACGTGCAGTGTTTTCTAATTGTCCGGTAGCTAATTGGAAACGCAAGTTAAACAATTCTTCTTTTAATTGTTTTTCTTGATCTAGCATTTCGGCAGTGGTTAATTCTCTGATTTCTTTAACCTTCATTCGATTCACCACCCATTTCTTCACGTTTTACGATTTTTGTTTTAACCGGTAATTTGTGAGAAGCTAAACGTAGTGCTTCACGCGCTACTTCTTCAGGTACGCCTGCAATTTCAAACATGATTTTACCACGTTTTACTGGTGCAACCCATCCTTCTGGAGCCCCTTTACCTTTACCCATACGAACGCCAATCGCTTTACTTGTATATGATTTGTGAGGGAAAATTTTAATCCATACTTTCCCACCACGTTTCATGTAACGAGTCATTGCAATACGGGCAGCTTCGATTTGACGGTTTGTAATCCAATGAGATTCAACCGCTTGTAAGCCATATTCACCAAAAGTGACTTCTTTTCCACCTTTAGCTTCTCCACGCATTTTACCGCGGAATTCACGACGGTGTTTTACACGTTTAGGTACTAACATGCTTATTTCCCTCCTTTCTCAGTGTTCTTTTTAGTTGGAAGAATTTCTCCACGATAGATCCACACTTTAACTCCTAGTTTTCCGTATGTTGTATCTGCTTCTTCCCATGCGTAATCAATATCCGCACGTAATGTATGAAGTGGAACTGTTCCTTCAGAGTATCCTTCGCTACGAGCAATATCTGCACCGTTTAAACGACCTGATACTTGTGTTTTGATTCCTTTAGCGCCAGCACGCATTGTGCGTTGGATCGCTTGTTTTTGCGCACGACGGAATGCTACACGACCTTCTAATTGACGTGCAATCCCTTCGCCGACTAATTTTGCATCTAAATCTGGTTTTTTGATTTCTACAATATTGATGTGTACTTTCTTACCAGTTAATTTGTTTAATTCTGTTCTTAGGCTTTCGACTTCAGATCCACCTTTACCGATAACCATACCTGGTCTAGCTGTATGAATTGAAATGTTTACGCGGTTTGCGGCACGTTCAATTTCAACAGTTGACACAGCGGCATCAGCAAGTTTTTTAGCGATGAATTTACGAATTCTTAAATCTTCGTGTAAAAAGTCTGCATAATCTTTTTCTGCGTACCATTTCGCATCCCAGTCACGGATGATGCCAACACGCATTCCAATTGGATGTACTTTTTGACCCACTGAATGTCCCTCCTTATTTTTCTGATACGACTACCGTAATATGACTTGTACGTTTGTTGATTGGAGAAGCTGAGCCTTTTGCACGTGGACGGAAACGTTTCATTGTTGGTCCTTCGTTCACAAATGCTTCAGAAACGACTAAATTCTCAACATCTAAGTCAAAGTTGTTTTCTGCGTTAGCGATTGCTGACATCAATACTTTTTCGATGATTCCAGCAGCTTTGTTTGGTGTAAATTTTAAGATTGCAATTGCTTCTGCAACGTTTTTCCCTCTAATTAAATCAATAACAAGGCGTGATTTGCGAGGAGAAACGCGAACTGTTTTAGCAGTTGCTTTCGCTGATGTAATTTGTTCTGCCATCTGTATATCCTCCCCTCAGATTAACGTCTTGTTTTCTTATCGTCAGCAGCATGTCCGCGATAAGTTCTAGTTGGTGCAAATTCACCTAATTTATGTCCTACCATGTCTTCTTGGATGTAAACAGGTACATGTTTACGTCCATCATAGACAGCGATAGTGAAACCGATAAAACTTGGGAAGATTGTTGAACGACGTGACCAAGTTTTAATAACTTTTTTCTTTTCAGCGCCTAATTGTGCTTCAACCTTTTTCATCAAATGGTCATCGACAAAAGGCCCTTTCTTTAAACTACGACCCATGGTGAACCTCCTCTCAAAATGTGCAACACATGGTTAATGTAATTATTTTTCATTACGACGACGAACGATAAGTTTGTCTGATTTTGCTTTCTTGTTACGAGTTTTCATACCAAGAGCTGGTTTACCCCAAGGAGTAAGAGGACTCTTACGTCCGATTGGTGCTTTACCTTCACCACCACCGTGTGGGTGATCGTTAGGGTTCATTACGCTACCGCGAACAGTTGGGCGTTTGCGCATCCAACGAGAACGACCGGCTTTACCGATGTTGATTAATTCGTGTTGTTCGTTACCAACTGAACCAACAGTTGCACGACAAGTAGCTAAGATCATACGAACTTCGCCAGAGTTTAAACGAATTAAAACATATTTACCTTCTTTACCAAGTACTTGAGCACTTGTACCAGCTGAACGGATTAATTGTCCGCCTTTACCAGGTTTTAATTCAATATTGTGGATAACCGTACCCACTGGAATGTTTGCTAATGGTAACGCGTTTCCTACTTTGATATCTGCATCTGGTCCAGATACGATTGTCATTCCTACTTCTAAGCCTTTTGGCGCTAAGATGTAAGCTTTAACCCCATCTTCGTAGTGAACTAACGCAATGTTAGCAGAACGGTTTGGATCATACTCAATCGTTTTAACAAGCGCAACAACGTTGTCTTTGTTACGTTTGAAGTCGATTAAACGGTATTGACGTTTGTGACCGCCACCTTGATGGCGAACAGTAATACGTCCGTTATTGTTACGACCGGCATGGTTTTTTAACGGTGCTAATAAAGACTTTTCTGGTTTTGAAACGGTAATTTCTGCAAAATCAGAAGTTGTCATATTACGACGACCATTTGTAGTAGCTTTATACTTTTTAATTGCCACGTCATTTTCCCTCCTATGTTAATAATGTCCGGGTGTCAGCTTATTCAGCTGAGAAAAATTCGATTGCTTTTGAATTTTCAGTTAAAGTCACAATAGCTTTGCGACGTTTTTTCGTATATCCTGCATATTTACCAACACGTTTAAATTTAGGACGCACGTTGATGATGTTTACGTTTTTCACTTTCACATCAAAAGCTGCTTCTACAGCTTGTTTCACTAAAGTTTTGTTTGCGCGAGTATCTACATCAAAAGTGTATTTTTTCTCGTCCATTGCAAGCATTGATTTTTCAGTGATTACTGGGCGTTTAATTACGTCTAATAAGTTCATTATGCAAGCACCTCCTCAATTTGAGTAAGAGCAGTTTGTGTTACTAAAACTTTATCGTTTGATACAACATCTAATACACTTACGTTGTTCGATGCAATCACAGAAACGTTTGGTAAGTTACGTGCAGATAATGCTGCAAAGTCGTTACCTTCTTCTAATACGATCAAGACTTTCTTATCAATTGATAAGTTAGCAAGCACTTGTTTGAATTCTTTTGTTTTTGGTGCGTCAAAGCTTAAAGCATCAACCACGACCAATTTGTTTTCAGCAACTTTTTCTGATAAAACAGATTTAATTGCTAAGCGACGAACTTTTTTAGGAAGTTTGTAGCTATATGAACGAGGAGTTGGTCCAAAGACAATTCCTCCTCCACGCCATTGTGGTGAACGAATTGAACCTTGACGCGCACGTCCAGTTCCTTTTTGACGCCATGGCTTACGGCCACCGCCACGAACAGCACTGCGGTTTTTCACTGCGTGTGTTCCTTGTCTTAATGAAGCACGTTGCATGATAATTGCATCAAAAACAACTGATTCATTTGGTTCGATTCCGAAAATTTCTTCGTTTAAAGTGATTTCGCCAACTTGGCTACCATCTTGTTTAAATAATGCTACATTCGGCATTCCTTAGTTCCTCCTTTCTTCCTATCTAAATTATTTAGCTTTCACAGCTGATTTAATTGTAATCAATGATTTTTTCGCTCCAGGAACGTTTCCTTTAATTAGGATTGCATTGCGTTCAACGTCAACACGCACGATTTCCAAGTTTTGGATTGTAATGCGATTGCCACCCATACGGCCAGCAAGTTTTTTGTTTTTGAACACACGGTTCGGTGCAACTGGTCCCATTGAGCCAGGACGACGGTGGTAACGAGATCCGTGAGCCATTGGTCCACGTGATTGTCCGTGGCGTTTGATAACCCCTTGGAATCCTTTACCTTTTGAAGTACCTGTAACATCAACAATGTCTCCAGCTTGGAACACGTCAACTTTAATTTCTGATCCTACTTCTAAGCCCTCAAGCTCAACATTCTTGAATTCGCGAATGAAGCGCTTAGGAGCCGTGTTTGCTTTTGCAACATGACCTTTCGCAGGTTTGTTACTTAAAACTTCACGCATATCTTGGTAACCAATTTGTACAGCTTCGTAACCATCGTTTTCGATTGTTTTTAATTGTAAAACAACGTTCGGCGTTGCTTCGATAACTGTTACTGGAATTAATTCACCAGTTTCCGTGAAGATTTGAGTCATTCCCACTTTTTTCCCTAAGATTCCTTTGGTCATGATTACACCTCCATTTTACTTAAATTATAGTTTGATTTCGATATTCACACCTGATGGTAAGTCAAGCTTCATTAAAGCATCAACTGTTTTCGGTGTTGGGTTCACAATGTCGATTAGACGTTTGTGTGTACGCATTTCGAATTGTTCGCGTGAATCTTTGTATTTATGTGTCGCACGGATTACAGTGTAAAGACTACGATCTGTTGGTAATGGAATTGGACCAGACACGCTAGCACCAGTTCTTTTTGCAGTTTCTACGATTTTATCCGCTGATTGGTCTAAAATACGGTGTTCATACGCTTTTAAACGGATACGAATTTTTTGTTTTGCCATTATTTTCCCTCCTCGCCTATTTAAAAAGTAGACATAGCTCCACGAAAATTTTTCCGTCACGCTCGTCCATGGCAAAGCGTCCGGGCGTGTCGCAACCTCTCGTTTCTTAGCCGGTAAAAATTTCTTTCTACCAGTGTGTTCGTTACTTAATGTAAACAGCACCTGTATGATTATATTATGGATGAAAAAAAATAGCAACCCTTTTTCATTCTTTTTTCTAACTTTTTTTCAAAAAAAGCACTTTTTCAAGTTTTGACCACAAAAAAACGCCCCTATCTCTCTTAAATAAGGGCATTTCCTTCCTATAAATAGCGTTGAAATATTTTTTTCAAAGGAAAATATAAAAAAGCGACGATTATAATTGTTGTGAAAACATTAATGAACGTTGCCGGTAGTTTCGCACTCGCAGCGATAAAAGCAGTAGTCCAGTCACTTCCTAAATAAAACAATTTCACGGTATTCTTTAATTGGGTCATCATAATTTTTCCGACTCCTGTAACCATACCAATACAAACAATTTGCCAAATCTTGGTTGGATCTTTACGAAATAGTAAAAATGCGCCATAAGCAAAGGCCCCGACGATAAAACTTTCAAATAAAAAATAAGGTGCTTCGGCAGCATAACCATTTAAAAGATCAAAAATAGCAAAACCTAGCCCACCTGCTAATGCTCCTCTTGTATACCCTAATAACAAAACTGCTAATAATAGAACTGAATTACCTAAATGAGCAAAAGCACCTGTTGGCATTGGGATTTTGATCATTGTTCCGATTACAGTTAATGCAGCAAATACCGCAATATAAGTGATTTGATGAATCGTATTATTTTTTTCCATCTATTGTTCCTCCATTCGATTTTGTGCTTGATTATAAGCGCCATGCCAGACATGACCGACATAAGGATTGATACGAACACCTTGTTCAATCGCCTTTAATACAAAAGCTTTCGCTAGTTCAACGGCTTTGATTGTTGCATAGCCTTTTGCTAACCCTGCTGTAATCGCGGCCGCAAATGTACAGCCCGCACCGTGATTGTTCGCTGTTTGTACCATCTTTGTTTCAAGCACATGAAACGTATGTCCATCATATAAAACATCAATTGCAAAATCACCAACCAAACGCTGGCCTCCTTTTACAACAACATTTCGAGCCCCTAGTTTATGAATTTGACGAGCAGCCTCTTTCATATCTGCTAGCGAGTTTAAGTCCCCTAGACCTGATAAGATACCTGCTTCGACCAAATTCGGTGTCGCCACCCATGCTTGTGGTAATAAATACTCTTGCAAGCCGGAGACACTTTTTGGTTGAAGAATCTGAGCAGTCCCTTTACAAGCAATGACTGGATCTACCACAACGTTTTCCACTTGGTATTTTTCAATAAAATGACTAGCGACTTGAATGTTTTGTTCATTTCCCATCATGCCAGTCTTCAAACCAGCTAACGCCTCACCTGTAAAGACCGAAACTAATTGCTTTTCTAATAAATCAGCAGGTAATTCCGTCACTTCATGCGACCAACCTTGCGTAGGATCCATCGTTACGATTGAAGTAATGCTTGAAAAGCCAAAAACACCATACTCTTCAAATGTTTTTAAATCGGCTTGTAAACCAGCGCCACCCGTTGAATCTGAACCAGCAATCGTTAAAACCTTTTTCACTTCTCTTTCCCCCTAACAGCGATATCGTAATTTTTACTTAGTATACAAGACAGACTGCTTGACGAAAACGGCCAATTGGCTTATTTTTATACCATCCAATTAAGTGAGGTGAAGACAATGTGGTCCCTTGATAAAAACAGCACCTTGCCTTTTTATCAACAAATTACTAACCAAATCATCCAAGCAATTCAACAAGGGGAGTTAATGCCTGGAGACAAACTACCACCCGAGCGAACGCTTGCTAAAAGCTACGGAGTCAATCGTTCTACTATTGTTCGTGCATTAGAAGAACTGGTCAGTTTTGGTTGGATTACACGCAGGCAAGGTAGTGGCACTTTAGTCGCGGAAGGGCGCTGGGGTAGTCGGCAATTACAATTGAATCCTTGGCGCTCATTATTAACCAGTCCTTTTTTAAGAGAAGATCCTTATTTAACCGAACTAAAAAAAAGACAAGCGTTTCCTGATTCACTCGATTTATTTACGGGTGATTTACCAGCAGAGTTAATTCCTGACTTTGAATTCCCAGCGATTACTTGGGAACAAATTTTAAAAGAGGAAAAACGAATTACGACGACTGGATACTTACCGCTCAAAGAGGCCATTATCAAGCATTTAGAAAAGCAATTACAATTACCAACCCAAAATCAAGATTTACTAATTACTTCCGGTTCCACCCAAGGAATGGCCTTACTCATGCAAGTCTTATTAGAAACCGGTGATTTCATTGCCACTGAAGAACCTTCTTTTTTATTTGCATTGCCGCTTTTTTCTTCTTTAGGCATTCACCTAGTCGGAGTCAAGCAAGATAAAGAAGGGATGTCGATTGCTGATTTAGAGTTAGCCATCCAAACAAAGAAAATCAAACTCCTTTACTTGAACCCAAATTATCAAAACCCCACCGGAAAAACCATGTCTTTAAAAAGACGCCAAGAAATTTTAGATTTATGTAAAAACTACCGCTTACCAATTATAGAAGATGATGTTTTTAGTGATTTGAATTTTTCAGAGCACTTACCGAGTTTAAAAAAGCTAGCACCAGAACAAGTTATTTATTTAGGATCGTTATCGAAACGTTTCAGCTCTTCGATTAAAATTGGTTGGTTACTTGCACCAAAATCATTAATCGACAGCCTGGCCCAAGCTAAGAAAAGAATGGAAAACGACACTGATCTTTTTCCACAACTACTAGCAAGTGCCGCGTTAACTTCTAGCAACTACCTAGATCAACAACTCGCACTCATTAAAGAGCTACAAAATAGAAGCCAGGCTTTCGAAAAATGTCTCCAATCCTTTACAAACGATTGGGACTACCACCCTATCCAAGGCGGCTTATATTATTGGTTAACTTGGAAACGCCAGCGATTAACACGAAAAGATTGGAATGTTTTTTTAGAAGAAAATTTACTATTGGCTCCTTCTTTTTTATTTAGCAATGATACGATGGCGATGCGGATTAATTACACGCGCATGTCACCTGAAGAAATACCTCTTTTTCAAGAACGACTAGAACAGGCCACTAAAAAAATTCGAAAGGAAGATTTTAATGAACCCTACGATTCAACTACTTAAAAACCACCGAAGCTTTCGTGATTTCGACGAGAGCTACCAACTAACCGAGGAAGAACTAACACAAATACTCGATGCCGCACGTCAAGCACCTTCTTGGATGAATGGCCAAATGTATTCCATTATTGTTATTAAAGATCAATCAATTCGACAAAAACTCGTTGCACTTAACCCAGGAAACCCACAAATCTTAAAGAGTTCACTTTTTATTTTGTTTGTTGCCGATTTAAAGAGAACCAAAATCATTGCAGATGAGCTCAAGGTCCCTTATCAAATCAATGATAGCCTTCACCCATTAATCATAGCGACGACTGATGCGAGTCTTGCACTTCAAAATGCCATCATCGCTAGTGAAGCACTTGGGTTTGGCGTTGTCCCCGTTGGAAGTATTCGTAATCAGATTGAGGAAGTCAGTGAGTTATTGCATTTACCTGATTACGTGTATCCTTTATGCGGCTTAAGTATTGGAAAACCTGCGACGTCAGTGGCCATCAAACCTCGCTTGCCCCAAGAAGCAGTGGTCCATTTTGATACGTATAAGCCATACGACCAAAAATACCTGCGTGACTATGAAGCAACCATGACAAGATTCGGTGAAAAACGCGAAACAAAAACTTGGACTAAGAAATTTGCCGACTATTTTAGCGAAGATTCAAACAAACACTTTGACCGTTACTTAAAAAAGCAAAAATTAATAAAATGATAAAAAAAGACGACCCACTTAATAAAAAGGGGTCTATAATATTTGGTGTTGTTACTAAGAAATTGGTAAGAACACCCTTTTTCTTTCTATAACAAAAAAGCATCTGTTTCCCTTATAATTAAG
>NZ_JAFBFD010000007.1 GCF_016909125.1 Enterococcus lemanii | reverse complement strand
CCAGTTTTGGGTCGGGTTTAGTTTCGTGCGGTCTAAATTTTGTGAAAACGATGAAAAGAGCGTTACTTATCACTTGACTTAATACCACAAGACTTTTTCATTAAGCTTAGTATAACGTGTTGTGTTTGTTTTTTGAAATAAAACGACCTTACTTTTACTTCTAGTCACAAAAAAAGAAGAAACGAAACGAGCTATGCTATAATTACAAGTAATGATAATTATTTGAATAAAGGAGTCTATTTATGGCGATTCAACTACAACCCGGCGTGAATTTAAACGTCATCACCACTGAGAAATATAAAACAATTCGGATGTATTTACGTTTTTCAACCCCGCATACCAAAAAAGCAGCTACCCAAAGAACGTTATTAACGAGCTTACTTGAAACGAGTACCTTGAACTATCCGACCCAAACGGCTTTAAGTGCGAAATTAGCGGAACTTTATGGAGCCAGTTTTGGTTTAAATGTCAGCAAACGTGGCCAAATCCACCAAGTCAATGTCGGTATGACGATTGTAAATGGGAAATATTTAAATCAACCAGGTCTTTTTTCAGAAGCCGTTCAATTTTTACGGGAAGTTCTTTTTTATCCGCATATAAAAGAGGGGCGTTTTGATGAAGCACTTTTTGAATTAGAAAAAAGTAATTTACAAGCCTATTTAGCTAGTCTTTATGAAGATAAACAAACACTGGCTTCTTTAAAATTACAAGAATTGTATTTTGGCCAAGACGAAGATCAAAAAACACCAAGTTTTAGCGGGGCCAAAGAAATTGAGACAGTCACGAATGAAACCCTTGTTTTGGCGCATCAAGCCTTGTTAGCGCAAGATCAAATTGATATTTTTGTTGTAGGGGATATTACACAAGAGCAAGTTTTAAAAGAAATGCACCATCTTGCATTTCCGCTGACTGACCGTACACCTGTTGTCCCTTTTTATAAACAAGCTTTGAGTCACCAAGTGCAAGAAGCGCGCCAAGTTGAAGAAGTTTTACAGGGGAAATTAAATTTAGGGTATGCAACCAATGTGTATTATGATCAAATTCCTGAGCGTTTTGCTTTAAGTGTTTTTAATGGTTTGTTTGGTGGCTTTCCCCATTCAAAACTCTTTATGAACGTCCGTGAAAAGGCGAGTCTCGCTTATTACGCATCGAGCAGTGTTGACTTTTTCCGCGGCTTTTTATCAGTTCAAACAGGAATTGATACGCAAAATAAAGACCAAGTACTGACACTTATCACCGAACAGCTCAACGCCTTGCAAGCTGGCGACATTCGTGAGGAAGAGCTTAGTCAAACCAAGGCGATGTTAAAAAATCAATTCTTACTTTCTTTGGATAATCCACAAGCGTTAATCGAAACGGCTTATCACCAGACTTTATTACCGCAAACAAAACTGAGTGATGAAGAAGTGTTACGCGCGATTGAAGCTGTTACGAAAGAACAAGTCCAAACGATTGCCCAACAAATTCAGCTACAAGCAATTTTCTTTTTAGATGGAGATAAAAACAATGAATAAAAAACATTACGCAACAATTAATGAGACGTTATTTGAAGAAGTGCTACCAAACGGTTTAAAAGTCTATTTATTACCTAAAAAAGGCTTCCATAAAACGTATGGTTTGTTTAGTACGAATTATGGTTCGATTGATAATCATTTTGGTTATTCTGGTGAAGGACTTAGCCAAGTTCCAGATGGGATTGCTCATTTTTTAGAGCATAAATTATTTGAAAAAGAAGAGGGCGACGTCTTTCAAAAATTTGGTGAACAAGGCGCGTCCGCAAATGCTTTTACCAGTTTTACACGCACGAGTTATTTATTTTCAACGACGAATCAAGTGAAGAAAAATTTAATGACTTTAATTGATTTTGTGCAAGACCCGTATTTTACACCGGAAACAGTCAATAAAGAAAAAGGCATTATTGGTCAAGAAATTCAAATGTATCAAGACGATCCGAATTGGCGCCAGTTTTTTGGAATCTTAAATAATATGTATCCAAAACATCCTTTACATATTGATATTGCTGGCACGATTGCGTCGATTGATGCGATTACGGCCGATGATTTGTACCATTGTTACGAGACGTTTTATCACCCAAGCAATATGACACTTTTTGTTGTAGGCGATATTGACCCAGAAGAAGTGATGGACTGGATTAAAACGAATCAAGCGAGCAAAACGTTTAGTGAAATCAAAACCATTGAACGAGTTTTCCCAGAAGAAACGGCAAAAGAAATTATTCCATTTAGCCGTTTGCAAATGCCGGTAACACGGACGAAAGCCGTTCTTGGTTTGCGTGGTTTTCAAGCTGATTTACCAGAAACGCCGGCTGAACAACTGCTGTTTCGCACGGCTTTGAACTTGCTACTACAACTTTTATTAGGCAACACGAGTCAAAATTATTTAGAATTGTATCAAGCAGGAATCATTGATGATACGTTTGGTTTTGAATTTTCGTTTGATCGCACGTTCCATTTTGCCGACTTTGCGACTGACACGCATACACCAGACGTATTTGTCGAAAAGATTCAAGCCATTTTATTAAATTTTGAAGACGATCCCGAGGTAAATGAAGCAAACTTAGCGTTACTTAAGAAAAAGATGCTAGGAAAATACTTCCAATCACTTAATTCACTTGAATACATTGCCAATCAATTTACCCAAGATTTATTTGGTGATCTAACCTTATTTGATTTACCAGAAGTCATTCAACAAGTCAGTTTAGAGCAAGTAAAAGAAGCCGGTCGTCAGTTTATTCAAGCCGATCATTTTAGTTCTTTTTATTTAGAACCAATCGTAAAAGAAGATTAAAATTTTGTTGTAGCTTTAGCAAAAACTCTTTATTCTATTGGGATTTATGGTATTCTAAAGAAAGTAAAAAAGACAGCGAGCCTTTTGGGCTGTCTCAATGAAATTCAATGATGACTGGAGAAGATAACGAGTGGGCAACGAAATTTTAATTGGTGACAAACTTCGGCAAGCTCGATTAAAGAAAAATATTAGTCTTGATGAGTTGCAACAAAAAACAAAAATTCAAAAACGCTACTTAGAAGCAATTGAAAAAGGCGCTTTTGATTTATTACCAGGTGAATACTATGTACGCACTTTTCTTCGCCAGTATGCTGAAGTGGTTGGAGAAAATGGGGATCATTTAGTTGCAATTTATGAGGGAGAAGCCATGTTTGGAGAACCTTTACCTCGTCGAGAGCAACCAATAACGGTGGAAGGATCACGAACAACTTTGCATACGAAGGGCACAAAAAGTTGGATTGATTATTTGCCGACCGTGATTATTGGTTTAATGGGATTAGGAATTATCGGAATTGTTGTCTATTCTTCGATGCAAGCTAAAAATAGCAACCCAATCATTGGTCAAATCTCTTCTGTTGAAATATTGGGGCAAACCTCAAGCACAGTCATACGTGAAAGTACGACCGACACCTCTACGTCTGATCGCACCACCACAACGACCAGTTCAACAAGTGAAAAACCTGAAATGACTCTTGTAACAACCAAAGATGCATTGGATCAAAACCAAGTCAATGTTGCCGTGAAGGATGCAACCGACCCCATTGCGTTTACTTTTACCGGCTTAAATGACCGTTGTTGGATTGGTGTGTATGTGGATGGCAAGGAAATCTTCCAATACGCTTTTTCTAAAGGAGAAGAAGAAACTTATACGTTACCAGCAGCAACAAAAGAAGCGCAAATTGTGATCGGTGCTAGCAAAAATATTGGGATTGCAGTGAATGGTCAAACCATTGCTTTTAGTGAAGAAGACACGTTACCAATTCGTAAAGAATTACATTTTACAATCACGTATCAAGCAAACGAATAACTTTTAAAGATTAAAGGAGAAAAAAATGAATTTACCAAACCAATTAACGGTTTTAAGAATTTTTATGATTCCCGTTTTTGTTATTATTTTAGCCGTACCACTTGATTGGGGGAGCTTGAGTGTGGGCGGGGTTACGCTAGCGGTGACTCATTTAGTGGCAGCAATTATTTTTGCACTAGCCAGTATTACGGATTGGCTTGACGGTAAAATTGCCCGATCTCGTGGTTTAGTGACGAATTTTGGCAAGTTTGCCGATCCATTAGCGGATAAAATGTTAGTCATGAGCGCTTTTATTATGTTAGTGGCGCTAGACAAAGCACCTGCTTGGGTGGTGGCGGTCATCGTTTGTCGAGAATTAGCGATTACCGGCTTGCGCTTATTGTTAGTGGAAGACGGAGAAGTAATGGCTGCTGCTTGGCCAGGAAAAGTGAAAACCGCAACTCAAATGTTGGCCATTATTTTACTATTAATTCAAAATATTCCTTTTGCTCTTTTCAATGTACCGCTTGATCAAATCATGTTGTATGTGTGTTTGATTGCTACGGTTTATTCTGGGGTAGATTATTTTGTTAAGAACAGTCACGTCTTTAAAGGTTCCATGTGAAACATTCATAAAAATTGATTCAAAAGTTTGATTTTTTAGCAGGGAAATACGAATTCGTATTTTCCTGCTTTTTAAAATAAAAAGACCAAAAAAGAGTATCTTATAGATAGGAGTTGTGAAATCGCATGAAAGCAGAAATTATTGCTGTAGGAACAGAATTACTACTAGGTCAAGTTGTCAATACGAACGCGACTTTTTTAGCCAAAGAATTGGCCGGATTAGGTATTGAAGTTTATCATCAAAGTGTCGTAGGTGACAATGGTGGAAGGTTGCTCGAACAATTAAAAATTGCGGAAAAACGCAGCGACTTACTCGTTTTATGTGGGGGCTTAGGGCCAACCAAAGACGATTTGACAAAACAAGTTGTCGCGAAACATGTCGGTCAAACACTTGTACAAGATGAAGTAGGTTACACACAACTGATGACTTATTTTTCGCAGCGCCCACAACCAATGGCTGAAAATAATCTACTACAAGTTTTACGTTTTAAAGAAGGCGTTGCTTTGCAAAATCCAACCGGTTTAGCTGTCGGGATTTTTTATACAGATCCAAGTACAAAAGTCAGTTACTTACTCTTGCCTGGTCCACCGAGTGAACTAAAAGCAATGTTTTATCAAGAGGCGATGCCGTTACTCATGCAACAATTTTTATTAGATGAACAACTCTATTCACGTGTTTTGCGATTTTACGGGATTGGTGAGTCACAATTGGTCACGGAGTTGTCTGATTTAATTGAAAATCAGACCAACCCAACAATCGCGCCTTACGCCAAACCAAATGAAGTCACGTTACGTTTAACCGTAAAAACGGCAGATGAAAGCACCGGACAACAACAATTACTTTTATTGGAACAACAAATTTTAGCACGCGTTGGTCAGTATTTTTATGGTTATGGTGAAGAAAATTCTTTGGCAAAAGTCGTTGTTGATTTACTAAAAGAAAAAAAGAAAACTGTAACAGGTGTCGAAAGCTTAACGGCTGGCGCTTTTCAAGCGACACTAGGTAGTATTTCAGGTGTTTCGCAAGTTTTTCCCGGTGGTTTTGTCACCTATTCCGTGGCAACCAAAGAAGGCTTTTTAGGTATGCCTGCAACCATTATTGAACAATTTGGTACAATTAGCCGGGAATGCGTCGAAGCAATGGCTACTTATGGCCGAAGAAAAGCACAAACCGATTATGCAGTTGCTTTTACGGGTGTCGCAGGACCAGAGACGGTTGAAGGCCAGGTAGTCGGTACGGTTTTTATAGCGGTTGCTAGTGAAAAAGGGGTCATAAGTGCGCAATACCATTTCCCACGTGATCGTCAAGCGATTCGTCAAAGAGCAGTCATGGCGGGGCTTGATTTATTGCGACAAGAATTATTAAAATAAGACGAATGTTTGTTCGGTTTTTCTTGCTTTTTTTCTTTTAAACCGCTATGATAGGAATGTACATAAAATAAAATGAAAAATGATTTAAATGATAGAATCCAATTCCAAGGAGGAATAAAGAGTGGCAGATGATCGTAAAGCAGCTTTAGATGCTGCATTAAAAAAAATTGAAAAAAACTTTGGTAAAGGTTCAATTATGAAACTTGGCGAAAAAGCCGACCAACGAATTTCAACCATCCCAAGTGGCTCATTAGCGTTAGACGTTGCTTTAGGTGTTGGTGGTTACCCAAGAGGACGAATTATTGAAGTTTATGGACCAGAAAGTTCTGGTAAAACAACGGTGGCGCTTCATGCGGTAGCAGAAGTTCAAAAAAATGGTGGAACCGCTGCTTTTATTGATGCAGAACATGCCCTTGACCCACTTTATGCTGAAAAATTAGGAGTAAACATTGACGAATTACTCCTTTCACAACCAGATACCGGTGAACAAGGTTTAGAAATTGCGGACGCTTTAGTTTCAAGTGGTGCCGTAGATATCATTGTCATTGACTCGGTTGCAGCATTAGTACCAAGAGCTGAAATTGATGGTGAGATGGGTGATGCTCACGTTGGTCTGCAAGCCCGTTTGATGTCACAAGCTCTACGTAAGTTATCAGGTACAATTAACAAAACGAAAACAATTGCTTTATTTATTAACCAAATCCGTGAAAAAGTGGGTGTCATGTTTGGAAACCCAGAAGTTACACCAGGTGGTCGTGCATTGAAGTTTTATGCGACGGTTCGTTTAGAGGTACGTCGTGGGGAACAATTAAAATCAGGGACAGATATCATCGGAAATCGAACGAAAATTAAAGTAGTTAAAAATAAAGTAGCGCCACCATTTAAAATCGCTGAAGTGGATATCATGTATGGCGAAGGAATTTCCCAAGTTGGTGAACTTCTTGATATGGCTGCTGAAAAAGATATTATCGATAAAAGTGGTGCTTGGTACTCTTATAAAGGGGATCGAATTGGCCAAGGACGCGAGAATGTTAAGAACTACATGAAACAGCACCCTGAAATGGTCGCTGAAGTTTCGGCTCGTGTTCGAGATGCATATGGGATTGGGACCGGTGAAACGTTAGTTGAGGAAGTCCAAGAAACATTACCGATTGAAGAATAGACTGGCAATAAATTTTTGTAACCTGGAAAGCCTGTAAAAAGGGTATCCAGGTTTTTTTATACAAAAAATGAAACGCGATGCTTATTTTTAGGGCTTAAAGATAAAACTGGTCGTGTGAACAACAAAAGTTCGAACCAAACGCGCCAGAATGAAATGGCTTTCTTTTCTTTTTTTTATCGATAAAAAAGGACGAATGAATCATAGAATACCGTGGAAGATTCACCTTTTTGAGTTGACACTCACTGTGATAAACATTAGAATAAAATTGTGTACTTACACATCTGCAAGTAGGCAGATTGATAATTGTTTAATTGTGATGTTTATCAAAAAACTACAAAATTTTAAAAAATAAGACAGATAGTATGGAGGTGATTCACCAATGGGACTTAACATTCTCCTCGCTATCATCGGTTTAATTGTCGGTCTTTTATTAGGACTTGTTTATGCAAACAAAGAAAAGGTTCGTCGCGAGCAAGAGCTAGCAGCAGCCAATCAATCTGCTGAAGCTGTTTTATTAACGGCAGAGCGTGATGCAGAAACCCTGAAAAAAGAAGCGTTGTTAGAGGCTAAAGAAGAAAATCAGAAGTATCGTTCAGAAATTGAAAGTGAGTTGAAGGAAAGCAAACTTGAATTAAAAGCACAAGAAAATCGCTTACTACAAAAAGAACAAGTACTCGATCGAAAAGACATTTCTTTAGATAAACGTGAACAGTCACTCGTTGCAAAAGAAAGCAAAATTAGTGACAAACAACAATTAATTGAAGAGCGAGAAAGTGAAGTAACAAAATTAATTGAAGAACAAAAGAGTGAACTTGAAAAAGTCGCTGCGTTATCAAAAGAACAAGCAAAAGAAATCATCATGCAAGAAACAGAAGAAGAATTAAGCCATGAACTAACCGTAATGGTTAAAGAATCAGAACGCAAAGCAAAAGAAGAAGCGGATCGAAAAGCTAAAAACTTACTATCCCTTGCAATGCAGCGTTGTGCAGCTGATCAAGTTTCAGAGACAACCGTATCCGTTGTCACCTTGCCAAATGATGAAATGAAAGGTCGAATCATTGGTCGTGAAGGGCGCAACATCCGCACGTTAGAAACTTTAACAGGTATTGATTTAATTATTGATGATACCCCTGAAGCAGTTGTTTTATCAGGATTTGATCCAATTCGTCGTGAAATTGCTCGAATGACCTTAGAAAAATTGATTCAAGATGGCCGGATTCACCCGGCTCGAATTGAAGAAACCGTTGAAAAATCACGGAAAGAAATGGATGAACGTATTCGCGAATACGGTGAGCAAGCAGCTTTTGAAGTTGGCGCACACACGTTACATCCAGATTTAATTAAGATAATTGGCCGTTTACGTTTTAGAACAAGTTATGGTCAAAATGTCTTAAAACACTCGATTGAAGTGGCAAAACTAGCAGGGGTCTTAGCAGCAGAACTTGGCGAAGATGTCGCTTTAGCAAAACGCGCAGGTTTGTTACACGATATCGGAAAAGCGCTTGACCATGAAATTGAAGGATCGCACGTTCAAATCGGTGCCGAATTAGCAGCGAAATATAAAGAAAATAAAACAGTCATTAACGCAATTGCTTCTCACCACGGTGATACCGAAGCCACTTCGGTCATTTCTGTCCTTGTTGCGGCAGCCGATGCGTTATCTGCGGCTCGCCCAGGTGCGCGTAGTGAATCGTTAGAAAACTATATCAAACGTCTACAAAACTTAGAACAAATTTCAAATAGCTTTGCTGGTGTTGATTATAGTTTTGCGGTTCAAGCAGGCCGTGAGGTTCGTGTCATGGTAAAACCAGAAGAAATTTCTGATTTAGAAGCAGTTCGCTTAGTTCGCGATATTCGCAAGAAAATTGAAGATGAACTGGATTATCCAGGTAACATTAAAGTGACGGTTATTCGCGAAACAAGAGCAACCGATTACGCGAAATAATGAAAAGAACAAAAAACCTGAAGATTGGCTTTCTTCAGGTTTTTTTGTGCAATAAAATGTTAGATTTTCTTCCGACGAGCAAAATCAACAAAACGGAACTTATCAAGGCGATGGACAGACTCCGTATATTCAAAGCACCGAGTATCTTCCAAGTAGACTAAACTTCGAACGATGACGACTTGAGTATCGTTAGGATGCAACTGTAATAAGTCTTTTACCTCTGTTGTTACTGGATCAATGGTAATTTCTTTTTGTGCATAAGCAATTTCTAGCTTTAAATCTTCTTCAAAATAAGCATAAATCGATTCTTCTGCTTTTTCTCGAGGCAGTTCAGCAACAATGCTCGTTAAGAGATAATCGGTATCTAAAATAACTGCTTCACCATCAATTTTTCTTTGGCGAACGAGTTTCCACACTTCTGTTCCAATTGGCCACTCAGTAATTTCGTGAAGAGCTGAATTGACGGTTGTTTTTTTTAGTTCAACAACAACGGTTTCGCTAGGGATACTTTGACTATCTTGTAGTTCTTTAAAACTAGTCAGTCCAGAAATCGGAAAATCAAAGCGATTAACATCTAAGACAATCGAACCTTTCCCTTGTTTTTTTTGGATGTAGCCTGCGTTGCGTAGTAAATTCAATGCTTTACGAATCGTTTCGCGTGAGACCCCATATATTTCAATTAATTGCTTTTCGCTCGGTAGTAAAGTATGGGGTGGGTATTCTTTATTTAAGATTTTCTTTTCAATATCTAAGGAAATTTCTTTAAATTTATTCATATTCATCCCTCTTTCCTGCCTATTATATCGAGGTCTGAAGGTAAATGCAAACGCTTATCGACGGATCAAATCAAGCACATCAAGTTCATCTAATCGCTCGACTAAAAGATCAGCGCCATGAAGTTCTTCGCCTGAAAAAACACCAACCGCAAACATGTTAGCTGCTTTAATCCCGTCTAATCCAGCTTGTGCATCTTCAAACCCAATTGCTTCTTTTGCAGAAATACCTAGTAACTCAGCCGCTTTTAAAAAGATTTCTGGATCGGGTTTTCCTTTTTTAAGCGTGGCAGGATCAACAATGACGTTGAAATAATCTGTCACCTCAAGTTTGTCTAAAATAAAAGGGGCATTTTTAGAAGCAGAAGCAATGGCACAAGGAATCGCATTTTTTCGTGCTTCATCTAAGAATGCTTTGACGCCAGGTAACAAATCAGCGGGGGTTAATGCTTGTAATAATTCAACATAGTGGGTATTTTTTTGATGCGCAAGTGCTTCTTTTTCAGCTAATGTAAAAGCTTGTTCTTTTCCACCATGCACTAAAATCCGTTCCAATGAATCCATCCGGCTAATGCCTTTTAATTGTTCATTAAAAACTAAATCAATTTCAATTCCAATCGAAGAGGCTAAATCTTTCCAAGCTAAGTAGTGGTATTTTGCCGTATCCGTAATAACGCCATCTAAGTCAAAAATAAATCCTTTTTTCATGAGTGTCTGCTCCTTAATAAGTAATCGTTTTTGTTTGATTTTTTTGTAGCATAATTTTGTCTGTAATAAACAGAATCGAACAATCTTCACTAGCTGTAATCTTGAACGTATCATGACTTACGCTAATTTGGAAAAAGATGTTTCGCCAAGTAAAGTGAAAAGCCAGGCGCGTCCATTTTTCTGGTAAGTTTGGTTGAATGACAATTGTATCTTGGCGTAAATCAATACCAGCAAAAGTCGTTACAGGGACATCCAGTGTCGCGGCCATTACCCCCGCGTGGATCCCTTCAGCCGTCGTTCCGCCTTGAATGTCACGATAATCAGAGTACAAAGCTTCTTGATAAAGTTGCCAAGCTAATGTTGGTTGATTGGCTAAAGAAGCTAATTTAGCGTGCACGATTCGTGAAAGGGTGGAACCGTGAGACGTTCGGGCTAAGTAATAAGCTAAGTTCTTTTCTAAGTAATCCGTTGGTAAAGTATAATTTAAATCCGTTAAAATTTGATCAATTTGGTTTTTGGCTAAATTATAAAAAACCATTAAAGTATCGGCTTGTTTGGCCACTTGATATTGGTCAGCAGATTTCCCTTCAGCATTTAAAATGCGATCCATCCGATAAATATTGCCATATTTTTGGCGATAACCATCCCAATCAAGTTCAGCTAAATCAAAGTAGCCTTCAAATTGTGCCAGAATACCATCTGGATTTATTTCAAGGGTTAAGTGCTGTTTCATTTGTTGCATTTCGTGTAAAGTTTGTGCGTTGATTTGTGTTTTTGTTTGGATAGCCTTAAAAATATTCGGGTCGAAGGTGTCTTGTAATTTCGCAATGATTTCAAATAACCAAACAACCATCATATTCGTATAAGCGTTATTTTTAAGGCCGCCATTTTGAGCATTGGGATAACTTTCATGAAACTCATCCGGGCCCATCACGCCTTCAATGGAGTAACGCTTGGTTATTTCATCGTATTGGGCTAAACTTTGCCAGAAATGCGCAATTTCAAGGAGCATTTCAAGTCCAGCTTGTTCCATAAATATTTGATCTTGCGTTTGTTGATAGTATTGCCAAACATTATACGCGATTGCTAATGAGACGTGACGTTGCAAGCGAGAGTGGTCTTCTTTCCACTTGCCACTAATCGGATTTAGATGCAATTTTTGTGATTGTTCACTCCCATCTAAGCCGGATTGCCAAGGGTACATGGCTCCTTTTAAGCCGATTTCTTTGGCGTTTTCTTTGGCTTTAGCTAAACGGCGATAACGATAAAGTAAGATTTCTTTAGCTGTTTCTGGAAAATGATTGAAATAAAACGGTAAAATAAACAACTCGTCCCAGAAAATATGACCACGATAAGCTTCGCCGTGTAGGCCACGGGCAGTAATACTAGCATCTAAGTGTTGATTACCATTTGGTGAAGCCGCAACGAGTAAATGATACGTATGCAAGTGAAGCAGCTTTTGGGACATCAGATCGCCTTCAACGACCATTTCGGCTTTTTGCCAAAGTTGTTCCCACGCCAAACGAGAAGCTTCAAAGGCCGCTGTAAAGCTTGGGAGTGTTTGTTGCCAAGTAAATGGTGGGATTATTGTATCCGGCCGGTATTGTTCAATTAAAATAACTTTCTCAAATTGAGACGCTTCGCCTTTTCTAGCTGCTATTTTGAGTGTTTGAGTTACTTTTAAGTCTTGGTGGTCGTTTTTTAAAGTCGTTAGGTCTTGCGTTTGACTACGTAAAAAACTTTGCTGGCGAACTAGAATCTTCGACTGGTTTGTATAGGCATCAACAAAAATCCCAGCGCCTTCTGCTTGTAAAGTAACATCGGTCAAATGCTCGCGAGTTAAATCGCGGTAACGAGCAACGTTGAAATTATAGACACTTGCATCTGCTTCAGAAACAAAGAAAAGTTCATCTGAAAAATTCAGCGGCGTAAAGCGATAAGTCAGGTGAACTTGTTGCACCGCAGCCATGCTGGCAAATCGTTTTGTGTCAATTTTAATTTGTTTGCCTTGTTTCGTTTCAATGACGGCAGAGCTTTCGAAAAGACCGGTTTTTAAATCCAGCGTTCGTGAAAATGAAAGGAGTTTGTTATTGGCGTAATCAATTTTTTCACCATCAATGATTAAATACATCTTTTGTAAATTTGGGATATTAACAAAATCCTCATTGGTTACTTGCTGGTCACCAACAGGGGAGGCAACCGTATTGTAAAGACTTGCTAAGTACGTTGCTGGATAATTCTCAGAGCAAATTTCCATTTCAGGCGTGGTTCCTCGGATGCCTAAATAACCATTCCCAACTGTTAATAATGATTCAACGGAATATTCATCTTTACCTGGTTGGTAGCCTTCATAGTGTAGCTTCCAAGGGAGTGATTTTATGTTTTCTTGCCAGTCTTCGAGTGGACCGATGACAAAAGGTAAGTTTAAATTTTCAGTTAAGTATTGATCTAAAGTAATCGTTTCTGTTTCTAATTCGAGTAAGTCTTTTTGTGTAAGACTACCGCCTGCAACTTTTTTTTCACGCAACCAATCTTTTAAAGATGAGAATTGATTGACAGGGAAAAGTTGTTGTTGACCATCACTTAATTCAACCAACCAACCTTGTGTTTGCGCAGTAATTTGTGCCAAAAGCATAAAATAATCCCCTCTCTGCTTGTCTATACATGTTGAGTATAATGGAAATTGAAAACAATTACAAGCCTTAAAATTAATTAAAAAAATAATTTAAAACGCTTGCATTTTGATTATCTAACAGTTAAGATGGATTTGCCAAAGTTAACATGTATATACAAATTAAAAGGAGGAGCGATTATGAGCAAGTATCATGAAGATGTTGTTAGATTACTAGAATACGTAGGGGGAAAAGAAAATATCGCGGCAGTAACGCATTGTGCCACTCGTATGCGTTTTGTTTTAAATGATCCTAGTTTGGCAAATGAAAAGGCCATTGATGATTTAACGAGTGTCAAAGGGATGTTTACGAATGCAGGTCAATTTCAAGTCATTATTGGCAATGACGTCAGTACTTTTTATAACGAATTTACAGCTTATTCAGGAATTGAAGGCGTTTCAAAAGAACAAGGGAAAGTATTAGCTAAGCAAAATCAAAACCCATTACAAAGGGCGCTGGCTGTTTTAGCTGAAATATTTACACCAATTATTCCAGCAATTATTGTTGGTGGGTTAATTTTAGGTTTTCGAAATGTTTTAGGAGAAATTGACTTTAATGGCGCAACGATTATTTCGCGCTCGGTTTTTTGGAATGGTGTAAATGATTTCTTATGGTTACCAGGTGAAGCGATTTTTCATTTCTTACCCGTTGGTATTACTTGGAGCATTACGCGTAAAATGGGAACAACACAAATTTTAGGAATTATTTTAGGGATTACCTTAGTTTCACCGCAATTATTGAATGCTTATGCGGTACCAGGAACAGCAGCTGCGGATATTCCGTTTTGGGATTTTGGCTTTTTCCAAATGGATAAAATTGGCTATCAAGCTCAAGTTCTTCCAGCAATGTTAGCTGGATTTATGTTAGCGTATTTAGAAATCTTCTTTAGAAAGCGGATTCCGGAAGCCGTGTCGATGATTTTTGTCCCCCTTTTTGCTTTACTACCAACGATTATTGCGGCCCATGCTGTTTTAGGACCAATCGGTTGGTGGTTAGGGGATTTAATTTCTCAAGTGGTCAATGCTGGTTTAACGTCTTCCTTTAGTTGGTTATTTAGTTTTATTTTTGGCATGCTTTATTCGCCGTTAGTCATTACAGGTTTGCATCATATGAGTAATGCGATTGATATGCAGTTAATAGCAACATACACGACAACCAACTTATGGCCAATGATCGCTTTGTCTAATATCGCTCAAGGTTCAGCGGTATTAGCCATTATCTTTTTGCATCGTGGCAATAAAAAAGAAGAACAAGTTTCGATTCCCTCAACAATCTCTGCGTACCTTGGTGTAACAGAGCCAGCAATGTTTGGGATTAACTTAAAATACGTATATCCCTTTGTTGCTGCGATGATTGGTTCAGGTTTTGCTGGGATGTTTAGTAATATTATGGGCGTACGGGCCAATGCAATCGGTGTGGGCGGTTTGCCAGGAATTTTAGCGATTAACGGAAAAGAAGGTGGCGGCTGGCTTGCGTTTGCTGCAGCCATGGCCATTGCAATTGTCGTTCCTTTTTTCTTAACTATTCTTTTTGAGAAACAAGGTATTTTCAATAAAAATCAAGCAGTAGCATCAGACAAAACGCTAACCCAAGTAGGAGGAACTTCAACAAAAACATCCGCTGAAACGAAAATAGAACCACTTTATGCGGTTGGTGATGGTCAAGTGATTCCTTTAGAAGAAGTGGCGGATCCAGTATTTTCACAAAAAATGATGGGTGATGGTTATGCATTAGTCCCAGAAAGTAAAAAAGTGTACGCGCCAGTTGAAGGAACGGTGACAAGCATTTTTGCAACCAAACATGCGCTTGGATTGTTAACCAAAGCGGGTGCTGAGATTCTAATTCATATGGGGCTTGATACGGTTGAGTTGAAAGGAAAACCGTTTCAGATTTTAGTCAAAGAAGGGGAACAAGTAACACCGCAAACACTGTTAGCAGAAATGGATTTAGACGGTGTAAAAGCAGCAGGTAAAGCGACAGATATTATCGTTGTCATGACTAATACTGAAAAAATGGTCCACCTTGATTTAGCTACAACGGGCTCAGTTACGGCTAGCCAAGCTTTAGGAGAATATATCGTTCAATAATGACTTCACACCCCACTGCTCTTTAATGAAAGAAAGCGAGCAGTGGGGTGTTATTCGCCCGCAACAGCGGTTTTGTCAAAAGAAATCATTTGCAACAAACTATACAGTCATTTCTTGCTATGATAGAATAAATAAAAAGATTTTAAGTAGTAAGTAGGTGATGAGAATGGAGATAATAGAAAAAGCCCCAGCTAAAATTAATTTAGGCTTAGACGTTTTGTATAAACGTGCAACAGATGGTTACCATGAACTGGAAATGGTGATGTCTAGCGTGGATTTAGCCGATCGTTTAGTTTTAGAAGAAATTCCAACCAACCAAATTTTAATTGAAACCAATAAAGCTTTTTTACCAGTAGATAAACGCAATAATGTTTACCAAGCAGCCTCAATGGTCAAAGAACGCTACGGCATTACGAAGGGTATTAAAATTTCGATTGAAAAAAAAATTCCGGTTGCTGCTGGTTTAGGTGGTGGGAGTACCGATTGCGCAGCGGCCTTGCGCGGAATGAATCGTTTATGGAATTTAGGACTCTCTTTAGAAGAATTAATCGAAATCGGCGTTGAAATTGGTACCGATGTTCCCTATTGTCTACATGGAACGACTGCTTTTGTTGGTGGAAAAGGGGAAATCGTCAAACCGTTGGTCCCGATGCCACAATGTTGGGTTGTTTTAGTCAAGCCTAGAATTAGTGTCTCAACACGTAAAATATTTCAACAAGTCAAGTTAGATACGTTAGCGCATCCAGATATGCATGCGCTCTCTCAAGCGATTTTAGCACAAGACTATGCCGAAATGTTAAGTCAAATGGGGAATAGTTTGGAAGGCATTACCATTCCGCGCTACCCAGTGGTGCAACAAATTAAAGATCGGATGTTAAAGTATGGTGCCGATATTGCGCTGATGAGTGGGAGTGGTCCGACCGTCTTTGCTTTATGTCGGCAACATTCGCGAGCGCAAAGAATTTATAATGCCTTAAAAGGTTTTTGTGATGAAGTCTATCTTGTCCGGACGTTAAAATGATTGTACCAACAACGAGTGAAGTGATTGCTTAAAAAGTACCCAAAAAATAGCTGAAAGGCCGACTCAGTCTATTTTTTTGGGTCTTCTTCTTTTTTTCTTGACGTAAGTTTAAATTTTTGGTAAATTATCTTCCGAGAGTTAAATCGTAATGATTACGATTTATAAAAAGTTTAAGAAAGAGGAAGATTATGAAAAAAAGATTATTAATGGGTTCATTGTTTTTAATAAGTCTAGTTTTAGGAGCTTGCGGTGCGTCAGAAAGTAAAAAGCAAGCAAATGATGGTAAAATTCATGTTGTAGCGACTTTTTACCCAATGTATGAATTTACGAAAGCCGTCGTTGGTGAGGCCGGTGAAGTTGAATTGTTAATTCCAGCGGGGACGGAAGCACATGATTATGAGCCTAGTGCCAAAGCCGTTGCAAAAATGTCAGAAGCAGATGCGATTGTTTATAATAGTTCTGAATTCGAAACATGGATGGCTAATATTGCCAGCAATTTTGAAAAAAGTCAAACACAAGTGATTGAAGCTGCTCGTGGTATTGAATTGATGCCGATGGGTGAAGAAGAAGCCCACGAAGACCATGACCACGATCACGATGCAACCGACAATCATCAACACCATGCCGATCCTCACGTCTGGCTAGATCCTGTTTTAGCCCAAATTCAAGTTGAAACGATTCGTGATGCTTTAGCGGAGCAATTCCCTGAGCAAAAGGAGTATTTTTATCAACAAGCGCAAAACTATCTAACCGAACTTGATCAACTTGACAGTGAATTTAAAAATACTTTTACAGGAGCTGAAAATCGCACATTTGTCACACAACATGCGGCTTTTAGTTATTTAGCAAAACGCTATGATTTAACCCAAGAATCAATTGCCGGGCTCTCATCAGAAGAAGAACCTTCTCCAAGTCGACTAGCTGAGTTAAAACATTTTGTTCAAGACCATCAAATTCCTGCGATTTACTTTGAAGACAATGCTTCTTCAAAAGTCGCCCAAACGTTAGCCAAAGAAACAGGCGTCGAATTAGCTGTTTTATCGCCAATTGAAAGTTTGACCAAAGAACAAAAAGCAGCCGGCGACAATTATCTTTCGATGATGCGCCAAAATTTAGAAGCACTACAAATAAGTATTCGCTAGGAGGCTTTACATGCGTTACATTGATGTCAAAGATTTGACGTTTTATTATGAAGATGAACCCGTGTTAATGGACGTCAACTATTTTGTTGAAGAAGGCGAGTTTGTCATTTTAACAGGAGAAAACGGAGCAGCCAAATCAACATTGGTGAAAGCGACCTTAGGGTTATTAAAACCAGCAAAAGGCACGATTTCTATCGCCCAAACAAACGCCAAGGGTGAAAAATTAAGCATAGGCTATATCCCGCAACAAATTGCGTCTTTTAATGCGGGCTTTCCAAGCACGGTATTAGAATTGGTTCGCTCGGGGCGATTTCCCCGTGATCGTTGGTTTAAAAAACTTACTAAACGTGATCACGAACATGTCCAAAAAGCACTGGAAGCTGTTGGAATGTGGGAAATGCGCCACAAACGAATTGGTGAATTATCTGGCGGGCAAAAACAACGCATTAGTTTGGCGCGGATTTTTGCGACAGATCCGGATTTATTTATTTTAGATGAGCCAACGACAGGAATGGATGAGCAATCAAGGAATGAGTTTTATCGTTTGCTTCGTCATAGCGCACATCAACACCAAAAAGCGATTTTAATGATTACACATGATCATGAAGAAATTAAAAAATTTGCGGATCGACAAATTCGTTTAGTTCGAAAGGAGGATACTCAGTGGCGTTGCTTTCATATGAATTCATGAGAAAGGCTTTTATTGCGGCCATTTTTATTGCAGGAATTGCTCCAACTTTAGGCGTCTTTTTAGTTATTCGTCGCCAGTCACTCATGGCAGATACACTATCACACGTCTCTTTGGCTGGGGTTGCACTTGGGTTTTTCCTTCAACTCAATCCAACCTTGACGACGATTATCACTGTTGTCATCGCAGCTGTAATTTTGGAATATTTACGTAATGTCTATAAGACGTATTCTGAAATTTCCATAGCGATTTTAATGTCAGGTGGCCTAGCATTAGCTTTAGTGTTGATGAAGTTAAGTGAGGGGTCTTCAATGGTGAGTATGCAGTCGTATTTATTTGGTTCGATTATTACGATTACCGATGCGCAAGTAATGCTACTTGGTTTCTTGTTTATTCTTTCTTTAGTGGCCTTATTATTATTTAAAAAACCAATGTACGTCTTAACGTTTGATGAAGACACGGCACATGTTGACGGGTTACCAGTTCGTGCGATGTCGATTGTTTTCAATATTTTAACCGGTGTTGCCATTGCGGTAATGATTCCGATTGCGGGTGCGCTTTTAATTTCAGCTATTATGGTTTTACCAGCTGCAATTAGTATGCGACTAGGCAAAAGTTTTAATCTAGTTATTTTAATTAGTATAGCGATTGGTTTAGTTGGGATGCTCAGTGGCTTAACAACTTCTTATTACTTAGACACGCCACCTGGGGCAACGATTACCTTAATTTTCATCTTGCTTTTTTTAGGAGCAAGCCTTTTACGACAAAGTCTGATTCTTTATCGTCGAAGCAAAGAATAAAAAGCAAAAGAATTCGCTTAAAAACGAAAGTTATTATGCGAATTCTTTTTTCTTGTTAAGAAATTACGAACAATTAAAAGAAAAGACTCGAAAAAAAGAATAAAAAAAGCTATAATAGCTAAGAATAAAAAAAAGAGGAGTTGACGGTTTTGAAAATTCGTCGAAGTGAACGATTAATTGATATGACCCATTACTTATTAGACCATCCCCATCAATTAATTTCATTGACATATTTCGCTAAACGCTATGAGTCAGCGAAATCTTCAATTAGTGAAGATTTGGCAATTATTAAGAAAACTTTTAAAGAAAGAGGGACGGGAATTTTAGATACAATCCCAGGAGCAGCCGGTGGTGTCATTTTTGTCCCAATGATTACGCAAGCAGATGCCAAAGACTATATCACTGCACTAGCTAGCCAATTGTCTGAGCAAGATCGTTTATTGCCAGGTGGTTATGTTTATTTGTCAGACTTACTCGGCAATCCCGCACTGCTTCGTGAAGTCGGTCGAATTATTGCATCGAAATATCTAGATAAAAAGATTGATGCAGTAATGACGGTGGCGACTAAAGGGGTGCCAATTGCTCAAGCGGTCGCTTACTATTTAAATGTTCCGTTTGTTATTGTTCGCCGAGATTCAAAAATTACAGAAGGTTCAACCGTTAGTGTCAATTATGTATCGGGTTCTTCTGAAAGAATTGAGAAGATGGAACTTTCAAAACGAAGCCTAAAACGCGGCTCACGAGTCCTTGTGGTAGATGACTTCATGAAAGGCGGCGGCACGATCAATGGGATGCAAAGTTTAATTGAAGAGTTTGAAGCCGAACTTGTAGGTGTGACGGTTTTTGCTGAAGGAAACTTTAAAGGAAAACGTGCGATTGCAGATTATAATTCTTTATTGTTTGTTGAATCCGTTGATACACAAACCAAAACGATAAAAGTTCGACCAGGGAATTACTTTGACGATACTGATGAATCATAATATAATCAAAGTAGCTAAAAAGAGGGAAGTAATGGCCTCTTTTTAGCTACTTATTTATTATTTAGCTGAGGGGGAAGTGTACATGGAAAAAACATTAGTTATCATTAAGCCTGATGGCGTAAAGCGTCATTTAGTCGGAAAGATTATCCAACGCTTTGAAGAAAAAGGGCTGGTTATAACCGCACTAAAAATGGAAACGCTAACATTGTCGCTGTTAGAAGAACATTACAATCATCTCGTTACACGTCCTTTTTTTTCAGAATTGGTTGATTATATGACGTCTGGACCAGTCGTAATCCTCATTTTAACCGGTGAAAATGCCATTGAAATTGTTCGAAAAATGGTTGGCACAACGAATCCCTTACAAGCTGAAATTGGTTCAATTCGAGGGCAATACGGACTAAGTCATACCGAGAATGTCATTCATGCCTCGGATTCAACGGCAGCTGCTCAAGCGGAAATTCAACGTTTTTTTAAGTGAATCCGGATACCAATAGTCGTATTCTTTTTGAATCTTTTATTGAAAAAGCTTGTTACATAGGCTAAACTAAACAAGCAAAAGAGAAAAGGGAGGACGAGTCATGAGCGCGCGTTATGCAATTATTTTAGCAGCCGGTAAAGGCACACGTATGAAGTCAAAACTATATAAAGTCTTGCATCCAGTTTGTGGTCAGCCAATGGTTGAACATATTTTACAAAGAGTAACAGAAACCAATCCATCAGAAGTTGTTGCGATTGTTGGTCACGGAGCAGATAAAGTCAAGGAGCAACTGGGAGAACGTTGCCAATACGCATTACAAGAAGTGCAGTTAGGGACAGGACATGCGGTCTTACAAGCAGCCGAATTCTTAGAAGGGAAAACGGGGACAACGCTCGTCATTAGTGGAGATACGCCACTTTTAACAAGTGAAACGTTGAATAATTTATTTGATTACCATTTAGGAAAAAATGCGTCTGCTACAATTTTGACCGCCCAAGCGCAAGACCCAACTGGCTATGGCCGCATTATTCGTGACCGTGTCGGAATTGTTGATAAGATTGTAGAACAAAAAGATGCGACACCAGAAGAAGCACGGGTGACTGAAATTAATACCGGTACTTATTGTTTTGATAATGCGTTATTATTTGATGCTTTGGCTAATTTAAAAACAGATAATGCGCAAGGAGAATACTACTTAACCGATATTATCGAAATATTAAAAAGCCAAGGACACAGTGTAGCGGCCTATCAAACAGCCGATTTTAACGAATCTTTAGGGGTGAATGACCGCGTCGCTTTAGCCCAAGCCAATCAATTGATGCGCGAAAGAATTCAGTTAAAACATATGTTAAATGGTGTAACGCTTGTTGACCCAGCAACAACTTATATTGATGCGGCTGTTGAAATTGGTAGTGATACTGTTATTGAAGGCAACGTTTCAATTAAAGGAGCGACCACTATTGGCGAAGATTGCTTCATTACCAATGGCTCACAAATCGTGGATAGTGTGATTGCAGACCGCGTGGTAGTGAAGGCTTCAGTGATTGAAGAAAGTCGTATTCACTCAAATGTTGATATCGGCCCATATGCTCATTTACGTCCAAACGCTGAAATTTGTACGGGTGCCCATATTGGAAATTACGTGGAAATCAAAAATGCTAAAATTGGTGAAAATACAAAAGTTGGTCATTTAACGTATATTGGCGATGCAACTTTAGGTCGTGATATTAACGTAGGTTGCGGTGTCGTCTTTGTCAATTATGACGGTAAATCAAAATACCAAACAATTATTGGCGACCATAGTTTTATTGGCTCTAATGCCAATTTGGTGGCGCCCTTAACCATTGCAGCCAACACCTTGATTGCAGCTGGTTCAACGATTACAAAAGACATTCCAGAGTTTGCGATGGGAATTGCCCGAGCAAAACAAACAAACAAAGAAGAATTCGCTAAGAAATTACCTTATTTCCAATAATTCCTAGAAAATGACTTGATTTATTATAAAAAAATGACTACTATTTATGAGGAAGATGTCTCAAAAAGTAGTCATTTTTTAATTGGAATGGAAAAGAAAGTGGAGGTTCCCATGTCGAATCATTATTTTGATCCAAGATTAAAGATTTTTGCGTTAAACTCAAATCGCCCGTTAGCAGAGAAAATTGCAGCAGCAGTTGGTGTTGAACTAGGTAAATGTACGGTTAAACAATTTAGTGATGGTGAAATTCAAGTCAACATTGAAGAGAGTATCCGAGGTGCGCATGTTTACATTATTCAATCAACAAGTAGTCCAGTAAATGATAATTTAATGGAATTATTAATTATGATTGATGCCTTAAAACGAGCAAGTGCGAAAACGATTAATGTCGTAATGCCTTACTATGGCTATGCACGTCAAGATCGTAAAGCTCGTTCACGTGAGCCAATTACAGCGAAACTTGTTGCAAATATGATTGAAAAAGCTGGTGCAGATCGTATGGTTACATTAGATCTACATGCGGCACAAATTCAAGGTTTCTTTGATATTCCAGTGGATCATTTAATGGGTGCCCCATTAATTGCGAATTACTTTTTAGAACACGGGGTTGTGGGTGATGATGTTGTCGTTGTTTCACCAGACCATGGTGGTGTCACACGTGCTCGTAAATTAGCACAATTCTTAAAGTCACCAATTGCGATTATTGACAAACGTCGTCCAAAAGCGAACGTAGCAGAAGTCATGAACATTATTGGTCACGTTGATGGCAAAATTTGTGTCTTAATTGATGATATGATTGATACAGCTGGTACAATTACATTAGCAGCGAATGCTTTAAAAGAAGCCGGTGCTAAAAGCGTGTATGCTTCTTGTACGCATCCTGTTTTATCGGGACCTGCGATTCAACGTATTCAAGATTCAGCGATTGAACGTTTAGTAATTACAGACTCAATTAACTTACCAGATGAGTGCCGCATTGATAAGATTGACGAAATCAGTGTCGGACAATTGATGGGTGAAGCGATCAAACGTATCCATGAAAATAAACCAGTAAGTCCATTATTTGAATCAATTGAACAACTCGATTAAAAAAACCGTCTTTTCAGCCATAACGATGACTGAAAAGACGGTTTTTTTAATCGAGCTCCAACTGACCAGTTGCCAATTGGTAGTAAGTTCCTTTTTTAGCGAGGAGTTCATCGTGGTTGCCACGTTCAATAATCTCCCCTTGATCTAAGACGATAATGGCATCAGCATTTTGAATGGTTGAAAGTCGATGAGCGATGACAAAAACAGTTCGGTTTTTCATTAAGGCATCCATCCCAGCTTGTACGATTCGTTCCGTTCGTGTATCGATACTTGAGGTTGCCTCATCTAAAATCATCACAGGTGGATCAAAAATAGCCGCTCGCGCAATGGCAAGTAATTGCCGTTGCCCTTGTGATAATCCGTCGCCGTCGCCAGTAATGACGGTATCGTAACCTTGCGGCAAATGTGAGATAAAGTAATCCGCATTGGCGAGTTTTGCGGCAGCAACGACTTCTTCATCGGTCGCATCTAACTTGCTATAACGAATATTTTCTTTGATGGTTCCAGTGAATAAGTGGGTATCTTGCAACACAATCCCAAGTGAACGACGTAAAGATTCTTTTTTTATCGATTGAATATTGATCCCGTCGTAAAGAATTTCACCGCTGTCAATTTCATAAAAACGATTAATCAAATTAATAATCGTTGTTTTCCCGGCTCCTGTTGCTCCAACGAAGGCAATTTTTTGCCCAGGTTTTGCAAAAAGCGATAAGTTTTTCAAGATTTTCTTTTCAGGTGTATAAGAAAAATCAACTTGATTAAAACGAACATCGCCAGTGAGTGGGACGTACTTCGCCTCTTTTTCTGTCGTTGTGATTTTCCAAGCCCAGTGGCAAGTGTCGTCTAGGCATTCTGCTAGCTGCCCATTCGTATAATTGACGTTAACAAGCGTGACAGTCCCTTCATCAATTTCAGGTGTTTCATCCATTAAAGTAAAAATCCGTTCAGCTCCAGCCAAAGCCATAATAATAAAGTTAATTTGTTGTGAAATTTGGCTAATGGGCATGTTTAATGAGCGACTTAATTGTAAGAAAGCTGCAATTCCACCAATCGTTAACCCACCAATTCCGTAAATACTTAATAATCCACCAACAATCGCGATTAAGACATATTGAATATTTAATAAATTCATCATGACAGGCATTAAAATATTCGCATAACGGTTGGCATTTGTTGTATTTTCAGCGAGCGTTTCATTTAAATCAGTAAAATCATGAATGACAATTTGCTCATGGTTAAAGACTTTGACTACTTTTTGTCCATACATCATTTCTTCAATATAGCCGTTTAAATTACCAAGTGCTTGTTGTTGCTTAGTGAAGAATTGACCACTCAACCGACTAATCAACCGAATGGTAAAAAGCATTAAGACCATCGCAATCAGGGCAAAAAGCGTTAAAGGCAAACTAACCGAGTACATCGCAATAAAGACACTTACAATCGTTACAACGGCTTGTAAAAGATGCGGGGCGCTTTGTGAAAGCATTTGCCGCAGTGTATCGACGTCATTGGTGTAGTGACTCATCACATCGCCTTTTGGATGCGTATCAAAATAAGACAAAGGCAAACGTTCCATATGCGTAAATAATTCATCGCGGATTTTTCTTTGTGTCCCTTGAGAAATAGTCACCATTAACTGGTTAAACACAATCGAAGTCACAATTCCTAACGCATAAATCGCACCCATAACGACCACGGCTTTTAAAAGCCCCGTAAAGACGGTTAGTTGCGGGTTCATAAGCATCGGTGTCACGTGTTCATCGATGACAACTTGCAAGAAAAGAGAACCCTTAACGGTTGCAAAAGCTGTCACAAAAATACAAAGGGTCACAATCAATAATTGCCAAGGGTAGTCTTTGATTAAATAGGCGAGCAAGCGACGCAATGTTTTGATGGGATTTTTTGCTTTTTTCTTAGGATTCTTCATGGACATCACCAAAACCTTTCTGTTGCGACTCGTAAACCTCTTGGTAAATTTTATTGGTAGCTAGTAATTCAGCGGGGGTTCCAAAGCCGTTGATTTTGCCCTCGTCCATGACGATTACGACATCCGCATTTTCTATCGAGCTGATACGTTGGGCGATAATAAATTTCGTTGTTTCAGGAATAGCCGCATAGAAGGCTTGTTGAATGAGTGTATCTGTTTTTGTATCAACCGCACTCGTTGAATCATCTAAAATTAAAATTTTTGGCTGTTTTAACAAAGCACGAGCAATCGTTAAGCGTTGTTTTTGTCCGCCTGAAACGTTCGTACCACCTTGCTCAATATACGTGTCATAACCTTTATCAAAACGTTGAATAAATTCATCTGCTTGCGCAAGTTGACAAGCATGAACCAGCTCTTCATCGGTTGCATTAGGATTGCCCCAGCGTAAGTTTTCTTTAATGGTACCAGAAAACAAGACATTGTTTTGCAAAACAACCGCAACGCTATCTCGTAACGCTTCTAAAGAATAATCTTTGACGTTACGGTTAGCGACTTTAACGACTCCGCTCGTTGCATCGTATAATCGTGGAATGAGTTGGACTAAACTTGTTTTTCCACTACCCGTACCGCCGATAATGCCGACTGTTTGCCCAGATTGAATTGAGAAATGACAGTTTTTCAAAACAAGATTTTCAGCATCATTTGAATAACTAAAATGAACATTTTCAAAACAGACCGCCCCATTTTCGATTGTTTCAATGGGTTTTTGCGGATCGGTCAAGTCACTTTTTTCATTTAAGACTTCGGTAATCCGTTCAGCAGAAGGACGTGAAATAATTAACATCACAAAAACCATGGACATCATATTCAAGGAAACTAAAATTTGCATTAAATACATAAACATACTCATTAGTTCCCCTGTTGTCATCGAGCCGACGACAATTAAATGTGCACCCATCCATGAAATTAGTAACAAACAACTATAAATTGCAAATTGCATGGCTGGTTGATTAAAAGCAACAATTCGTTCAGCTTTTGAGAAAGAGCGATAAATTTTTTGGGACACGGTTGTAAATTTTTCGACTTCGTGATTTTCTTTGACATAAGATTTGACCACCCGAATCCCTTGGAGGTTTTCTTGTACGACTTGATTTAAGCGGTCATAAATTTTAAAGACACTTTGAAAAGCTGGCAAGGCAAAACGAATAATTAAGCCTAAACTAATCGCTAAAAAAGGAACAACGTATAAAAAAATGAGTGCTAGATCACGATTGACCCGAAAAGCCATAATTAAGGAAAAAGTAAAGAGTAATGGGCTACGTACCAAAATCCGAATCGTCATCTGAAAAGCGTTTTGAACATTCGTCACATCGGTTGTCAACCGTGTCACTAGGCTTGGTGTTGAAAAACGGTCCATATTGGCAAAAGAAAAACGTTGAATGTTCTCAAAAATACTTTGTCGCAAGTTTTTGGCAAACCCAGCCGAAGCCGTCGCCGCATACCGCGCAGAAAACATCCCAAAGAGCAAAGCTAAAATCGCACTAATTAATAAAGCAAGTCCAATCCAGATGATATTGTCTTGGTTTTTAGCGCTAATCCCACGATCGACAATTAAAGCCATTAATAATGGAATGAGAACATCTAAAACGACTTCGAGCGTAACAAAAAAAGGGGTCAAAAGACTCTCTTTCTTGTACTGCCCAACATGTTTAAGCAAGTCTTTAATCATATTGCAACTCCTATCTGAACCAATTTCATAATTATTTAGGTCTTCAAACCATTGATACACCAGCTCTTTCAAAAGACACAAAAAAGGAACCTCCCCATATGGTACAATTAGGTTGTCTACGACGGACAAGTACTCACAGGAGGGATTCCCTATGTCTATTATACAACAACCGACTTTATTTGACATTGATTATTTAGAAAAATTGGATATTCAGGAGAAGTATAAAGAAATCTTCTCCCCACTCGATTGGACAAATGTATTGAACTTATTCCAAAAAGAAACCCGCGTTGGTCCATCCATTACGGTTAATTATGAAGCACTATTACGATCCTTAATGGTTCGCATTATGGAGAAAATTCCGACACAAAAAGCTTTAATCAATCGCTTAAAAAGTGACCTTCGTTTGAAATTAAGTGTGGGATTTCTTTACTCTGAAGCGATTCCTTCTGAAGCCACCTACTCCCGTGTAATGGCTATTTTGGCAAGCAATCTTTCAGTTATCGAACAAATGAACCAATCGCTACTTCAGTTAATCAACGAAGAATTGGACATTTTTGAAGAAAACGTGGCGATTGATGTCACGGCCATCGAGGCACGAACCAAACCAGTAAAAACAGAGAATCCAAAATTACCATCGACGAAAGAACAACGCACGCTGGCAAAGGAAGAACTACGAACGTTAATCCCAACCTATCCGGCTTGGGGTGTCAAAAAAAATAGTAAAGGGAAGAATGATTTTTGGTTTGGCTATAAAGGAACATTGGCTGTGTCTACCAAGAACCAGTACATTCTTTGTATGGATATCGCATCGGCCTTCGCTTCAGATGTTAGTTTGGCGATTCCAACCATTCGTCAAACAGCCCCTTTGTTGTCTACGAAGAAGGAACCCACCTACTTTTCTTTTGATAAAGGCTACGATGCCCAAGAAATTTATCAAGAAGTCCATGATTTAGGATTTGAACCGATTATCCCCTTGAAATCTGTCCCGAAAAATGATGGAGAAGTGGACGATTACTATGCCCCTACTTGCCTTTTAGAACATAGCTATCAATATGATAGTTATGATTCTCGTTATGGTGCGCTTAAGTATGTACAACCCAAAAACCACTGTCAAAACTGCCCTTTAAAACACGAAGGTCTCTGCCAAAAAGTCATAAAAATCAAACAGATGAATGATCCAAGAAAATACAATCATCCCGCTCGAGGAACAAAAACCTGGGAGACCAAGTACAAAGAAAGAAGCAGTGTTGAGCGAGTCAATGCCTACCTGAAGGAGAATTATCAGCTTAATGATACGCGCTTTTACAAATCTGCACATGCCATTGTCTTTTATCATCTGATACAACTTACTTATAATGTCAAAACCTTTGTCAATCAACGTTTTTCTAAGAGGAATGCCGAAAAGAAATAGTCATGAAATTTCAAAAAAAAATTGAACGATTTGAAATTGGATGAGTGTTTATCTTTTTAAAAACAGAGTTATGAAATTGGTTCATCTAAAAATAACAATCTTCTTTTCTAATTGTGTTGAATCTAGCCAGAAAAGTCAATCAAACGGCTTAAAATAAATGGAATTTCAAAACAGTCATTGGTTTTATCAATCGTAGTTGCTTGAAAAGAGTCTTGTAATGATTAAAAACTGTTTTTTTTGCTGATTTATGCTAAGATAGACTTGTATCAAAAAATTAAATAGAATCCAATCACAAAGGGGAGTCCATTTGGGCTGAGAATGAGTTTACTCTAAACCCTTCGTACCTGTTTCGGTTATGCGAACGTAGGAATTGTGACGAGCAGAAGTATAAATTTAAAAAGATACTTCTCCTTTGTGAATTGTGAAGATTCTAAAGGAGGAGTTTTTTTATGCAAATAAAAACAAAAATTTTAGTTGAGGGCACGTTGATGGCAGCATTGGCCATGGTTTTTTCGTTGATTCCCTTACAGGTTGGCTCGAGTTTTTCCATTTCATTGGGACAAATTCCATTGACCATTTTTGCTTTACGTCGTGGAGTGAAACCAGGTCTATTAGCTGGGCTTGTGTGGGGGTTATTGCATTTCCCATTAGGGCAAGTGTACTTTTTAAGTGTGCCACAAGTTTTAATTGAATATTCACTAGCGTTCATGTTTGCAGGCTTTGCGGGCGTATTTATGGGCACGTTGATGCAAGCAATTCATAACGAAGACGTTAAAAAAGCAACCTTTATTGTGATTAAAGGCGCATTGGCGGGCTCTTTAGCGCGTTATTTTTGGCATTTTGTTGCGGGCTGGATTTTTTGGGGACAGTACGCTTTATGGGGACTGGCACCAAGTATCTTCTCGTTAGTAATGAATGGGGCAAGTGGTTTAGCCACCGGGGGCATCACGGCTCTAGCCTTAGTTTTACTTTATCGTGCCGTACCACGATTATTTAAAATTGAAGATTCAGCGGCTTTAAAATTTAAGTAACGGTTTGACAGAGGGATTTTACTTCGCCATTTAATGTTTCTCGAAAAATGGTTTCTACAAACATCTTTTCTTGTGCAAGTGTTTGTAGTGTTTCAGCGAGATGTTTGTTCAAAAAGGTAAGCCATTCGTCGACTACGTATGATTTGCCTTTTTTTACTTTGAATCGGGTTAATTCAACATTGTTCATCGTTTGCCTCCATTCATTTACTAGCTGTTCAAGTGAAGAAAGTAGAATCTATAAATTTGGATAAATAACTTTCTTTTTCTGATGATCTTTTACAAAAAAGGCATTGTTTTTGAATGAAAGTCAAACAACTCATCATACAAATCTAAGGTCCAGCTTTGGACTTCACAATGAAACGTTAAGTATCCTAGTAAATATTCTTGCTTTAATTTAAAACTTCTTTCAAGAACGGTTCTTTCATCGGCAAATAAAATGGGAATTTGCAGCTCATTATTTTTGAGTGAGGCATCTTCAAAAGAAAAAACCAGGCCTTCTTTCATGGCTTCTTTGAGTGTTTTAAGTAATTCGTAATTCAGTTTTTCAACGGGTTGTGTTTTACGGAAAAACGTTCGGCGTTCATTTAATTTTTCTAGTGAAAAGCGTGTGATTTTTAAGGCTAAAATCCGATAAAATTCATCAATGTAACGATAATACGTTCGATTCAAGCCGGATTCTAATTCAAAGTAAACAAAATTATTTTGTAATTTATAAAAGAAGGGGGAGTGAAGGTGTGTTTTCATGTGACCAAAATAAAGTAGCTCAGAGATCTCGAGTGGCGTGAGTTCCTTAAGCATATTTAAGTCAGAAAAATCAATCCATTTGTTCTCATTTGTTTGTCGTGTTCGACCGCTGATTTGAAAAAATTGTTGAATGGCTTCGGTGCCGCGAACAATTTTTAAGGCGGTGTGACTCTCGTGTTCCCCAAGTTCAGTTGTTGGATTTAATAACAATAGATTTTTAGGTTGATGAACAATTCCTTGCTGAAAATCACGAGCGGTAAGGCCTTTGGTTAAAACGGTATTACTAATCGTATCCAGATGAATATAAACAAGCGCAGTCAAGTTCTCCCCTCCTAAAAATAATTTTCATTCTTAGTTTCATTTTACCTCATTTCTATGAAAAAAGCTTATATCTTTTCGATTAAAATCCGGTTACAATCATTAATATTTGGCTTTAAATTGTGGTATGATTAAATGAGAGAGGAGTTTTCATAAATGAAGAAAAAAAGATTGAAAAATATCCTAATTAATCTGGGCCTATTTCTCTTATTGCTACTTGGACTGGCTCTCGTTTTTAATCGTCAAATCAAACAATTTTTAATGTCTAAAACAAGTGCACGTTATCAAATAGAACAAGTTACTCGTGAACAAATCGAAGCAAACAAGCAAGTCGAAGCAACATTTGATTTTGCGGCAGTGGAGTCTGCTAGTTTGGAAGCGGTCTTACAAGCGCAATTAAGTGGTAAAGTCTTGCCGGTGATTGGAGGCATAGCCGTTCCGAGCGTCGAAATTCAATTACCAATTTTTAAAGGGTTAGGCAATGAAGCTCTTTTATTTGGGGCAGGAACCTTCAGCCCAGAGCAACAAATGGGGCAAGGCAACTATGCATTAGCGAGCCACCGAATTGAGCAGTCAACGATTTTATTTACGCGTTTAGAGGAAGTTAAAATGGGTGATGTGATTTATTTAACCGATTTAGATCAAATTTATGTTTACGAAACGATTGAATCAAAGCGTATCGAAGCGTATCAAGTCGAAGTAATTGAGGAAGTGCCGGACCAGACGTTAGTGACGTTAATTACGTGTGGTGAGGCAGCCGGGATTACGCGTTGGATGGTCCAAGGCAAATTAACAGAAACGATTCCCGTTGATAAAGCAACACCGGCCATGTTAGAAGCTTTTTCAATGACGCAACAAACATTTTAGGTAAAGGAGGAAAAATACGTGAGTAAGAGTGAATTTTCTTATGAGATTGTGGAAGAAATTGGTGTTTTATCAGAAAATGCGAAAGGTTGGCGCAAAGAGTTAAATTTAGTGAGTTGGAACGGTCGCCCACCTAAATTTGATTTGAGAGATTGGGGACCAAATCACGAGAAAATGGGTAAAGGCGTAACTTTAAGCAATGAAGAATTTGAGGCGTTAAGCCAACTAATTTCAAAAATGTAGGTGAGAAAATCAAATGAAAAGTATGACGGGTTTTGGTAAAGCGTTAAAAGAATCCAAAGATTATCAAATTGAAGTGGAAATTAAAAGTGTTAATCATCGTTTTTTAGACTTTCAATTGCGATTACCTCGAGCGTTGCATCCTTTTGAGCAAGCGGCACGTCAAGCGATGAAAGAAATTTTAAAACGAGGACGAATCGAAGTTTTCGTCACTTTAACCGAATTAAATGACCAACAAAAAGAAGTGAAAATTCACTGGGATTTAATTGAAGCTTTTATGGCTCAAGTTAATCAAGAGGCCCATACTCGTTTTCAAACGACATTGGCACCGGAGCATTTATTACAAAGTTTGCTTGAAAAAGAAGAATTTGTTCAAGTCCAAGAAAAAAAGACTGTCGATGAAGCGTTAGAAGCGCTATTACTTGCGGCAATTGTAGCAGCAGCGAATGCCAATGATCAAAGTCGCCAAGTAGAAGGCGCCGGTATTTTACAAGTTTTACAAGAAAACTTGCAACAACTACAAGTAATGTTAGCTGAATTGGCGGGTTTGTTTCTTGTTTTTGAAAAAGAGTATTTGACTCGTTTTGAAAAGAAGCTAACTGAGTATTTAAGTACGGAAATTGACCGCGAACGGCTATTAACCGAAATGGTCATCTTATTAGAAAAAAGTGATATTCATGAAGAAATTGATCGTTTAAAAATTCACGTTGAAACATTTGAACAACTCTTAACAAGTAACAAGCCGGTCGGTCGAGAATTAGACTTTTTAATTCAAGAGATGAATCGAGAAGTCAATACGATTGGTTCAAAATCAAGTGCCATTGACATTAAGAACATTGTCGTTCAATTAAAAACGACAATTGAAAAAATTCGTGAACAAGTCCAAAATGTTGAGTAAAAACGTGTCGGAGAGGATAAAATTTGTTTGAAAGTAGCTTTTTAGTCGAAATTTTGGTATATTAAAGTAATTCTTGAAATTTACTGAAAAAAAGTGCACAATAAACGATAAGTAAATCTTCAAAAGTGAAAGGACATCAACATGACAGAGCGTGGGTTATTAATTGTATTATCGGGACCTTCAGGTGTAGGTAAAGGAACCGTTCGTAAGGCTATTTTCGAAAGTGAAGACAACGACTTTCAATACTCTATTTCGATGACAACTCGTAAAAAAAGAATTGGTGAAGTAGAAGGCGTAGATTATTTCTTTAGAAGCCGGGAAGAGTTTGAAGCATTAATTCAAACGGGTGAAATGTTAGAGTACGCCGAATACGTGGGCAATTACTATGGGACGCCACTTTCTTATGTGCAAAAAACGTTAGATGAAGGCAAAGATGTTTTTTTAGAAATTGAAGTTCAAGGGGCTCGTCAAGTAAAAGAAAAAGTGCCGGATGGTGTCTTTATTTTCTTAACACCACCGGATTTAGTGGAATTGCGTTCACGCATCACTGGACGAGGAACAGATGCGCCAGAAGTGATTGATGAGCGGATGCGCGTTGCTAAAGAAGAAATTGAAATGATGGCACTGTATGATTATGCCGTCGTGAATGATGAAGTACCGTTAGCTGTAAAACGAATTAAAGAAATTATTGCCAGTGAGCATTTTCGCGTGGAGCGTGTCATTGGGAAATATCGAAAAATGTTAGAGGAGTTGTAGAATAAAATGATGTTAAAACCGTCGATTGATAAATTGTTAGATCGTGTAAACTCAAAATATTCACTTGTGATTTTAGCTAGTAAACGTGCACATGAGCTTGAGGCTGGAAGTCAACCAACGTTAGATAAATTTGATTCAGTTAAAAGTGTTGGACAAGCGCTTGAAGAAATTGAAGCAGAGACTGTCATCAATGATCCACATCCTGAAATTAAACGCGCGCGAATGAAGCAAGAAGAAGAAGAGTTAAAAGCACGCAAAGAGCAAGAACAAAGAGAGCTAGAAGCAAAAGTACGTCGAGATTAATTTGCATCGGTATAAAATAAATAAAAGTCTGAGGTCTCGTTCTCAGACTTTTTGTTTGCTTTAAAGACAAAAGCAAACAATTCGAGTAAAATAAGAAGGAAATCTAAAAATGTCGGAAAGGAAGGGGTTAAATGACGTTATACGCAGCAGTCATTGTCGATGTCCCAACGATGCAAACCGATCAGCCGTATACGTATCTCATTCCTGAAAAGTGGCAAGAGGTTATTGAAGTCGGAATGCGTGTGGAAGTCCCTTTTGGCGAAGGGAATCGTCACTTACAAGGGTTTGTTGTCGGCCTCACAGCGGACTTGCCAGCAGAAATTACAACTGACCAACTCAAAGCCATTATGAATGTGCTAGACGTTTCGCCTGTTTTAAATGAAGAATTACTGGCATTGGCCGATCATATGAAAAAGACAACTTTTTCTTTTAAAATTACGTGCTTACAAACAATGTTACCAGCGGCGATGAAAGCTGCTTACGAAAAGCAATTTCTTTTAAAAGACCCAAATCACGCGGTTCAAGCGACCTTTTTTGAAAAAAAAGAAACAATTAGTTGGGATTTAGTTGAAGAACAGCAAGCATTGCCACTATTCAAAAAACTACGCGAGCAAAACGTGGTCGAACTACAGTACTTAGTCAAAGAAAAAGGGCGTAAAAAAACAATTCGCCAAGTTAAAAGCCAAATAACTGCCGAAAAAAAAGCCGACATCGCCCAAACTTTACGCCCAAATGCGCAACGACAGCACCAGTTACTTGCTTTATTAGTCGAACATCCGTATCAAAGTGTGTCATTTTATAAAGAGCAAGGTTTGACGACTAGTCAGTTAAACCAAGGATTAAAGCTAGGTTGGTTAAGTTACGAAGAAAAAGAAGTTTACCGTGATCCGTTTGAAAACCAAACGTTTGCCCCTTCCGAAGCGTTTGCTTTAAATGATGAACAAGCTGACGCAGTAGCGAAAATTCTAGCTGCTAGTCACAGCCAACAAGCCACGACCTTTTTACTGGAAGGGATTACTGGCAGTGGTAAGACAGAAGTTTATTTACAAACAATTGCGGAACTTTTAAAGCAAGGGAAAACGGCGATGATGTTAGTACCAGAAATTTCACTCACGCCTCAAATGGTTCAGCGTTTCAAAAGTCGCTTTGGTAAAGCGGTGGCGGTTTTACATAGTGGTCTGTCTCAAGGTGAGAAATATGATGAGTGGCGTAAAATTGAACGCGAAGAAGCACAAGTGGTGGTGGGGGCTCGTTCAGCCATTTTTGCGCCTTTAAAAAATATCGGGGTCATTATTATTGATGAAGAACACGAGACTTCTTATAAACAAGACGAGACACCGCGTTACCATGCCCGTGACTTAGCCATTTGGCGTAGTCAGTACCACCATTGTCCATTGATTTTAGGAAGTGCCACTCCTTCTTTAGAATCAAGAGCACGCGCCCAAAAAAAACGTTATGAACTACTCATGTTAACAAAACGTGCAAGCCACAATGCGCAATTGCCTAGCGTGGTGGTCGTTGATTTAAAAGAAGAATTTCAAAAACACAATCTGAGTACTTTTTCGTATTTATTACAAGAAAAAATTCAAGATCGTCTAAATAAAAAAGAACAAATGGTGTTGCTGTTAAATCGTCGGGGTTACTCGTCATTCGTGATGTGCCGTGATTGTGGTTACGTCTTGCCTTGTCCGAATTGTGATATTTCCTTGACGCTTCATATGGACATTAAAAAAATGTGCTGCCATTATTGTGGCCATCAAGAAAATATTCCCCATCGTTGCCCAGACTGCCAAGGGGATAAGATTCGCTATTATGGCACCGGCACGCAAAAAGTCGAAGAAGAACTACAAGCTTTGTTTCCTAAGGCACGTATTTTGCGAATGGATGTCGATACGACGGGAAAAAAAGGAGCGCACGAAAAGATTTTAACGGCTTTTGAAAAACACGAAGCCGATATTTTACTCGGGACACAAATGATTGCAAAAGGGCTCGACTTTCCTAATATTACTTTAGTTGGCGTCTTAAATGCAGACACCGCCTTGAATTTGCCTGATTTTCGATCGAGTGAGCGAACTTTTCAGTTGTTAACGCAAGTGAGTGGCCGAGCAGGACGGGGGCAAAAAGCCGGGGAAGTCATTGTCCAAACATTTAACCCTGAGCATCATAGTATTTTACTTGCAAAAGAACAAGACTATGAAACTTTTTACCAACAAGAAATGTTTTTACGTCATCAAAGTGGGTATCCGCCATTTTATTTTACGGTAAAAATTACGGCGAGTCATCCAAACGAAGAAATCGCTGCTCGCAAAATGTTTGCGATTGCGCAACAATTGCAACAAGCACTTAGTTCGGAGTGTCGGATTTTAGGCCCGATTCCCAGTGGCGTCGCACGGGTAAAAAACCGCTATTACTATCAGTTAATTTTAAAGTATAAAAGAGAGCCACATCTCCAAGCCGTTTTACAACAAATTTTAAACGAAAGCCAAGTTGAACAAAGGCAAAACTTATTTGTGGCCATTGATTATGAACCATTAAATTTTATTTAAAAAAAGGAGTTTGCTATGCGTTACCCAATTGTAATTCATCCAAACAAAAAATTATATGAACCAAGTACCCCGGTTGAGGCGATTACGCCAGCGTTACTTAAGTTGCTAGACGATTTGCACGAAACGATGCTTGCCCATGATGGTGTTGGGATCGCTGCTCCTCAAGTTGGCAAAAATATTCAAGTCGCACTCGTGGAAGTCGAAGAAGGCGATTTGTTTGAATTGATCAATCCACAAGTGTTGTCAGCGAAAGGCCGCGAAATTGATGTGGAAGGGTGTCTAAGCATTCCGCATGTCTTTGGCACTGTCGCTCGCCCGGATGAAATCATCGTGCGTTATTATGACCGTGAAGGCGAAGAAATGGAAGTCGAAGCATACGGCTACTTAGCGCGGGCCATTTTGCACGAGATTGATCACTTACAAGGCAAGCTTTTTATTGATCAAATGATTGAGCAAATTCCCGAAGAAGAACTAGAAAATTATATGGAGGAAAAAGAAAATGACTAAAGTTGTATTTATGGGAACACCGGCTTTTTCCGTGCCCATTTTAGAAGGATTGGTTGCTGCTGGCTATGAGGTGTTGGCCGTTGTGACCCAGCCTGATCGTCCAGTCGGTCGTAAAAGAACGATTACGCAAACCCCAGTAAAAGAAGCGGCCTTACGTTTAAATTTACCAGTATTACAACCAGAAAAAATAAATCAATCGCCAGAAATGGCTGAAATTATAGCCATGGCTCCAGACTTGATGATTACTGCCGCATTTGGCCAATTTTTACCTGAAAAATTACTTCAAGCAGCTAAGATTGCGGCCTTGAACGTTCACGCATCACTTTTACCAAAGTATCGTGGTGGAGCACCGGTGCATTATGCGATTATGGCAGGCGACAAAGAAACAGGGGTCACTATTATGGAAATGATTAAAAAAATGGATGCTGGTGGCATTTATGCCCAAAAAACCATTCCAATTACAGACCAAGATGATGTCGGTGTTTTATTTGAAGAATTAAGTCTTTTAGGCAAAGAGTTATTGCTTGAAACCTTACCTGAAATCATTGCAGGAAAATTACAAGCCACGCCTCAAGACGAAGCGTTGGTTACTTTTTCACCCAATATTACCCGTGAACAAGAAGCGATTGATTGGCAAAAGTCTGCCCAAGAAATTGACTGGCAAGTGCGTGGGATGCGTCCTTGGCCGGTAGCATTTACAACATATCAAGGAACACGTTGGAAAATACTAAGCGTTAAACCACTGGCAGAAACCACAACCAAAGCCCCTGGAACAATTATCGAGCGCACCAAAGAAACGTTGAAAATCGCTTGTGGGCAAGGTAGTGTTTTAGCCCTTGAGCAGCTGCAACCAGCTGGTAAAGGGGTTCAAGCGATTGCAGAATTTTTAAACGGTAGCGGTCAAAAAGTCGCAGTCGATCAAAAGGTGGGTATCAATGAGTAAAAAACAAACAAAAAAAACGGTACGCTATGTTGCGCTAGAAGCACTGGAACGTATTTCTAAAGGTGGGGCGTATTCCAATTTATTATTACGTGACCTCATAAAAAAAAGTGAGTTAAATGAAAAAGATGCGCGCTTATTAACGGAACTGGTCTACGGGACGGTGAGCCGCCAATTGTTACTTGATTATTATTTAACACCGTTTATTCAAAAAGCTAAAAAAGTTGAAGATTGGGTTCGGCTATTATTGCAACTGTCTTTATATCAAATGCTTTATTTAGACAAAGTCCCTAGCCATGCCATTGTAAATGAAGCAGTGGAAATTGCCAAAACTCGTGGTAATATAGGAGTAAGCAAATTTGTGAATGGCGTCTTAAGAAATATTCAAAGACAAGGCGTCGCAGAGTTAACGCAAATCAAAGACCCGATTGCTCGACTTGCTATTGAAATTAGCATGCCACAGTGGTTAGTTGAGAAATTTATTGCCGAAATGGGCTATGAACAAACGCGAGAACTCGGTCTGTCTTTATATGAACCGAGTCAAGTGAGTGCTCGTGTCATGACTAAGTCTATCTCGCGTGCCGAAGCATTGGCACAGCTTCAGGCAGAAGGAATTGAAGCCAAAGAAAGCTTGCTTGCACCCGAGGGCATTGTTGGCCAAAAAGGCTTTTTAGCGGGAAGCTCGCTTTTTAAAGAAGGGAAAATGACGATTCAAGATGAAAGTTCGATGCTAGTGGCTCCTGCTTTACAAGTGGCGCCCATGCACCAAGTATTAGATGCTTGTGGCGCGCCTGGTGGGAAAACCACCCACATCGCTACTTACCTAGACGGAAAACAAGGCGGACAAGTGACCGCTTTAGACATTCATGCCCATAAAGTCCGCTTAATTGAAGAAAATGCGGAACGTTTAGGCTTGGCCGATGTTGTGACTACGAAAGTCATGGATGCACGCACGGTAAGCGAGAATTTTGCCCCAGAGACTTTTGATCGTATTTTAGTGGATGCCCCATGTTCAGGGTTAGGCTTGATGCGTCGGAAACCAGATATTAAATACAACAAAAAACCAAGTGACTTTGAACAACTACCGACGATTCAGTTAGCAATTTTAGAAAGTGTGGCCCCAACCTTAAAACAAGGCGGCCTTTTAGTTTATAGTACTTGTACAATTGTCTCAGATGAAAATCAACAAGTCGTCGAAAAATTTTTAGCGGAACACGCTGACTTTGAACAACTTCCTTTTTCCGCTTCGAAAGCGTTAGATCAAAGTATTACTAACCAAACATTAACTCTTTATCCACAAGTTTTTCAAACGGATGGATTTTTCATTAGTTGTCTAAGAAAAAAATAGTGAGGTGGAAAGAAATGGAAGTTTATTTCCAGAGTGATCAAGGAAAAAAAAGAAATAGTAATCAAGATTATGTCGCCACGTTTTGTAATCAACAACAATATACGTTAGCTTTACTAGCTGATGGGATGGGTGGGCATCAAGCGGGCGATATCGCTAGTCGTCAAGCCGTCGAAGAAATTGGCCAAAATTGGCAAAAAACGACCATCACTGAAAGTCAAAAAGCGACACAATGGTTTATTCAGCAAATCCAAAAAGTCAATCAACTTATTTTTGAAAAAGGGCAAGCTGATTTGAAATTAAGTGGTATGGGGACAACCTTTGAAGCGGTTGCGGTTTTTGAAGACCAAATTGCTCTGGCCCATGTGGGGGATAGTCGGATTTATATTGTAAGAGACAATCAATTGTTGCCGTTAACAGAAGATCATTCGCTAGTAAATGAGCTAGTGAAATCAGGCGAAATTACAAAAGAAATGGCGGCTGTTCATCCGCGTAAAAATATCATTACCCGTTCAATTGGGATGCCTGGAACGGTTGAAGTGGACGTTGCAACGTATCCGTATCGCTTGGGGGATTTAATTTTAATTTGTTCAGATGGTTTAACCAATATGGTTTCAGAAGAAGACATATTGGCATTAATTCAAACAAAAGAGAGTTTACCAGCGCTTGGCCAAGCCTTAATTGATACAGCGAACCAACAAGGCGGATTAGATAATATCACTGTTTTATTAATTGATTTTGGAGGAAAAAACCATGATTGAAATTGGGAATAAGTTAAATGGTCGTTACTTAATCTTAGGAACAATTGGCAGCGGCGGAATGGCCAATGTCTTTTTAGCCAAAGACCTGATCTTAAATCGTGAAGTAGCGGTTAAGGTTTTACGCTTTGATTTCCAAGACGATAAAAATGCTATCCGCCGTTTCCAAAGAGAGGCGTTAGCGGCAACGGAATTAGTCCATCCAAATATTGTTGCGGTTTATGATGTTGGCGAAGAAGATGGGATGCAGTATTTAGTGATGGAATACGTAAAAGGGATGGATTTAAAACGTTATATCCAAACACACTACCCAATGCCGTATGCGTCAATTGTTGATATTATGAAACAAATTTTATCTGCCGTTGCACTAGCACATCAACACCGGATTATTCACCGGGATTTAAAACCACAAAATATTTTAATGGATGAAGATGGTTCGGTTAAAATAGCTGACTTTGGAATTGCGATTGCGCTTTCTGAAACGTCGATTACACAGACCAACACCATGCTAGGTTCCGTGCATTATTTGTCACCTGAACAAGCGCGTGGCAGTATGGCAACCAATCAGTCCGATATTTATGCTCTAGGAATTATTTTGTACGAAATGTTGACCGGCCAAGTGCCGTTTGATGGCGAATCGGCAGTAACGATTGCACTAAAACATTTTCAAGATGATGTGCCATCCATCCGCATGTATGATCGAACCGTTCCGCAATCATTGGAAAATGTGGTCTTAAAAGCGACGGCTAAAGAAACCGCGGATCGCTATAAGACCGCCGATGAAATGTTGCAAGACTTAGAAACGGTTCTTTCGCCGGGGCGTTTAGATGAAGCGCGTTGGGAACCAAGTGCACTGTTGGATGAAACCCGGGTCTTAACGCCCATTACCGAAGACACACCGATGCCAGAAAGCTTTAAAGAAATGGCACCACCTAAAAAAGACGTAGAGCAGCCAGAAGCAGAACAACCCAAAAAGAAAAAGAAGCTTTGGCTATGGCTTTTATTAGGGCTAGTCGCACTTGTTGCTGTCATCGGTGCATTCTTTTTCTTTAGCGGGGGCAAAGACCAAGTGGAAGTACCAGACGTCACAAATCAAACCGAAATTGTTGCCCGAGAAACGTTAAAAGAAGCCGGTTTAAAAATTGCTTCAGAAACCAAAACAATTTCAAGTGATGAGATTGAAAAAGATCGCGTGGTAAAAACAACTCCTGAATCCGGTTCTTTAGTGAAAGAAGGCCGTGAGATTGTTTTGTATTTAAGTTCAGGTAGTAAAACCATTGATATGATTGATGTCACTGGTGAAACGTTACGTTCAGCGACACGCGAGTTAACTAATTTGAACTTCGAGGCAAAGAACATCACTTCAAAAGAAGAATACGATAAAACGGTGAAAGCAGGCGAAGTCATTCGTCAAACACCAGAACCAGGAACCGAAGTCGTACCAAAAGAGACAAAAGTGGAGTTGATCATCAGTAAAGGGGAAGAACCAATTGAGATGCTTGACTTTACTGGTAGTACGAAAGAAGCGGCGAGCCGTAGTTTAAATAGTCTAGGTTTAGGTGACAATCCGATCACTTTTGAAGAAGAATATAGCGCCACCGTTCCAGCTGGTAATATTATTTCACAAACACCAGAAGCTGGAGCTAAAATTACGCCTGGGAAAACCGCGATTGCCTTTGTTGTAAGTAAAGGGGAAGAATTGGTAAAAATCCCAAATGTAGTTGGTGACACAAAAGACAGCGCTAAAAAAGCTTTAGAAGACGCTGGTTTTGTGACAGAAATTGTTGAAGAAAATAGTGATAACGTTGAAAAAGACAAGGTCATTCAGACGAATCCAAGTGCAGGCACCGAACTTGCTAAAGGCGCAACGGTCACTTTGACCATTTCAAAAGGCAAAGAAGAAGTAGAACAACCTGAAATGAGTAGTTTTAGTGTAGATGTAAGAGCTAATTGGCGAGAAGAGTTGTCGGAGAAGCAAGAAATATACATTTGGGTAACAGACGCTAAACGTGATCATGAGTTGGTAAGAAAAATTTCTGTTAATGTAAATAATCAATTTGAAACGATTCCTGTTTCTGTTACAGTAAAAGATGGAGAAACAGCGACAATTTTCGTACAACGAGATTCAAATCCTGAAGTTAGTCAAAAAGTAGATCGCAGTCAAACAGATCCACTGACTGTTCCTTAAAATTTATATACTAAACACCGATTAAAAGAAAATATCTTTTAATCGGTGTTTTAATATTACAGTGAGAAAACTTGAAGAGTTAAAGTAATCTTAAAAATACAGTGTACATTATAAAAATTTTGTTCTTTAACAATTAGAGTTTTGACTGAATCTTAAAAATTTGGAGAGTATAAATTTTGAGTAATTTAATTAATGTCTATCGATTAAATAAAAAATTTCTTATTAAAAAAGGCATTGTTGCGTAGTTTTTATGAATGACTTTAGGTGCCTTACTAATTCAAAAAAATATGGCTTCAGTGCTGAAGAAACTGTTATGCAAATTTAAGAAAACTCTTATTTTCAATCTTTTTCTTTTGTTAAATGAAGGTTTTTAGGCACCTATTACTAATTCCTCTATACAAGTGAATCGGAGAGAATCATTGGCGCCGGAGCCGTGTTAAAAGATTCGATGTGAATTACGGAAGCTTGGTGCTTTAGCAACTAGCTCTCCGTTTGAAGCTCGAAAGCTGAGAGACTACAGGCTCGAAGCGGTCTCACGGCCCCAAAAGCCAATGAATTCTCGTAGGTGAGCGGTGCTTACAAATTAAATTGATCTTTAAATACATGCACTTTTAGATGGTCACTAAACTTAGCTTACGAGAGCGGATTTCACTAAATTTATTTAGTAAAATCCAAGTAGGAAGACCCTTCTCCTTTTCATTTTCAGCAAAATTCAGTATAATTAAGGTCAATATTAGTCAAGGGAGGGTGCGATACAATGAATCAACGAAATACGTCCGATTCAATTGAAGCTTATTTGAAAAAGATTCTCGAAAATAGTTCAATGATTGAAATTCGTCGAACAGAGATGGCCGATTTATTTAAGTGTGTCCCTTCACAAATTAATTATGTCATTAATACACGTTTTACAATCCAGCGTGGTTATACCGTTGAAAGTAAACGTGGCGGAGGCGGCTATATTCGGATTGAGAAAGTTCAAATTTCAAGTTATTATCAATTTCTAAGAGAAATGAACCAAATGTTTGATGATGCGTTAACAGAAGCAGAAGCAAGAGGCATGTTGCAAAAACTATACGAAGAAGAATTATTAACCAAACGAGAAGCCGATTTGCTTTATTCGACCATCAGCAAAGCAACTTTAGGTCAATTTTCGCAAGAGCAAGCAATTCGGGCTGCTATTTTACATGAATTATTAGAACGTTTAAGTTATCAAGAAAAGGAGTGAATGTCGTGGATGAATTATTTACACCAAGAGCAAAAGCAGTTTTAAGCATTGCACAAGAAGAAGCCAAGCATTTTAAGCACCAGTCCGTTGGTTCAGAGCATTTGCTGCTCGCTTTAATTGTTGAACAAGAAGGGATTGCGGGTAAGACTTTACGTGAAATGAGCGTAACCGAAAGTGATATTCGTGAAGAAATTGAGCATGTGACGGGTTATGGCGCAATGAAAGAATACCCAGTAGGTGGCTTTTTACCTTACTCTCCACGTGCTCGTCAAATTTTTGCTTTTGCAGGCGACGAGGCGAAACGCTTAGGTGTCGGTCAGATTGGTACCGAACATTTGTTATTAGGGATGTTACGAGACGAAGAAATATTAGCGGCTCGTTTATTATTGAATCTTGGGTTTAGTTTAGCTAAGATGCGTCAATTATTAAAAAAGAAAATGGGCTTAAGTGGTGCGAAAAACACAAACAGTAACAATCGCCGCCCACAACCACGACGTCAAGGGGCGCCAACAGGCAATCCCGCTTCAGAAGGAACCCCTGTACTTGACTCACTCGCTCGTGATTTGACTAAAATTGCGCGTGAAAATCGTTTGGACCCAGTCGTTGGTCGTACCAATGAAGTCAAACGCCTAATTCAAATTTTAAGTCGCCGGACTAAAAACAACCCCGTCTTAGTTGGTGAACCTGGTGTTGGAAAAACAGCCATTGTTGAAGGACTTGCCCAAAGAATTGTTCAAGGGGAAGTACCCGTAGATATGCAGCAAAAACGCTTAATGATGCTTGATATGGGTGGGCTCGTTGCAGGAACCAAGTATCGTGGAGAATTTGAAGACCGCATGAAGAAAATCATTGATGAGATTTATCATGATGGGAATGTCATTTTATTTATTGACGAACTTCATACCTTAATTGGAGCAGGTGGCGCAGAAGGGGCGATTGATGCGGCCAATATTTTAAAACCGGCTTTGGCTCGAGGCGAGCTTCAAACAATTGGTGCGACAACGTTAGATGAGTATCAAAAATATATCGAAAAAGATTCCGCTTTAGAGCGTCGTTTTGCTCGTGTTCAAGTCGACCAACCAACGCCCGCTGAGGCACAAGAAATTTTACGTGGCTTACGTCCGCGCTACGAAGAGCATCATGGCGTGCGCATTTTAGATGAAGCGTTAGATGCAGCGGTTCATTTATCCGTTCGTTATATTAATTCACGCCAATTACCAGATAAAGCGATTGATTTAATGGATGAAGCAGCCGCTAAAGTTCGTTTAGACAAGGCGGAAGAAGCACCAACGTCTCTTCGTTTGCAAACAGAGATGCTCGCTTTAGCAGAAGAAAAAGAACAAGCAATTCGCAACCAAAACTTTGAAGAGGCTGCTCGTTTGCGCTTGAAAGAAAAAGAATTTGCCCAAGCTTTAGCAGAAGCCACCATCCAAGAGATGAAAGTCGAAGAAGGCTATGCGAATGTTGTCACAGAAGAAGATGTCGCTGCCGTTGTTTCGCAGTGGACGGGTGTCCCTTTACAACAAATGGAGAAAAAAGAAACAGAACGCCTCCTTGCCTTAGAAGATGTCTTACATGAGCGAGTGGTTGGACAAGATGATGCGGTTAAAGCGATTGCCCGAGCGATTCGCCGTGCGCGCAGTGGCTTGAAAGACCCAAATCGTCCAATTGGTTCCTTTATGTTCTTAGGCCCAACAGGAGTCGGTAAAACAGAATTAGCCAAAGCATTAGCTGAAGCAATGTTTGGTAGCGAAGACTCACTTATTCGCGTAGATATGTCGGAGTTTATGGAAAAATATAGTACCAGTCGCTTAATTGGCTCACCCCCAGGTTATGTCGGTTACGATGAAGGTGGCCAATTAACAGAAAAAGTACGTAGCAAACCTTACTCAGTCATTTTATTAGATGAAGTGGAAAAAGCCCATCCAGACGTCTTTAATATCTTATTACAAGTGCTTGATGATGGGCATTTAACAGATGCAAAAGGTCGCAAAGTCGATTTCCGCAATACGATTTTAATTATGACTTCGAATATTGGGGCAACGCAATTACGCGAAGAAAAAAATGTCGGCTTTAATGTAGTCGATGCATCAAAAGATTATCGAGCGATGCAAAAGCGGATTTTAGAAGAATTGAAAAAAGCCTATCGACCAGAATTCCTAAATCGAATTGATGAAACGATTGTGTTCCGTTCATTGGAACAAGGTGAAATCCATCAAATCGTAAAAATTATGAGTCAGTCGATTATTAAACGGTTAGCCGAACAAGACGTTCGTGTGAAAATCACTCCGGCCGCTTTAGATGTGATCGGTAAAGCCGGTTTTGATCCAGAATATGGGGCGCGTCCGATTCGTCGGGCTTTACAAAGAGAAGTGGAAGACCGTCTAAGTGAAGCTTTGTTGATGGGACAAATTCACATTGGCGACCAAGTGACAATCGGTGCTTCAAAAGGCGCGATTACACTAAACGTAAAAGAGAAAAAGAACGAAGCCATTTTACAAAAAGTTTAAAATTAAGAAACTCAACCTAAAAATAAAAGGTTGAGTTTTTTTACCTTTAAAAACGACAACTTGAATGATCGACACAAACTTATTTATTTTAATAACAGCCACTTCACAAAGAAAACGGAAACAGAAGAGGAAAAGAACAGAAAAGTTCGCCGTACCAGTCGCTATTCATGTATTTAAGTGAACATGATTCTGTGAATTTTTCGTGAAAAAAGCAACAAAACTACTTGGAAAGCCAAGAAGCATGTGATACGATAAGTTCGTTGTAAAAAAGTAAGATTGAATTTTAGAAAATGAGGTTACCATCCATGATAGAGATCATAACAACTGTTGCATCGATTGAACAAGCACAAGCAGTATTGCCGTTTGTCGATACGATTTATTTTGGTGAAGAAACATTTGCTTTACGCTTGCCACATTCTTTTGACCGTAAAGAGCAACGTGAACTTGTAACTTTAGCCCACCAAGCAGGTAAAAAAGCTCAAGTGGCGGTAAACGGCATTATGCACCCAGAAAAAATGAAATTGATTCCTGAATATTTAGCTTTTTTAGTTGAAATTGGCGTCGACCAAATTACCGTTGGCGAACCAGGAACCATTTTTGTCATGAAAAAAAATGAAGCGTTACGCATTCCGTTTATTTATGCGGGTGAAACGTTGGTTACAAGTGCCCGTCAAATTAATTTTTGGGCCAAAAAAGGGGCGGTTGGTGCGATTTTAGCACGTGAAGTACCATTTGAAGAAATGCAAATCATGGCGCCACAATTAAGTGTACCCGTTGAAGTTTTAGTTTATGGGGGCACCTGTATTCACCATTCGAAACGACCATTGTTACAAAATTACTATAATTTTACCAGTCAAGAAGAAGGCAAAGATCGAGCGCGTGATTTATTTCTTTCAGAACCTAAAAAAGATGAAACGCACTATTCGATTTTTGAAGACAGCCATGGCACGCATGTCTTTGCAAACAATGATTTAAATTTAATGAAAGAGCTAAAAGAGTTAGCGGATACTGGTTTTCAGACGTGGAAACTAGATGGTATTTTAAATACTGGCGATTCATTTGTTGAAATTGTCAAAACCTTTGATCAAGCACGTCAAGCGATTGAAAATAAAACATGGACAAAAGAGCTAGCCGAAGAACTCAATGCACAAATCATCGCCCACCATCCAAGCAATCGTGGGTTAGACACTGGTTTTTACTATATTGATCCAACGAAAATTAAGTAAGGGGATAAAACATGAGTGAGAAAAAAGTTTTAAAACGACCAGAAGTTTTAGCACCTGCTGGCACGTTAGAAAAATTAAAAGTAGCCATTCACTATGGCGCAGATGCAGTTTATATCGGTGGAAATGCGTATGGTTTACGCAGTCGTGCCGGGAATTTCACCTATGAACAAATGGCCGAAGGGGTGGCCTTTGCTAAAGCCCACAACGCCAAAGTTTACGTGGCGGCGAACATGGTAACACATGAGGGCAACCAGGCAGGGGCGGGGGAATTTTTCCGTGAGTTGCGTGATGTTGGCATTTCAGCTGTGATTGTTTCAGATCCGGCTTTAATTGAAATTTGTATTACGGAAGCACCAGGCTTACCGGTTCATTTATCGACCCAAGCATCGGCTACCAACTTTGAAACGTTAGAGTTTTGGAAAGAAGAAGGGTTAGAGCGCGTCGTTTTAGGCCGCGAAGTATCGATGGCAGAAGTGGCAGAAATTCGTAAAAATACCGATGTTGAAATCGAAGCCTTTATTCATGGCGCGATGTGTATTTCTTATTCCGGCCGTTGTACGTTATCCAATCATATGTCGATGCGTGATGCAAACCGTGGTGGTTGCTCGCAATCTTGCCGCTGGAAATATGATTTGTATGACTTACCTTTTGGCGGCGAACGTCGTAGTTTAACGAAAAATGGCGCGGTCGCAGAAGATTTTTCAATGAGTGCGGTCGATATGACGATGATTGAACACATCCCTGATTTAATTGAAAATGGCGTGGACTCTTTTAAAATTGAAGGCCGAATGAAATCAATCCACTATGTCTCAACAGTTTCAAATGTCTATAAAGCCGCTGTTGATAGTTACATGGAAGACCCAGAAAATTATGTCTGCAAACAAGAATGGATTGATGAACTTTGGAAAGTCGCCCAACGTGAATTGGCGACGGGCTTTTATTACCATACACCAACTGAAAATGAACAACTTTTTGGTGAGCGTCGTAAAATTCCTGAGTATAAATTCATTGGTGAAGTATTAGCCTATGATGAAGCCACCAAAATAGCGACCATTCGTCAACGAAATGCGTTTGAAGTCGGCGATGAAATTGAATTTTATGGACCAAATTTCCATCATTTTGAACAAAAAGTCGAAGTCATGTACAATGAAGACGGCGAATCAATTGATCGAGCGCCAAATCCGATGATGCTTTTAACGATGCCGGTGGTTGAGCCAGTTAAAGTTGGCGATATGATGCGTAAACGAAAATAACCAATAAACAAGAAAAACCGAATCGCTTTGAGGTTTGGTTTTTCTTTTGACTTTGATTTAAAAAAAAGGCGGTGGTTTCATGGAAATAAAATGGCGAACGCAAATTCAACTAGAAGATTGGCCGCTCCTGCTTAAAGCCGATCCAGAGAAAAAGGTAGTTGAAAGCTACTTAGGTACAAGTGAATTACTCGAAATACGAGACAAAAATCAATTGCTCGGTCTGCTTGTCTTACAAGAAAAAAATACCACAACGGTTGAAATTATGAACGTCAGTGTGGTTAAAGAGGCCCAAAATCAAGGGATTGGTCAACAATTACTCCGCGAAGCTTTGCGCCAAAGTCGAGAACAAGCTTATGAACAAATCGAAGTGAAAACCGGCACAACGAGTTTAGTGCCTTTAATCTTTTATCAAAAACAAGGCTTTCGCGTCGTGTCCGTCTTAGCCGATTATTTTACACAAAATTATCAAACGCCGTTGGTTGAAAACGGGGTTACATTAAAAGATGCCTTGCTCCTCCAGCGAAGTTTGATTGATTGACAGAAAAAAACACACATGCTAGTTTGAGTAAATACAAGGAAATAAAATCGGAGGGAACTTCTTTGAAAAAATATGATTATATTGTAATTGGCGGTGGCAGTGGAGGGATTGCTTCCGCGAATCGAGCGGCGATGCGTGGCGCAAACGTTTTACTAATTGAAGGAAAAGAATTGGGCGGGACGTGTGTGAATGTTGGTTGTGTTCCTAAAAAAGTAATGTGGCAAGCCAGCGATCTTTTTGAAAGCCTGCATCGTGACGCGAGTGGGTATGGCATCACTGCATCGTCACCCGTCTTAAATTTTAAGCAACTTGTGGATAACCGTGAGCAATACATTGAATTTTTACATGGTGCGTATGCTCGTGGGCTTGAAGGAAATGGTGTTGACGTTATTAAAGGTTATGCACAATTTGTGGATAACGAGACGATAGTTGTGGATAACTCGAAATATCAAGCACCACATATTTTAATTGCAACCGGTGGCCGACCAAAGTCTCTTGAAATTCCAGGTGGCCAATATGCTCGTGATTCGGATGATTTTTTTGCTTTAACCGAACTGCCTAAAAAGCCCATCGTCATTGGCGGTGGCTATATTGCAGCAGAAATCGCTGGTGTCATGCAAGGTTTGGGTGCACAAGTGTCATGGGCGTTTCGCTACCATCGTCCATTAAGGTGTTTTGAAGAAATGCTATCGTACCATTTAATGGCCCTTTATCAACAAGATGGGATAAAACTTTACGAATCCCACGTACCAGAAAAAATTGAAAAATCTGGGGATAACTATCTCGTGCATTTTGCTAACGGCACGACGTTAACCGGCGATTACGTTCTTTTTGCCGGTGGTCGAGCGCCGAATGTGGATAACTTAGGTTTAGAAAAGACAACGATTGCTTTATGCGAAAATGGTTTTATTCCGGTTGATCAGTACCAAAATACAAACACCAAAGGAATTTACGCGGTCGGGGATGTCATTGGTAAAATTGATTTAACCCCGGTGGCGATTGCGGCCGGGCGTCGTTTAGCTGAACGTCTCTTTAACAATCAGGCCGATGCCCATCTCGATTACAATCTTGTACCAACCGTCGTTTTCACGCATCCACCAATGGCTACGATTGGTTTGTCAGAAAAAGAAGCGCAAGAAAAATACGGTGAAAAACAAATCAAAGTCTATCAATCGGAATTTACGCCGATGTATTTTGCGCTTGATTCTTATCGCCAAAAAGCGAAAATGATGCTGGTTTGCGCAGGAGAAGAAGAAAAAATTGTTGGCTTACACGGGATAGGTCGGGGTGTCGATGAAATGCTCCAAGGCTTTGCCGTTGCGATTAAAATGGGCGCGACTAAAAAAGATTTTGACGAAACAGTTGCTATCCATCCAACCGGGTCAGAAGAATTTGTGACCATGCGATAAAAAAAGAGAGAAACCTGGTGAGAGAAGCAATCACCAGATTTCTCTTTTTTTTTACCATTGAGCGATTAAAGATATTTTATTTCATTAGCCGAATACTAATGACCGAGCAATCGCTGAAAGCTGTTCTCGAATTGTTTCTCCCAATTCGGCTATCCTTTGTTTAGACTCTTTTCTAGTAAAAATATTTATTTATGAACGATAGCAATTTTTAGTGCTACTTTTTTTAGTCGTAATTCCAGTGAAGTAGCGAATGTGACCAATAAAAGGTCACAAGAGAAATCGATAAGACTAGAAATCGTTAAAACAGCAAATAATGGGGTGGGATCCTCAAGTGAAGTCGTGAGAATGAAATATTTATAACTTATACCAATGACATGAATCCAAATTAATGAAGCATAATTGACCAAAAGGGTGCTTTGGAAGGTTCCTTTGTCATTTAAAGATTTTTTCATTTGGAACTGAATCAATGGGAAGACCGCAAATGCCAACAAAAAACCAAAAGAAGGTCTTAAAATATAAGCCAATCCTCCACCTGCAGCAAAAATAGGCAATCCAAGTACGCCTAAAATGAAATAGGAAATGGAAACAAGCAGACCATTTTTTAATCCTAAAATGGGGAATAATAAATAGACAACTACAATTTGTAGTGATAAATAATCAAGTAAAGGTAAAGGAATAAAAATTTTTGCCGAGACGATTAATAAAGAAAAGAGCATCGCCATATAGCTTAATTGTTTTGTTGACCGGTTGTGTGTTTGAATCATGGCAGACACCACGCTTGATAAATTTTTTTCCTGATATTCTCAGAGGTAAATTGATTTTCTAGATTTGTGATGTAAGGAATCTCACCAATCAATGGAATTTTTGTTGTTTTTTGAATAATATGACACATTTCTTCTGAGAACTTCGTATCTTGATCGGTGTGATTATAGACAAATCCCTGAATGGGAATCTTTTTTTGTTGTAAAGCTTGAATCGTTAATAAGCTATGGTTAATGGAGCCTAAATAATTATTCATAACGAGAATGACAGGGATTTGTAGCGCTTCAATGAAATCAATCATGAATTGATTATCGTTGATTGGCGTATAAAGGCCACCAGCTAATTCAAATATCAGCGCCGGCTCTTTTAAGCGTAAAGCGTGAGAATAAGCGAATAGGTCATCAAAATGAATCGCTTGCTGCTCTAGTTTACAAGCGATATGAGGAGAAGCCGCTGTCTGAAAAGAATAAAAATTGCCAATTTTTTCTTGAGGCACTTTCCATTTTGTATACATCTCTGTATCTTTTATAGGTCCTGTTTGAATGGGTTTGATTATTTTGGGTGATACTTGTAATTTGTCTTTTAAGTAATCATAAAGGAGTGTCGTAGTTACTGTTTTCCCGCTATCGGTATGAATGCTACAAACAATATATTGATTAGTCATAAGGTGCACCTACAATCTCTAGACCAAGTGCTTCAAGCATATTGAAGTCTTCTTCTTTTGTGGCCCCTTGTTCAGTTAAATAGTTTCCTAGAAAAATAGAGTCAACAATTAAGAGCGCAAGGTGTTGCAATTCCCCTAGGAGAAACTCACGCCCAGCACTAATTCGTAATTCTGTTTTAGGAAATAAAAGTCGCATCATAGTTAGAATTTTTAAACATTTCATCGGAGTTAACTCATTTTGTTGGGCAAGTTTAGTCCCTTCAATTGGTAATAAGAAATTAATTGGTAAAGAATAAGGCTTTAGTCGATCTAGTTCAAACGCCAAGGCCACGAGTTGTTCGTCTGTCTCACCCATTCCACAAATAAAGCCAGAGCAAATATTCATTTGTTCTTTGTTCAAATGTTCTAATGTTGCCACTCGATCTTCATAAGTATGGGTGGTTGTAATTATCGGATAATTTTCTTTAGGTGTATTTAAATTATGATTAATTCGATCCACACCAACGTTTTTTAAATAAGAGATTTGTTCTTCGTCTAGTAATCCAGTTGATAAACAAATCTCCATTTGTAAAGTTGCTTTTATTTCTTTGACGGCTTCCCCAAGTTGGAGTAATTCTTTCTTTGAAGGTTTGGTTCCGCTAGTCGCAATGCAAAAAGTACTTGCTTGATTTTTTTTAGCAATCAAAGCACGTCGGATAATTTCGGCTTTCGGAATTAAGCGATACGATTCGATTGGAGCGGTACTTGATTGTGATTGCGCACAATAACCACAATCTTCCTTACATAACCCACTTTTGGCGTTCAATAAACTATTGAGTCGGATTTGGTTCTTTGTCGCCTGTTGCTTAACTTTAATGGCTTCTCCATAGTAATGCCACCAATCAGCATTGTCTCCTAAAATCGTTAAACAATGCGCTATAATTTGTTCTTTTTCTTCATTTTCAAACATGCAATCACCTTTTCTTTAAGAATTGGTCACAATTTTATTTTCGTTAACCTTTACAAATTATAATGGTTAACGAAAATAAAGCAAGATTTTTTTTGAAATTCACTCCTCCTGCTCTCAAAAATTGCGCCTGCTTTTGTTTTATGAGCAATAAACCACTACTTTTTAACGTGGATATGATTCATGTGGTAAAAAATTAAAGTGCTAGTTTTCAATGACGAAAGCTAGCACTTTTCAGTGGTCTATAAAGATTGTATGTTATTTAAAGTGGTCTATCTATCCTTTTTAATGGTTAGCAAAAAAGATTTTTAACCCCTTTGCTCAAAATAGTACTAGTGCTATTTTGAGCAAAGGGGTTGGTGATACGCTTTTTTTTAATTGGTTCGATGCAAAATCAATTTCGTAATTTCAATCAGAGTTTCTTTGGCCCAAGCTGGCTCTTTAGGTAATTTTTCCAAGGCTTTTAAAGCTTGATTAGTATAATTTTCCGCCATTTTTTTGGCTTTTTGAACACCGCTTGAAGCAGTCACCAGTTCGAAAACTTGTTGGGCTTCTGTGAGGGTTAGTTGTTCTTTTTTCGCTAGTAAGGGCTTGATTTCAAGTGGGTTTTCTTTTAAAGCATAAAGTAACGGTAATGAATAAATTCCTTGGCGTACGTCTTCTAAAACAGGTTTACCAATAGCCGTACTTGTTTGCGTATAATCTAAAATATCATCTAAAATTTGAAAAGCCATCCCAATATTGTGTCCAATATCACCGGTTCTTTTAGCAAAAGAAGTGGTGCTACCACTTTCCAAAGCCCCAATCCCACAACTTAAAGCGAAAAGTTCCGCCGTTTTGCCTGAAATATTTTCCAAATACTCGTCAATGGTAACTTCGATATAGTAATGTTTTTCCATTTGCCCCAGTTCACCATCTAAGATTTTCTCCATACTTTTTGAATTCATCTGCAAACTTTGCATTGAACTTGCATAATCAGCTAAGAGTTTAAAACACGTCACAAACAAATAATCCCCTGCATAAACAGCGGTACTATTCCCAAAGCGTGCTCGAATCGTTGGTTGTTTGCGTCGTAAATCAGACTCATCGACAATATCATCATGAATTAAAGTGGCGGTATGTAACATTTCAATGGCAGCAGCTAAGGCAATCGTTTTTTTGTGGTCAGTTTGTTTGCCAAATTGAGCGAAAAGGATTTGATAGGCTGGGCGGAGTAATTTTCCGCCGGCTTGAATCATTTCTAAAATGGCAGTCTCCACGTCTTTATTTTTTAGTTGGATCGATTGTTCCATTAAAGTTAAGGTTGCTTGTAAATCTTTTTGTAATTGGGGGAATTGTGCCCACATTGGGTGAAGGACCATTAGCAACGTCTCCTTTCGTATTTATCATTCAGACCACTGAATTTTCGTTTCTTCTTCGTATGCTTGTTGGAATTGTTTGAGTGTTTTAACGCGTTGCAATAAGTAATTTGCACTAATTCCAATCGCGATACCAGATAAAATCCCTAAAAATGAGAGTACTGGCAAATAAAGCATCACACTCCAAGATTGGGCAATCCAAGAAGCAGTGACGAGTTGTCCGACGTTATGCATAAAGCCACCGGTTGCGCTAATTCCAATGATACTAACGCGTTTTGGCCCGAGCTTTTTGACAAGTAACATACTAAAGTAACTTAACATGCTACCAGAAAAGCTATATAGAAAAGTTGAAACCGTCCCTCCAAGGAGCGTAGTCAAGATTAGGCGCAAGGAGACCAGTAAGAAACTTTCTTTTTTTGGCATCGTAAATAAAGCGATAATCGTAATTAAATTAGCCAATCCAAGTTTTGCGCCAGGAGCAAAAGGAAAAGGGTAAGGAATTAAATTTTCGATTAAACCAATGACGACTCCTTGAGCGACAAGTAAAGAAATAAAAATAATTTTTCGTAAATGATTCATAACTTGAACGATTAATAAATCAAATCGTTTTGTTCACTCCCGTCTAGTGCTTTAATTTCAATGACTAATTTATGTGGTAGACAAACAATGGTTTCGCCATTTTTACTGGCCCAACCGCGTCGTACACAAATTTGATCACCGCAATCGGCTTCTTTGATACGAATGCGGCTACCATCAATTTCGAGTAAGTTCGTGTCACCGTCTTCATCTTCGTAAAGGTAGGTGAAGCCTTTTTTTCCTTCAACTAGCTGAAAAGTAGTAATTTCTTGCCCATCCACTCGTAAAATAGCTTGCATTTCCACATTTTCTGGTAATTTTTGCCAACCAAAAAGAAAGAGCGGCGTAAAGGAAGCTAAAATTAAAAATAAAATAATAATGAAATCCCAGCGCTTGAGGCGACTTGTTTGAATAAAATTTTTTAGCATCATTTTCCCATCTCCTTGGTTGATTTTCTCTAGTTTAACATAAACAGGTGCATTTCTTTTCGATTCATGAAAAAAAGTTGAAACAAAAGAATTGAGCGCCTTTTGTTTCAACTTTCAATAAAATGTGACTTAACTATTTTTGACCATACATTGATTTTGGTTTACCGTACCACCAGTTGCCTAAAGTTTTTTGTAACCAAGGCACAACCCAACGGTCTAAACCAACTGCACGACCAGAACCGTTCATTAAAGCAAATGCGACTGGAATAAACCAAATATTTACCCAGAAGAACATGCCTGAAAGACAGAAGGTCACAACTAAAGCAATGGTTGTCGCACTCATTAACCAAGTAAATAAGCCCGCCATTAATGCTAAAGCAATTCCGATCTCAACAAAGACCATCATTTTTTGGAAGAACATTGCAACATCCATGTTTGGCATCATCACTTTCATAATGCTTGAGAACCAATCTGGTGCCTTATCTAAAACCGCCATTGGATTTTCGCCATAAGCATAACTTAAACCAAAATGAGCCACGGCTTCGACTGCTTCGCCTGTAGCGGCCCCACTTGCGGCAGTTGTTGCTTCAGCGGCACTAGCCCCACTTGCAGCATCGGTAACGGCTTGGTAATCCCAAGTCCAAGGGAAGACACTGTTACCCGTGAACCAAGAACCTTCACCAAACCAAGTGCCAGGTTTTAGCCACTCCCCATTACCAACAATTTTCTTAGAGGCTTCAATAAACCACACTAAACCATAAAAGACGCGTAAAGGCACACTCCACAAGACGTTTCCATAACGAGAAGAATGACCATGAGTGACGTTACGATCATCTTTAATGTGGAAAAATTCATGCATCATGTATTGGAACATATAGTAACCAGAACGAATATCAAAGAAGTATTTCAAGTTGACGATGTGTTTCATAATAATCGCTAAGAAACCACTTAAATGAATTTTGTTAAATAAGTTAGCGACACCCCATTTGGCACCAATTGAAACCATAAATCCTTGGTAATTTCCTTTAAATGGATGTTTTTCGCCACCTTTAATATCAGCCACGATGTTTGCAGCAGCTGTATGACCAGTTTGTTCCGCTGCTTGAACAATTTGTGGTGTTGGGGTATTTGGAAACTCTTCGTAAAAAACTAAGTCCCCAATAATATAAATATTTTTATCTTCGTAACCTTTTGCTTCCATGAATTCATTGGCAACTAAACGATTACCACGAGAAGCTTCTAAACCAAAGTCAGCAGCGTCGGTTGTCCCTTTCACACCGGCAGTCCAAATTAAGGTATGTGTTGGAATCGTTGAACCGTCTTTCAAGATAATGTGATCTTTTGTTACTTCAACAATTGGTGCATTTAAAACAAGATCGACGTTTTTCGCTTTTAAGTAACGTTCTGCTTTTGCGGCATCGTTACGATCAAGCATATTTAAAATCGTCGGCATTGCTTCAACGACTTTCAAGCTAATTTCGCTCGGGTCTAATTTGTAATCTTTGGCTAAACGATCTTTCCAATCAATTAACTCCCCAATCATTTCAATTCCAGTAAAACCAGAACCACAAACAACAAAAGTTAACATCGCACGACGTACTTGTGCATCAGGTTCAATCGCCGCTTTGGCAACCGTTTTTAAGATATGTTCGCGAATTCGAATCGAATCTTCAAAAGACCATAAAGTAAAGCCGTGATCTTTCACGCCTGGTGTGCCAAAATCATTTGGCTCTCCACCCATACCAAGAATTAAATAATCAAATGCATAAGAACCTTGTTTAGTCGTAACAACTTTCTTTTCTTTATCGATACTTGTGACGGTATCTGTTACAAGTTGCACGTTTTTCTTACGACAAAATAGACGTTGCAAGTCATATTGAATGGCTTCAGGCTCAACACGTCCGCCAGCTACCTCGTGTAATTCGGTCATCATTGTATGGTAAGAGTGTCGATCAATTAAAGTAATTTGGACATCGTGATCCTTTTTTAGCTTCTTAGCCAAAAACTTTGTAGCCGCCACACCAGCATAACCAGCGCCGACGACAACGATATTTTTTGTAGCCATTAAAAATCTCCCCTTGTTCTAGAATAAATTAGTTTATAAGTGCACAATCTTAATAATTATAACTTGTTTTACAGGATTTGTCTAAGCTTTTGTTTGAAACTTTCACAAAAAATCCTGAAAATAACATTTTTTGTGAAAACTTATTTTTTTAAAAGATTCTTGCTAGAAAGGATTGACATCTTAAGAAAATTCGTTAAAATGTTAAATGAATCACAAACATCTTTGTGAATAAAAATGGAAAAGTGAAAAGGGGATCTTGATATGAAAGCAAAAAAATTTTTAGTAGGATTTGCCGCATTGACATTTACAGCATTAGTTTTAGGAGCTTGCTCACCAGATAGCAAAACAGAGGGCTCATCAAGTAGCGCACCAGCTGCGTCATCATCAGAAGTCGTAGCCTCTTCAACAGAAGCAACGCCGGGTGTAGCATTACAAGATGGCACTTATACGCTAGAAGAAACAGACTACAGCAATGACTACCGCGTTGTATTCTCAATTGTTGTAAAAGATGGTAAAATTGCAGAATCAAAATATGATAACTTAAATGAAGCAGGCGAATCAAAAGTTGAAAATGCAGATTACAATAAAATGATGGTAGAAAAAGCAGGAATTGGCCCAGAAGAATTTATTCCAGCATTTAACGAAGCTTTAATCGCTGCACAAAATCCAGTAAACATTGAAGTAATTTCAGGCGCAACGCACTCATTCCGCGCTTTCCAAAACTACGCACAACAATTAATTCAAGCAGCTCAAGCAGGGAACACTGAAACAATCGTTATTAAAAACGGTGGTGAATTAAAAGACGGTACGTACACATTAGAAGAAACAAACTACAACAATGATTACCGTGTTGTCTTTTCAATTGTCGTAAAAGATGGCCAAGTCGTTGAATCAAACTACGATAACGTAAATGAAGCAGGCGAATCAAAAGTTGACAACGCGGAATACAACGAAATGATGAAAGAAAAAGCGGGTATCGCACCAGAAACGTTCATTCCAGAATTTAACAAAATCTTTGTAGAAGAAATGAAAGCAGAAGATGGCGCACCAACAAACTTAGATGTGGTTTCAGGCGCAACACATAGTTTTGATGCATTTGTTATTTATGCACAACAATTATTAAATGCTGCTCAAAACGGTGATACTGAAACAATCACAATTGACAACCCAGTCCAATAATTTATTGATTTAACAAGAGAAGTCAGACATTCATTTGTTTGACTTCTCTTTTTTACTTAAAAATTGAAACTTTATTTAAGGAAAAAAAGAGAGACTTTCTAATTTTTCAAAAAAAAGTTATGATAGAAAAAACAAATAATTATTTGAGGGATGAACAAATGAAGAAGAGAATCATATTACTCGTAGCAGTAGCAACATTAGGTTTAGGCTTGAGTGCTTGTAGTAAGAAACAAGCAACAACAAGTTCGGACCAACCTGAAATAGCAGAAGGGATGCGTAGTGACCCTTACCGCCAAGAAGAATTCTTACTAGGAACGTACACGCGTTTAAGTGTTTATAATGAAGGGAAAAAAGAAGCATTAACGCCAGCTTTTGCTAAAATGCGTGAACTAGGAGATAAAATCACAATTAATGAAAGTGGTTCTGAAATTGATGCGATTAATGAAAAAGCCGGCATTGAACCGGTCGTGGTTTCAGCAGATGTTTATGATTTAGTGAAAACCGCTAAAGAGTATAGTGTCCAATCAAAAGGGGCGTTCAATTTAGTCATCGGTGCCATTACTCAACTGTGGCGGATTGGTTTTGACGATGCAAGAAAGCCAAGTCAGGCTGAAATTGATGAAGCATTGACTAAACTTGATTACAATAAAGTCCAATTAAATGACGAAGCCAAGTCTGTTTATTTAGAAGAACCTGGGATGATTATCGATTTGGGCGCGATTGCGAAAGGTTATATTGCGGATGAAGTCGCTGATGTATTAAAAAAAGAAGGGGTTACTTCAGGGATTGTTGATTTAGGCGGCAATATTTTAGTGATTGGTCATAGCTATCGCGGGGACGACAAACCTTGGAATGTTGGGATTCAAGATCCAAATGATGCTCGTGGTACAGTAATCGGTTCGGTCGAAGTGACGGATAAAACGGTCGTTACTTCAGGAATTTATGAGCGTTACTTAGAACTCGACGGCGTAAAATACCATCATCTTTTTGATACGAAGACGGGGTATCCAGTGGATAATGATCTAGCGAGCGTCTCAGTGATTACCGAGCATTCCATGGATGGTGATGCATTGACGACCTTGATTTTTGCCAAAGGATTAGAAGAAGGCATTAAATTTGTCGAAGAGCAAGCAACAACAGGGACCCAAGCGATTTTTATTACCCATGAAGGCAAAGTTTATGTGACCAAAGGATTAAAAGAAAACTTTAAATTAAACCCAGATTCCGAGTATCAAATGGCAGAAGAGGAGTAATTGAAAAAAAGAATGAATGTAAAAGTATTTTTAGAAGTCGTTGAAATAAAAACCAAAATTGCCAGTTTATTTCCTTTTTTTATTGGCGTGGCCTTTTCGCTCACTTATTTTCAACAAGTGCAGTGGTTCAACACGTTTTTGTTTTTCGTAGGGATGTTCGTCTTTGATATGGCAACGACCGCCATCAACAACTTAATGGACTATCAAAAAGCTAAATCAAAAACATATAAATATGAAAACAATGTTATCGGGCGAGAAAATTTGTCCGCTAAAAAAGTTGGTTGGATGATTATCGGCATGATTTTATTTACTTTAATCATTGGCTTAATTTTAAGTTATCGAACGGGCTGGTTATTACTGATAATGGGGGCTCTTGTTTGTTTTATTGGTATTTTTTATACGTTTGGTCCGATTCCGCTGTCACGGATGCCTTTGGGCGAAGTCTTTAGTGGTGTCACAATGGGCTTAGGGATTTTTGCCATCGTTCTTTACATTAATACGACGGCGCAGCCAATTTATGATTTAATGCTTGATTTTAAAGCAGGCACGTTTTTATTTACCGGTCACATGTGGCAGATTTTAGCCATTTTTTTAGCGTCGTTGCCAATGGTCTTTACGATTGCTAATTTAATGCTTGCAAATAATTTGCGTGATTTAGAAACGGATATTAAAAATCATCGCTATACATTGGTTTACTATATTGGTCGTTCAAAAGGCATCCGCTTATTCCAAGGGATGATGTATAGTTGTTACGCAGTTATTTTACTGGGGTTAGCCTTTGGATTATACGCTTGGCCGATTTTAATCACCCTTTTCACCATACCAAAAATTCATCAAAATCTAAAAGAACACGAAGCAAGTCTGCCTCATCCAAGGAGTTTTGGCTATGGCATTAAAAATTTAATCTTATTTAATAGTAGTTATTTCATTGGTTTAATGCTAACTCTTTTGTGGCAACAATTTAAATAAAAAACGAGCATGCTTTGAAGTGCGCCCCCTAAGTTAGATTTTTGGTCTAACTATTGGGGATCACTTCAAAGCATGCTTGTTTTTTGATCTAGCCAATTTGACTTAAACTAATCTCGCCAGAAGAAAGTATTTTTTGCCCGTCAGCGGTTTCGACAATGAGTTCCCCTTGCGCTGAAATGGCAACTGCTTTACCGGTGTAGTCTTGTCCTTGCTGGGTAAAACGCACCACTTTGCCTAAAACAAACGACTTGCGGCGGTAATACTCTAAGTAGGATTGATCGGGTAAGCCGTCAATGAGTTCAAAAAAGTTTTGCCAAATTTTTTGAATGAGTTCGTTGCGCGTAATCGTTGGTTCTGTGTCTGAAAAAAGAGCGGTCACTTTTTCTTGTAATTCGATTGGGAAGTCCGTTTGTTTCAAGCAAAAGTTTAAACCAATGCCAATCGTTACGTAAGAAATTTGGCCCGATTCAAAGTCACTAGTTGCTTCAGATAAAATCCCACAAACTTTTTTCTGATCTAAAAAGATATCATTGACCCATTTAATACTACAGTTTTTCCCGGTCACTTCATCAATGGCCAGGGCAACAGCGACGGCTGCTAAAATGGTGTATTGCGGTAATTCAGCAAAGGATTGATTTGCCTTTAGTAAAAGCGTCATATAAATTTGACCAGGTGGCGAAAAGAAAGGACGCGCGAAACGGCCATGCCCGCCGGACTGTGTCTCTGCTAAAAAAAGGGCCGGAGTGGCGTGTTGGTCCATGGCGGCTATTTTAGCTAACTTCATCGTTGATTGGGTTTCTTTCGTAATAAAGATTTGATTGACTGGTAAATGTTCAAAACTAATTTCTTCGGCTTCTAAAAGGTTGGACTGGATAAAACGATACCCGTTGGCTAAATGTTCAATCTTGTAGCCAATTCTCTCTAATTCACGAATCGCTTTCCAAATGGCCGTACGTGAAACGTGCAGTTGTTGGGCGATGGTTTCACCAGAAAGAATGGTATTCGAGTGTTTTAACAATTGCAAAACTCTTTCTTTCGTACCCTTCAAAAAACTCACTCCCTTTTTGAAATAATCATTGCTTAAGTATAGAGTTTTTAAGAACGACAAACAAGGGGCTTTCGTCGTAAAAAAAGCGAACAGACAAAAAAACGATGAAAGATAGAAAGAGTTGAAAATGAAATGAGTTTTTGCTGAAAACACCGCGAAAAAATACTTGACGAATGAGCAGTTGATGTGTATAATAAGGAGTTGCAAAAACTATCTAAAAAAACGAGCAGGAACGAAATATTGTCCGTTCCGGCAAGCAAATAAGGAACAAAAGTAGTTACTTCCCCAGAAGGCGTCGCTATTTTTGGTTTTTTTTTGCCTAAATGCCGTAAAAAATGTTCGATGTTACACATATTTAATATTTGTAACAAAAAAGAAATAATGTCGGATAGGTTTTTAGAAAGATTTTTTAGAAGAGGTGAAGAGCTTGGCTGGACACGTAGTAAAATACGGAAAGCATCGCGAACGTAGAAGTTTCGCACGAATCAGTGAAGTATTGGAATTACCAAACTTAATTGAAATTCAAACAGACTCTTATCAATGGTTCTTAGATGAAGGCTTGCGAGAAATGTTTGAAGATGTTTTACCGATTGATGATTTTAATGGCAATTTATCGTTGGAGTTTGTCGATTATGAGTTAAAGACACCAAAGTATACAGTCGAAGAAGCGCGCGCACATGACGCCAATTATTCGGCTCCTTTACATGTAACCTTACGTTTGATGAACCGCGAAACAGGTGAATTAAAAGCCCAAGAAGTTTTCTTTGGTGATTTTCCCTTAATGACTGAACAAGGAACGTTCATTATTAATGGGGCAGAACGAGTAATCGTTTCTCAGTTAGTTCGTTCACCAGGGGTTTACTTCCATGGGAAAACCGATAAAAACGGCAAAGAAGGTTTTGGTTCAACTGTGATTCCAAACCGCGGTGCTTGGTTAGAAATGGAAACAGATGCCAAAGACATTTCTTATGTTCGAATTGACCGTACCCGTAAAATTCCATTAACGGTGCTTGTTCGTGCATTAGGTTTTGGTTCGGATGATACGATTTTTGAAATTTTTGGCGATAGTGAATCGTTACGCAATACGATTGAAAAAGATTTACATAAAAATGCCAGCGATTCTCGTACTGAAGAAGGGTTAAAAGACATTTATGAGCGTCTACGCCCAGGCGAGCCAAAAACAGCCGATAGTTCACGTAACTTATTAACGGCCCGTTTCTTTGACCCACGTCGTTATGATTTAGCCGCTGTTGGTCGTTATAAAGTCAACAAAAAATTAGATCTAAAAACACGTTTATTAAACTTAACTTTAGCTGAAACGTTAGTCGATCCAGAAACCGGCGAAATTTTAGCAGAAAAAGGGACTGTTTTAACACACCAAGTAATGGATACGTTAGCAGAAGCAATCAATAATGGCTTAAATTCTGTGACTTACTATCCAAGTGAAGATGCCGTTGTCACAGAACCAATGACGGTTCAAGTGATTAAAGTCTTCTCACCAAGAGACCCAGAACGTGAAGTGAACGTGATTGGGAATGCTTATCCAAGTGACGATGTTCGGACAGTTCGTCCAGCAGACATCATTTCATCAATGAGCTATTTCTTAAACTTAATGGAAGGTATCGGCAATGTTGATGATATCGACCACTTAGGAAACCGCCGCATCCGTTCAGTTGGTGAGTTGTTACAAAACCAATTTAGAATTGGATTGTCACGGATGGAGCGAGTTGTTCGAGAAAGAATGACCATCCAAGACAGTGAAACAATTACGCCACAACAATTAATTAATATTCGTCCAGTTGTTGCAAGTATCAAAGAATTCTTTGGTTCTTCTCAGTTGTCACAGTTCATGGATCAAACGAACCCATTAGGGGAATTGACCCACAAACGTCGTCTTTCAGCCTTAGGACCTGGTGGTTTAACGCGAGATCGTGCGGGTTATGAAGTCCGAGACGTTCACTATTCTCACTATGGCCGTATGTGTCCGATTGAAACGCCTGAAGGACCAAACATTGGGTTAATTAACTCACTGGCTTCTTATGCGAAAGTGAACCGTTATGGTTTTATCGAAACACCGTACCGTCGTGTGGATCGTGAAACTGGTCAGGTAACGAACCAAATCGATTACTTAACCGCAGATATTGAAGACCATTACGTTGTTGCCCAAGCCAATAGCTTGTTAAATGAAGATGGTACGTTTGCTGAAGAAGTCGTTATGGCCCGTTTAACGAGTGAAAACTTAGAAGTAACGATTGATAAAGTCGACTACATGGACGTTTCACCAAAACAAGTAGTCGCAGTCGCAACAGCTTGTATCCCATTCTTAGAAAACGATGACTCCAACCGTGCCCTAATGGGTGCCAACATGCAGCGTCAAGCCGTACCACTGATTAATCCAAAAGCACCATGGATTGGTACTGGAATGGAATATAAATCTGCCCATGACTCGGGTTCCGCTTTATTATGTAAGGCAGACGGAATCGTTGAATACGTGGATGCACAAGAAGTTCGCGTTCGCCGCGACAATGGGACGTTAGATGCGTATCCAGTAACGAAATTCCGCCGTTCAAACTCAGGAACCAGTTATAACCAACGCCCATTAGTTGAATTAGGTGAAGCCGTTGAAAAAGGCGATATCTTAGCCGATGGACCGTCAATGGAATGTGGCGAAATGGCTTTAGGTCAAAACGTCTTAGTTGCCTTTATGACTTGGGAAGGGTACAACTATGAAGATGCGATTATTATGAGCCGTCGTCTAGTGAAAGATGATGTGTATACTTCTGTTCATATTGAAGAATACGAATCAGAAGCACGTGACACCAAATTAGGCCCAGAAGAAATTACGCGTGAAATTCCAAACGTTGGGGAAGACGCACTGAAAAACTTAGACGAAATGGGTATTATCCGCATCGGTGCGGAAGTAAAAGACGGCGATTTGCTTGTCGGTAAAGTGACACCAAAAGGCGTGACCGAACTTTCAGCGGAAGAGCGCTTATTACATGCAATCTTTGGTGAAAAAGCTCGTGAAGTCCGCGATACTTCTTTACGTGTACCACACGGTGGAGGCGGAATCGTTCATGACGTGAAAATCTTTACGCGTGAAGCAGGCGATGAATTGTCACCAGGTGTAAATATGTTAGTTCGTGTTTACATTGTTCAAAAACGTAAAATCAATGAAGGGGATAAAATGGCCGGCCGTCACGGAAACAAAGGGGTTGTCTCTCGCATTATGCCAGAAGAAGACATGCCTTTCTTACCAGATGGCACACCAGTTGACATCATGTTAAATCCTCTAGGGGTACCTTCACGGATGAACATTGGGCAAGTATTAGAGTTACATTTAGGAATGGCTGCTCGGGCACTGGGCATTCACATTGCGACACCCGTTTTTGATGGTGCAAGCGATGAAGATGTTTGGGAGACCGTTCGTGAAGCAGGTCTTGCAAGTGACGCGAAAACGGTGCTTTATGATGGTCGTACCGGTGAACCATTTGATGGCCGTATTTCTGTCGGAGTCATGTACATGATTAAATTAGCCCACATGGTTGATGATAAATTACATGCCCGTTCAATTGGACCATACTCACTTGTCACACAACAACCGCTTGGAGGAAAAGCCCAATTTGGGGGACAACGTTTTGGTGAGATGGAAGTTTGGGCCCTTGAAGCATACGGTGCTGCTTATACTTTACAAGAAATCTTAACGTATAAATCCGATGACGTGGTCGGTCGTGTGAAAACATACGAAGCCATCGTTAAAGGTGAACCAATTCCAAAACCAGGCGTACCAGAATCTTTCCGCGTACTTGTAAAAGAATTACAATCACTTGGTTTAGATATGCGTGTTCTCGATATCGATGAACAAGAAATTGAGCTGCGTGATATGGACGATGATGACGATGATTTAATTACCGTTGACGCATTAACCAAATTTGCAGAACAACAAAAAGCGCGTGAAGCAGCTGAAAAAGCACAACAAGAAGCAGCCGCTTTAGAAGCAACCGAAGAATAAAAACGAGGAGTTAGCGGGGAAAAAAGAGAAAGAAAAACCTCTTTTTTTCCGCGTGCTCCCTTGGTTTTTTTGAATATTTAGCCATGAAATGAAATGGAGGGAACCCCTTTTGATCGATGTAAATAGATTCGAAAGCATGCAAATAGGTTTGGCTTCTCCCGAGAAAATCAGAAGCTGGTCGTATGGGGAAGTAAAAAAACCTGAGACCATTAACTATCGTACGTTAAAACCTGAACGAGAAGGGTTATTTGATGAGCGTATTTTCGGTCCGACAAAAGATTGGGAATGTGCTTGTGGAAAATACAAACGAATCCGTTATAAAGGGATTGTTTGTGACCGTTGTGGCGTAGAAGTCACTCGTTCAAAAGTTCGTCGCGAACGCATGGGACACATTGAATTAGCCGCACCAGTTTCACATATTTGGTACTTTAAAGGGATTCCATCTCGCATGGGGTTAGTTTTAGACATGAGCCCACGTGCGTTAGAAGAAATCATTTATTTTGCTTCATATGTTGTGATTGAACCGGGAAATACAAGTTTAGAAAAGAAACAATTGTTAACCGAACGTGAATACCGCGAAAAACGTGATCAATATGGTCAAGAATTTACTGCCGCAATGGGTGCCGAAGCGGTCAAACAATTGCTTGATAATGTCAATTTAGAAGGCGAAGTAGCGGAGTTAAAAGAAGAGTTAAAAACCGCTTCTGGCCAAAAACGGACACGCGCGATTCGTCGTTTAGATATTTTAGAAGCTTTCCGTGCTTCAGGTAACCAACCAGGCTGGATGGTAATGGACGTTGTTCCTGTTATTCCACCTGATTTACGCCCGATGGTACAATTAGAAGGTGGTCGTTTTGCGACTTCTGATTTAAATGACTTATACCGTCGTGTAATCAACCGTAACAACCGTTTGAAACGTTTATTAGACTTAAACGCTCCAAATATTATCGTTCAAAATGAAAAACGAATGCTCCAAGAAGCCGTTGACGCATTGATTGATAATGGTCGTCGTGGCCGTCCGGTAACAGGACCAGGTAACCGTCCATTGAAATCTCTTTCTCACATGTTGAAAGGAAAACAAGGTCGTTTCCGTCAAAACTTACTTGGAAAACGGGTTGACTATTCTGGCCGTTCGGTAATCGTTGTTGGACCATTTTTACAAATGTACCAATGTGGTTTGCCAAAAGAAATGGCGTTAGAATTATTCAAACCATTTGTGATGCACGAACTTGTAAAACGCGAAATTGCGTCAAACATTAAAAATGCAAAACGTAAAATTGAACGTCAAGAAGACGATGTTTGGGACGTTTTAGAAGATGTGATTAAAGAGCATCCCGTACTACTAAACCGAGCACCGACGCTTCATAGATTAGGAATTCAAGCGTTTGAACCAATCTTAGTCGAAGGTCGTGCGATTCGTTTACACCCATTAGTTTGTGAAGCTTATAATGCCGACTTTGATGGGGACCAAATGGCGGTGCACGTACCATTAAACGAAGAAGCCCAAGCAGAGGCACGGATGTTAATGCTAGCGGCACAAAATATCTTGAACCCGAAAGATGGTAAACCAGTTGTAACGCCATCTCAGGATATGGTTTTAGGGAACTACTATTTAACAATGGAAGAAACGGGTCGTGAAGGCGAAGGCATGATTTTCCGTGACATGGATGAAGCAGTTACAGCATGGCGTAATGGCTATGTTCACTTGCATTCACGTGTTGCTGTCGATCCTGCTCACTTAGGTGAAAAACCATTTACACCAGAGCAAAAAGAGCAATTATTATTAACAACCGTTGGTAAAATTATCTTTAACGCGATTATGCCACCAGAGTTCCCTTACTTAAACGAACCAACTGACTATAACTTAACGGTTAAAACACCGGATAAATATTTTGTTCCAGCAGGTACGAATATTCCAGAATACATTAAGACCCAAGATTTAGTCGGACCATTTAAGAAGAAAAATCTAGGAAACGTGATTGCCGAAGTCTTCAAACGTTTCAAAGTAACCGAAACATCTCGCATGCTTGACCGTATGAAAGATCTAGGGTACAAACATTCGACAATGGCAGGGATTACGGTTGGAATTGCCGATATCATGGTCTTAGAAGAAAAACATGATATTATCGAAGAAGCACATAAACAAGTGAATAGCATTACTAAACAATTCCGTCGTGGTTTAATTACGGATGATGAACGATACGAACGCGTCATTGGTGTTTGGAATAGCGCGAAAGATCAAATTCAAATTAAACTAATGGAAACATTAGATGCAAAAAATCCAATCTTCATGATGTCTGATTCTGGTGCCCGTGGTAACATCTCCAACTTTACCCAATTAGCGGGAATGCGTGGACTGATGGCGGCTCCAAGTGGGAAAATCATGGAATTACCAATCATTTCTAACTTCCGTGAAGGGTTAACCGTTTTAGAAATGTTTATCTCGACTCACGGGGCGCGTAAAGGAATGACCGATACCGCCTTGAAGACAGCCGATTCAGGATACTTAACGCGTCGTTTAGTTGACGTTGCCCAAGATGTCATCATTCGTGAAGACGATTGTGGTACCGATCGCGGATTAGACATTGCGACTATCCGTGAAGGCAATGAAATTATCGAATCTTTAGAAGAACGTTTAATTGGTCGTTATGCACGTAAATCAATTATTCACCCAGAAACAGGTGAAGTGATTGTTGCAGCCAACGATTTAATTACGGAAGATTTAGCAAAACAAACGATTAAAGCGGGCATTGAAAAAGTAACGATTCGCTCCGTCTTTACATGTAATACCAAACACGGTGTATGTAAACATTGTTATGGCCGTAACTTGGCAACTGGTAATGAAGTTGAAGTTGGTGAGGCAGTTGGAACCATCGCTGCGCAATCAATCGGAGAACCAGGTACACAGTTGACGATGCGTACGTTCCATACTGGTGGGGTTGCCGGAGACGATATCACGCAAGGTCTTCCTCGTGTTCAAGAGATCTTTGAAGCACGTAATCCAAAAGGTCAAGCAGTAATCTCTGAGGTAACAGGTGAAGTGATCGATATCACAGAAGATGCAGCGACACGCGTGAAAGAAGTAACCATTAAAGGTGAAACCGACACGAGAACTTACCAAGTACCATTTACTGCACGTATGAAAGTAGCACAAGGCGACATGATTGATCGTGGTGCACCGTTAACGGAAGGTTCAATTGAGCCAAAACACTTACTTCAAGTTTGTGACGTACTAACAGTTGAAAACTACTTATTACGTGAAGTGCAACGTGTTTACCGGATGCAAGGGGTAGAAATTGGCGATAAACATATTGAAGTAATGGTTCGTCAAATGTTACGTAAAGTTCGCATCATGGATCCAGGTGATACCGATATCTTACCAGGTACTTTAATGGATATTGCCGACTTTAAAGACCGTAACTACGAAGCGATTGTTTCTGGTCGCGTCCCAGCAACATCTCGTCCGGTTCTACTTGGAATTACGAAAGCTTCCCTTGAGACTAATAGTTTCTTATCTGCCGCTTCCTTCCAAGAAACGACACGTGTCTTAACAGATGCGGCGATTCGTGGTAAGAAAGACCACTTACTTGGCTTGAAAGAAAATGTTATCATCGGAAAAATTATTCCAGCAGGAACAGGTATGCCACGTTACCGCAACATGGAACCAAAAGAAGTAACCGTTGCAAGCGAAAATGTCTATAGTATTTCAGATATCGAAGCACAAATGGCCGCAGAAGATGCAGCAATGGAGCAAGGGAAACTATAATGAAATAACAAAAAAGGTTAGCTTTTATGGCTAATCTTTTTTTATGGTCTAAACGCTGAATAATTGCTATTTCTGAGCGGTGAATGTTTACTTAACAAGGCTTCCTTACTTGAACAGTTCTTTATTTTATAATAGATTTTCTCTTTTTTTTAAACCACTTTCAAATAAAGCGGAGAAAGCATATTCTAAAAAGTGATAAATAATGAGAGGTGATTTGAGTGAAAATAAAATATTTAGGAACGGCAACCGCTGAACGGGTCCCAGCGATTTTTTGTACATGTGAGGTTTGTGCTTTTGCAAGAAAAGAAAAAGGTAAAGAGATTCGCACGCAAATGCAAACGTGGGTCGATGATGGCCAATTACTAATTGATTTTACAGCAGATAGCTATCTACATCAGTTGCAACACCAAATCGATTTTAATCAGGTGGAACATCTACTACTCACGCATTGGCATGGCGATCATTTTTATGGGGAAGATTTAGCATTACGCATGAGTGGTTACGCGCAAAATTTACCCAATGTTTTACATGTTTACGGGAGTCCTTTTGTTAAAGAATTTTATGACCGGGCCTTTGAACTAGAAGGACGGTTTGATGAGCGTCGTTTGCTTTACCATACGCTCACACCTTACGAAGAAACAACGATTGGTTCGTATCGTGTTTGCCCAATCCCAGCGCAACATGGCCATTTTGAAGCGGACTGTCTAAGTTATGCCATTCAAAATTTGAGCGATGGCAAGTGTCTTTTTTATGGCCATGATACGGGCGTTCCTAAAGAAGCAGATCTCAGCTTTTTAGCGCAACATCATTGGCTATTTGACTGTGTATCACTTGATTGTACGGGACAAGAACGAGCAAGTAGCGATCCAGTCCATATGTCACTAAAAGAAAACCTAGCTTTGATTGCACACATGCGGCAATTAGGGCTTATCCACGATCAGACGCAGTTTATTGCGAGTCACTTTTCCCATAATGGTGGCATGAACTTTGCCCAAATGTGCACTTTAAGCGAAAAAAATGCAATAGTGACAAGTTATGATGGAATGGAAGTCGTATTTTAAAAAAGTAAACAATTCGTTTAGTAAACAAATTTTTAATAGATAAAGCTTGCTATTTCAGTATATATGTGGTTTATTTTAGTTAACAGATAAATTGAAGGTAGATGATAAAATGGCTGGTATTCGTGATGTAGCCAAAAGAGCGGGTGTTTCTATCGCAACGGTTTCGCGTGTCTTAAATGAAGACCCGACACTCTCCGTAACAGATGAGACAAGAGAGAAAATTGCAGAAGCCGTGACGCATTTTAGTTATCAAAAGAAAAGCGTACCGCAAAAGAAAACAAAAGCCACTAAAAGTGTGTTATTAATTACAACTGTCTCTGAGATCGATGAACTCGAAGATCCCTATTTTCGCGCGATTCGTCGCGGGATTCAAGTAGAAGCAGAAAAAAGAAAATTAGCAATCACTCAAACGGTGCGTTTATGTGAAGGCAAGATTAAACCAGAAGAACTTAAAAACAGTGGAGCCGTGATTATTGTCGGCCAAGTTTTGCCAAGTGTGATTGAATTTGTGATGAAATATAACTCGAATTTGATTGTGGTGGACGATCCCAATGCGACGACTTTAGTGGATGCCGTTTACACAGACTTGCAACAAGCCACTCGTGATCACTTAGAGCGCCTTTATCAAAAAGGGCATCGCAAAATTGCTTTTATCGGTGGACCGCGTGTGTTATTAGATCTCCAAGGTAAACGCTATGAATCAAATGACGATTTTCGTCAGACAGCTTATGAAGAATGGATGCAACAACATGGGTTAGCCGAAGCCGTTCAAACGTATATTGCCGGTTGGAATACATTAGATGGTATGACCGCTTGCAATGAATTGTTAGCAAACGTGGGCAAAAATTTACCGAGTGCCATTATTGTAGCGAACGACCCGATTGCAGTTGGCGTCTATCGCGCGCTTCAAAAACAAGGCATAAATATTCCAGAAGACGTTTCAATTGTGAGTTTTGATAACATTGAAGTCGCTGAGTATTTGACCCCGTCTTTAAGTACCGTTGATATTCAAACAGAAGAAATCGGGCGCATTGCGATTCGTTTAGCGAAAGAAAAGATAGAGCAAGTTCGCACGATTGCCATTCGAGTAATGGTGCCCAGTCAAGTAATTATCCGGGAAAGTGAAAAGGTAATTTAGAAAAGAGTGAACACAACTTAAGTGTTCACTCTTTTTGTTAACTTAAATATTTTAGTAAAAACTATTGACTTTATTTTGGTTAACGTTTAAGATATGTTTAGTAATAAGAAAGCGCAAACAAAATGGTTTAGGGGGAAATAATATGAAAATCTCAAAAAAATGGTTCGTTGGAGCAACAGTTTTAAGTTCACTTGTCTTAATGAGCGCGTGTGGCAGTAAAGAAGCAGACAAAGATGGTAAGACAGAAATTGAGTTTTTTAGTCAGAAAAAAGAAATGCAAAGTACTCTCCAAGAAATTATTAACGATTTTGAAAAAGAAAACCCTGAGATTAAAGTGAAGTTTACTAATGTTCCAGATGCGGGAACGGTTTTAAAAACACGGATTTCAAGTGGCGATATCCCAGATGTAATCAATGTTTTCCCACAAAATGCTGATTTTCAGGAGTGGGCGAAAAACGATATCTTCGCTGATTTAACACAAGCGGAGTACTTGAGTAATTTGTCAGAAGGGGCAGCTAATCCATATGCAATTAATGATAAAATATATTCAATCCCTTTAACAAGTAATGCTTGGGGTTTCTTCTATAATAAAACAAAATTTGCTGAATTAGGTTTAGAAGTTCCGAATACTTGGTCAGAATTTGAAGCACTCGTTCAAAACATTCAAGATAAAGAGGAAGTTCCTTTTGCATTATCTTTAACACAAGCCGATGCATGGACATTAAATGGTTATCATCAACTTGCTTGGGCAACGACGACGGGCGGATTTACCGCAGCGAATGATGCACTTGTTCGTAGTCCAAAAGGCAGCATTCAAGTTGGGAATTCTGATTTTGATCAAGTCGCCGATCAATTAGATTTACTGAATGGTACTGGACAAAAAAATGCAAATGGGGCGACTTATGATGACGCAGTAGCTGCTTTTGCCAAAGAGAAAGCATTGATTTTCCCGAATGGGATTTGGGCATTGCCAGCCGTTCAAAACCAAAACCCAACATTTGAAATTGGAATGTTTGCTTATCCGGGGCAAAAAGAAGACGAACAAATGACGGTTGGTGCAGCCGATTTAGCTTTGTCAATTGCAGAAAGTTCAAAAAATAAAGAAGCTGCCAATAAATTTGTTGCATACATGACAACAAAAGACGCAATGCAAAAGTATTATGACGTAGATGGTGCGCCGACTTCTGTAACAGCGGTGGAAACACAAGATCGTTTCCCAGAGACAGCAGGTGTGACGCAATACGTCTTTACCGATCGCCAAATTGTTTGGTTACAAAAAGATTGGACTTCAGAAGAAACATTCCACCATATGACGGTTGAATATGTAAATAATCAAGACCGAAAACAATTGGCTTCAAATTTGAACAATTTCTTTGACACGATGAAATAGTAAGGATGAGAGCAATGAAAAAAAATAGTCTTTTCAATCATTATTGGGCCTATCTTTTTGTATTAATCCCAATATTATTACAAGTAATCTTTTTCTATTTACCGATGTTGCAAGGTTTTTTCTACAGTTTAACTGACTGGACAGGACTAACGAACAATTACAATTTTGTTGGGTTAAGAAATTTTCAAGCGATTTTATCAGACCAAAAATTTATGAAATCGATTGGCTTTACGGTTATTTTTACGCTAGGATTAATTGTAGGTGAAGTGGTTTTGGGTATTGTGATTGCTCGATTTTTAAATCGCAAAATGAAAGGAGTGGGCTTTTTTAGGACAGCCTACTTCTTCCCAGCAGTTTTAAGCACGGTCACACTCGGTTTAATTTTTAAGCAGATCTTTAATTATGGCTTACCACAATTAGGGGAAAAACTTGGTTGGGGATTTTTAGAACAAAATTTAATTGCCAATGAAAAAACAGTCTTTTGGGGTGTCTTATTTGTCGCCTTATGGCAAGGGATTGCCATGCCGGTGGTTATTTTTCTAGCGGGCTTGCAAAGTATTCCAGAAGAAATTTTAGAAGCTGCTTCGATTGATGGTGCAACGAGCCAACAAAAATTTATCCATATTGAATTTCCGTATTTGTTACCGTCATTAAGTATGGTCTTTATTATGGCTTTAAAAGCAGGATTAACAGCATTTGATTTAATTTATGCCTTAACTGGCGGCGGACCAAGTGATAAAACCACGACTTTGGGTCTCCTTGTTTATAATTATGCTTTTAAGAGCAATCAATACGGCTATGCTAATGCCATTGCAGTGGTCTTGTTTATGGTCATTGCAGTTATTTCAGTCTTACAAATTCGTTTATCTAAACGGTTTGAAGTTTAGGGGAGGAAAGACAGATGAAGCAAAAAAACTCAATTTTTCATTATTTATTTTTAAGTTTAGGATTTATTCTGATTTTTATTCCACTATACTTAACGGTTATTAGTTCATTTAAAGATACCAATCAGATTACGAGCAACTTTTTTGGCTTACCCAATCCCTTTACAACGGATAATTTTCAACGACTGTTAACCGATGGGATTGGTCAATACTTTTTTAACTCAACGATTATCTCGGTTGTTTCAATCGCGTTGATCACTTTGTTTGTTCCAATGGCAGCCTTCTCGATTGCCCGCAATTTGTCAAAGAAAAAAGCGTTCGCCTTGATGTATTCTTTTTTAATCCTTGGTATTTTTGTACCCTTTCAGGTGATTATGATTCCAATTACGACGATGATGACAAAGTTAGGTTTATCAAACATTACAGGGTTAATTATTTTATACTTGGCTTATGCGATTCCGCAGACGTTATTTTTATATGTAGGGTATATTAAAACAGCAATTCCAATCGAACTGGATGAAGCAGCTGAAATTGATGGTTGTGGTAAATTTCGTATGTACTTTCAAATTGTCTTTCCATTAATGAAACCGATGCATGCGACAACGCTAATTATTAATGCCTTATGGATTTGGAACGATTTTCTTTTACCGTTACTTTTATTAAATAAAGATTCGTCCAATTGGACTTTGCCACTTTTCCAGTACAATTATCAAGGGCAATACTTTAGTGATTATGGGCCATCATTTGCTTCTTACGTGGTGGGGATTGTGGTAATCCTAATTGTATATTTAATCTTCCAAAAAAATATTATTTCAGGAATGACCAATGGTTCGGTCAAATAACAAAAATTCGAAAGCGAGTAAAAAAATGATTACTTTTGATGAAAACAAACAAGTTTTTCATTTGAAAAATGAACAAATTAGTTATTTAATTCAAATTGAAGAAGAAGGGTATTTAGCCCATCTTTATTATGGACAAGCATTGAGTGATTATTCGGGTCACTATCAGTTCTTGCGCAGTAACCGTTCTTTTTCACCCAATCCAGCTGGGGCAACGGCGCGTTCGTATTCGATTGATACGCTCATGTTGGAGTATCCAGGCTATGGTTATGGCGATTTTCGTGAACCGGCTTTTAATTTGAAATTAGCAAATGGCAGTCGCGTCACCGATTTTCGTTATGATCGTTATGAAATTCTTGCCGGCAAACCTAAATTAACAGGATTGCCAAGTACGTATGTGAAAGAGGAAAAAGAAGCAGAAACACTGCACATTTATTTAAAAGACCCGGTTGCGCAGTTAACTTTGCGTTTGTCCTATACCATTTATGCTGATTATAGTGCGATAATTCGTTCAACAAAAATCAGTAATGAAAGCACGACAACGGTTGAGGTCAATCAGCTGGCTAGTCAGTGTCTTGATTTTCCGAATCGTGCGCTAGACGTCATTCATTTAAATGGAACTTGGGCAAAAGAACGTCAAATGACGCGCGAAAAAATTGAAATTGGCACACGAGTTTTTGATAGTAAACGCGGTTCGAGCTCGCATCAACAAAACCCGTTTGTTGCATTGGTTGAACCAACGACGACCGAGTTTCAAGGGGAAGCTTATGGGATTTGTTTGGTTTATAGTGGCAACCATGAAACGGTGATTCAAAAAGATGCTTTCTTACAAACGCGTGTGGTGACAGGTATCAATTCGTTTAACTTTGGTTGGCAGCTTTTACCAGGTGCGGCGTTTGAAACGCCAGAAGTGGTGAGTGTTTATAGTGCAACCGGGCTAAACACGATGTCACAGACGTATCATGATTTGTTTAATCAACGCTTAGTTCGAGGGAAATATCAGCTACAAGAACGACCAACTTTAATCAACAACTGGGAAGCGACATACTTTAATTTCAACGACGAAAAAATTTATGGGATTGTGGACCAAGCCAAAGCGTTAGGGATTGAAATGTTTGTTTTAGATGATGGTTGGTTCGGTGTGCGTGATGATGACAATCGTTCGTTGGGGGACTGGTTTGAATATGAAGGCAAATTAGCCAAAGGGTTAGCCGGACTAGCGGACTATGTACACCAGCAAGGGATGAAATTTGGTTTATGGTTTGAACCAGAGATGATTTCGGCCAATAGTGAATTGTATCGTCAGCATCCAGAGTGGGTTTTAGCAACGCCAAATCGAGGCAAGTCGGTTAGCCGCAATCAGTATGTTCTTGATTTTTCACGTGCGGATGTCCGCGAAAATATTTACCAACAAATGACCGCCATTTTAGACCGCGTGCCGATTGATTACATTAAGTGGGACATGAACCGCAACATGACGGAAGTTTACTCGCTACTACTTGATCCAGCGATGCAAGGTGAAGTATCACACCGTTATATGTTAGGCTTATATGAATTTTTAGAAAAATTAACTCAAAATTACCCAGAAATTTTATTTGAAAGTTGCTCCGGTGGTGGTGGGCGCTTTGACGCAGGTTTCCTTCATTATATGCCACAAGCTTGGACGAGTGATAACACGGATGCCATTTCGCGTTTGAAAATCCAACATGGTACGAGCATGGTCTACCCAATTTCAAGTATTGGGGCGCACGTTTCAGCTGTACCAAATCACCAAACAAATCGTCAAACCAGTTTAGCGATACGTGGCAATGTCGCGATGTCGGGTGTCTTTGGTTATGAATTAGATTTAACCCAACTAACGGCCGATGAAAAAGCAGAAATTAAAGAACAAGTACAGTTTTACAAACAACACCGTCAACTACTGCAATTTGGCACGTTTATTCGTTTGCAAAGCCCTTATGAAAGTAACGACGTCGCTTGGATGTTTGTTTCGAAAGATCAAAAAGAAGCAATGGCCTTTTATTTTAGACCACTAGCCGATGCGGCAGCGCCTTTTGTGACGCTAAAATTAGCAGGGCTAAAAACCGATGGGATTTACCAGTGGAATGACCAACAAATAACCGGTTCAGAATTGATGCATCTAGGATTATACGTCGATGATTCTCTGCACGGAGATTACGCGACCCAACGCTTTTATTTTAAAGAAGTATAATAAGTAAAACCACCACGAAAAACGTTTTTCGTGGTGGTTTTTTGCAGATTATGGGTCTATAATATTTGGTGTTGTTACTAAGAAATTGGTAAGAACACCCTTTTTCTTTCTATAACAAAAAAGCATCTGTTTCCCTTATAATTAA
>NZ_JAFBFD010000006.1 GCF_016909125.1 Enterococcus lemanii | reverse complement strand
ACTTAATTATAAGGGAAACAGATGCTTTTTTGTTATAGAAAGAAAAAGGGTGTTCTTACCAATTTCTTAGTAACAACACCAAATATTATAGACCCAAATAAAGAGGTTCTTTACGAAGAGACCTCTTTTGATGGTTTGTAAATAATAGTTTAAAACTAACCTTGCTTCCGATAAAAAGTCGCGGTCATGCCTGTTTTGTTCTTAAATAACCGACTAAAATACGCAAAGTTTTCAATTCCAATTTCCAAGGAAATATTTTGAATTGATGCATTGGTATAGCGGAGTAGATCCTTTGCATAAGAGATTTTTTTGGTAATCAAATAATCAATAGGAGGAATCCCAATGTATTTTGAAAACTGTTTGTTGAGTTGATATTTATTAATATGAAAGACTGTTTCTAAATCGTCTAAAGTCAAATTTTCCTTGAAACGTTGATCGAGGTATTCTTTTAAAAGGGTCACTTGCTTAGGAATGTCTTCAACCGCAAAGTCAAGTTGGTACTTTTGTAAAATGGCTTCATTTAAAAGTTTGTGAACGGCAACAGAAGTATGAAAATCGGTTCGGGCGTTTGCATTTTTTTGTTGCTGGATCAACAATGAAATGATTCGGTAGATAGGATTGTCACTTGCTTGGCCAGTTGCATGAAAAACTGGGCTTTTATCTTTGCAGTATTCTTGATAGAGTGATTGACTTTGCCCACCATAGAAATGAATCCAGACCATTTCCCATGGTTCTTCACTGACCGTTTTGTATAGCTGGTGTTCTTGGCAATCAATCCAAAAAAAATCACCAGGCTTTAAGTGGTATTCTTTCCCTTGATATTGTAAAAAACCTTGTCCGCCTAAAGTAAATTTAATTAAATAAGAGGGTAAATTTTCTCTTTCAGTAAAATAGGGTTTGAAGGCTTTGAAATGTCCGATTTCTTGTAGATAAAAAAAGAGTTCTTTGCTTTTTTGTGATGGGGTGTGAATGACCCGCTCAGAATCTTTTGTCCATGAATGATCTGCTTTTTCCCAATAAACCATTTGTAATTTCCTCCTTACCAAGATAGTGCAATTATACACCAAAATCATCCAATGGAAAATGGTTTCATTTGCGCTATGATAAAGACATCAAAGAAATGAAGTAAAGGAAGTGAAAAGACAAATGAATACGTATATCGCGGTTGATATTGGTGCTTCAAGCGGTCGTTTGGTCAAAAGCTCACTGATTGATGGCAAAATACAGATGGAAGAAATTTACCGATTTAAAAATGGTTTTTCATTTAAAGACAATCATGAACGTTGGGATATTGATTATTTGACTACAGAAATTTTAAAAGGGCTTTCTGTAGCCAAAAAACAAGGCTTGACCCATTGTTATTTAGGTATTGATACGTGGGCAGTTGATTATTGTTTATTAGACGAACAAGGACAGTTAATTGACCAGCCGATTTCTTATCGCGACGCCCGAACCAATGAAGGGTTACAAAGCTTTAGCCAGAAAATGTCACTAGAAAAATTATATGAAAAAACAGGGATTCAAATCCAACCGTTTAATACTATTTTTCAATTATTTGTCGAAGAAAAGGAACGTTTGGAACAAGCAAAGACGCTACTCTTAATTCCAGATTACTTGGGCTATGTATTCACTGGGAAAAAGGTAACAGAAAAAACCAATGCTTCTACTATGCAGCTATTAAATGCGAATACACAAACTTGGGATGAAGAACTTCTTGAACTTATTCAAGTGGAGGCCTCACTTTTCCCACCGTTAGTTGAAGCGGGGACCGTATTAGGAGAACTCTTAATTGATAAATTCCCAGAGCACGATTTGCCAGCGGTTACTATTATTAATGTTGCCAGTCATGACACGGCTTCAGCGGTATTAGGCACACCAGGTTATGGTGAAAATTGGGCTTATATTAGTAGTGGTACGTGGTCATTACTCGGGATTGAAACGACGATTCCAAATGTTTCGCTCGAAGCGTTTCAGGCCAACTACACAAACGAATGGGGCGCGCATAATACGATTCGTTTTTTAAAAAATATTATGGGGATGTGGTTGATTCAAGAAGTGGCGCGGATGCAAGATTATCAATATAGCTATGCGCAATTAGCGGAACTTGCAGCAAATGAAGCCGCTTTTCAACAATTTATTGATGTGAACGATCCACGTTTTTTAAATCCGGTGAACATGATTGAGGAATTGCAAGCTTATTGTCAAGAAACCAATCAAGTCGTTCCGGTGACGCCAGGGGAACTTGCTCGTTGTGTCTATGATAATTTAGCTTTATGTTATGCGACTGAATTAAAGCAATTAGAGAAACTTAGTGGTACAGAGGATAAAATCGAAACGTTACACATTGTTGGTGGCGGTTCAAATAATCGTTTCTTAAATCAACTAACAGCCAACGCCACACAAACAACGGTCATTGCCGGACCAGGAGAAGCAACTGCAATTGGGAATTTAGTGATGCAAATGTTAAGTGTTGGAGAATTTTCGACTGTTGAGGCTGCCAGAAAGGCCATTGAAAACTCATTTACTTGTGAAACGTACGAACCAGAAGCTTTTGAAGCATCGATTTTCGTTAACTATTTAAAAACAATGCAACGATAAGAAAGAAGGGCAAAGAATGAATACTACAGAAAAATATTTAGCAGCAAAAGAAAAATATGCCAGTATCGGCGTGGATACCGATGCCGTATTAAAAGAATTAGAAAAAGTAAAAATTTCAATGCACGTATGGCAAGGCGATGACGTTCAAGGCTTTTTGAGTGATGGTGAATTAACCGGAGGAATTTCAGTTACTGGGAATCATCCAGGAAAAGCCACTAACCCAACAGAATTACGCCAAGATTTAGAAAAAGCGTATTCTTTCATTCCAGGCAAACATAAATTAAACTTACATGCGATTTATTTAGACACGGATGAAAAAATCGATTTAAATGAAATCGAACCAAAACATTTTGAAAAGTGGGTAGCATGGGCTAAAGAACAAGGTTTAGGGTTAGATTTTAATCCGACTTTCTTCTCACATCCAATGTTTAAAGATGGTTTTACTTTATCTTCTCCAGAAAAAGAAGTACGTGATTTTTGGATTGAGCATGGCAAACGTTCCCGTAAAATTGCAGAATATTTTGGGAAAGAATTAGGGCAAGTTTGTGTCAATAATTTCTGGGTGCCAGATGGTTATAAAGACAACCCAATTGATCGTTATAGTCCAAGAAAGCGTCTGATGGAATCTTTAGATGAAATTTTTGCAGAGGAATTAGATCCGTCATTGACGTTAGATGCGGTTGAAAGTAAGTTGTTTGGTTTAGGAGCAGAGGCATATACCGTTGGTTCTCACGAATTTTATATGGGCTATGGTTTAACGCGTCAAAAATTAGTTTGTCTAGATGCCGGTCATTTCCATCCAACGGAAGTGATTTCAAATAAACTTTCTTCTTTAGGACTATTTAGTGAAGGGATTTTATTACACGTTTCACGTCCGGTTCGTTGGGATTCTGACCACGTGGTGATTATGGATGATGAATTACAAGAAATTGCAAAAGAGCTAGTTCGCAATGACTTACTAGGAAAAACAAACATTGGATTAGATTTCTTTGATGCAACCATTAACCGTGTGGCTGCCTGGGTGATTGGAACAAGAAATACGATTAAAGCTGTTTTAAAAGCAATGCTAGAACCAACAGATTATTTAAAACAAATTGAATTAGACGGCGATTTTACCACACGTTTAGTCTTAACAGAAGAATTAAAAGACTTCCCTTACGCAGATGTTTGGAACTATTATTGTGAACAACAAGGCGTACCAGTTGGCCTTGATTGGTATAAAGAAGCACAACAATATGAACAAGATGTTTTATTAAAACGCTAAAATTAGGAGAGATTGATCAATGAAAAAAATCGATTTAAAACATGGCTCATTTTTGAAAGAAATGGTTGCGACCACTTCAAATTTATACCGTCTAGGTTGGGATGAAAGAAACGGTGGGAATATTTCTTATCTTTTAACAGAAGAAGAAGTCCGTCCTTTTTTAGATGTGAATCACGTGATTCGTCAAATTCCAATGATTTTTGATGCGAGTCAATTAATTGGAAAATATTTTATCGTGACTGGTTCTGGGAAATACTTTAAAAATGTTGCCGATGATCCAGCAGCTAACTTAGGTGTGGTACGCGTAGCAAACGACGGGAAAACCTTAGATTTATTATGGGGCTTAGAAAACGGTGCGGTGCCAACTAGTGAGCTACCAAGTCACTTTATGAGTCATATCGCTCGCTTAGAAGTGGACCCTGAAAACCGGATCATTATGCATAACCATGCGAGCCATTTACTGGCGATGACCTTCACTCATGACTTAGATGAAAAAGCCTTTACCCGTACTTTATGGCAAATGTGTACCGAGTGTCTAGTTGTCTTTCCTGAAGGGGTCTCCATTATTCCGTGGTTAGTTCCAGGAACCAATGAAATTGGCGAAGCAACCGCTGCTAAAATGAAAGAAACGCGTTTAGTAATGTGGCCGCAACATGGGGTTTATGGTGCCGGTAAAGACATGGATGAAGTATTTGGCTTAATCGAAACAGCCGAAAAAGCAGCACAAGTTTATACTTATGTGCAAGCACAAGGCGGCGTGAAACAAACGATTAGTGATGAAAATCTTTGGAAATTAGCCGATGCATTTGGAGTGGCACCACGCGTAGGTTATTTAGAAGAAAAGTAAACAATCGATCTTTCAAATCTTCCAAGGTTTGAAAGATTTAAATAAAAAAAACTTGTGAATAAAAACACAATAGGAGGAAATAGCAATGGTAAACAGAATGATTTTAAACGAAACATCATACTTTGGTCAAGGTGCTGTTGAAAATGTGGCAACAGAAATTTTAGCTCGTGGCTTTAAAAAAGCAGTTGTTGTAACAGATAAAGATTTAGTCGAATTTGGTGTCGTTGATAAAGTAACGCGCCACTTAACGAAAGCCAACATTGATTTTGTGATTTATGATGGCATTGTACCGAATCCAACAATCGAAAATGTAAAAGACGGTGTGGCCTTTGTTAAAGAAGCGCAAGCCGATTGTTTAGTGGCGATTGGTGGCGGTTCGCCAATTGATACTGCAAAAGCGATTGGAATTATTGTCACCAATCCTGAATTTTCGGATGTTATTAGCCTCGAAGGCGTCGCAGACACTAAAAATCCTTGTTTGCCAATTTTAGCGGTACCAACTACTTCAGGAACGGCTGCTGAAGTGACCATTAATTACGTGATTACCGATAAAGAAAATAATCGTAAATTTGTTTGTGTGGATCCACATGATATTCCAATTGTGGCGTTTGTCGATAGTGATATGATGATGGGGATGCCAAGTGCGCTTTGTGCGGCAACTGGGATGGATGCGATGACACATGCAATCGAAGGTTTTATTACGCAAGGTGCATGGGAAATGAGTGACATGCTCCATATTAAAGCCATTGAAATTATTGGCCGTTCATTACGTGATTCAGTTAAAGGCGATCAAGTAGCCCGCGAACAAATGGCTCTTGGTCAATACATCGCGGGTATGGGGTTCTCAAACGTTGGTCTAGGATTGGTTCACGGAATGGCTCACCCACTAAGCGCTTGGTATAATGTGCCACACGGGGTTGCTTGTGCAGCATTATTACCAACAGTAATGAAATATAATAAAGATTTTACTGGGGAAAAATACCGTGAAATTGCACTTGCTCTAGGAATTGAAAATGCGGCGACAATGAGCTTAACGGATGTTAGAGACGCTGCTTGTGATGCGATTGATCAATTAAGTCAAGACGTTGGCATTCCAGCAACGATTTCAGAATTAGGCGTGAAAAAAGAAGATTTACCACAAATTGCAGAAGATGCTTTACGTGATGTTTGTACACCAGGAAATCCTCGTCAAACATCCCTAGAAGATATTATTGCGTTATATACAAGTTTAATGTAATTTTATTCAAACCAAACGGCCCGACAGTCATAAATCTAGAAGGGTCGTTTTTTATTTTGCAACGTTATGCGAAATAATACTTAAATGGCTTGTAATTTTTTTCGTTTTTTCAGAAAAAAAGACTTACGAAAGTAAAATAAATGTGCTATGGTAACGGGGCATGAGAATTTTATAGAGAATCAAAACGCAGTAAAATGTACACGGATTTTTATCAAGTGGAGGTTGTTACGAGTTTCGTAGCCTCCACTATTTTTATGCAAAAATATCAGATAGGAGAGTGTTAGTTATGCCAAAAAATAAAAGAGAGAGTTTGATTTATACCGTTATGATGTGTTTTTTAATGGTTTTATGGATGAGTATTTATAATGTCGCCTTACATACGGGAGGACTTTCTTTCGATGTATTTCAAAGCGCTTGGTTAGGTTTTCCGCTAGCGTATATTATTGCAATGTTTTTAGATCTTTTTATTGTTTCAGGACCAGCTAAAAAAGTGGCTTTTCGCTTCTTAGTCAAACCAACAAGTTCAAATTTTAAAAAAGGCTTAGCGGTCTCATTTTGCATGGTTGTTCCAATGGTTATCTTTATGTCTTTATATGGCGGCTTAGAAGTTGTGCTTAAAAGTGGCAATTGGCAGGCACTACCAATGATTTGGTTAACCAATATCCCTAAAAACTTTGTGATGGCTTTACCATTTCAAATTATTATTGCCGGACCAGTTATTCGAACGTCTTTCCGTAAACTTTTTCCAGAAGGCAAAGTTCTAGCTTAAAAAAATCAAAAAAGAAATCGGGACAAGAAACTTCAAAAAGGAGTTTTTTGTCCCGATTATTTTTTAAAAAGGCGTGGCGTATTTTAATGGCTCCCGATTAAGTAAAACATTGAAACAGCGGTATTTGACCTCGATATTTTATATAACAAGTGCAAGACTTTTTACGGTAAAACACGAAAAACCGTGCACTTTTATCAATACTGGAAGCTTCTAATGCATAAACCACAATTTTACCAACAACTTATTTTTGTCTTTCTTTTTTAGTTTAGTGAATAACTTTTGCTTGAAGTTGATACATTTGTGCGTATTGACCATTTTGTTGTAGCAAACTTTCGTGTGTTCCTTGTTCTTTAATCTCTCCTTGATCGAGTAAAATGATTTGATCGGCTTGTTGAATCGTGGACAAGCGGTGCGCAATAATGAAAGTCGTTCGTCCTTTTTTCAAAACATTCATCGCATTTTGGATGATTTCTTCGGTTTGCGTATCGATATGAGACGTCGCTTCATCTAAAATTAATATTTTGGGATTTTTTGCTAATGTTCGAGCAAAAGCGATGAGTTGTCGTTCACCCGAAGATAAAGATTGGCCCTTTTCGATAACAGGTTCGTGAATTCCTTTGGGCAATTTATCTAATAGTGGTTTAGCGCCTACTTTTTCTAAGGCGTCAATGACCATTTCTTCTGTAATTGCCGGATTTTGCATGTGGACGTTGCTTGCAATGGTGCCACTAAACAGGAAAGGCTCTTGTAAAACAATTCCCATCTTGTCTCGAATGCTCTCACGATTAAAATCTTGCAGTCGTTGGCCATCAATAAAAATCCCCCCTTCTTGAGGATCGTAGAAACGAAATAATAAGTTAATGAGAGAGCTTTTGCCAGAACCAGTGTGTCCGACAATTCCAATCGTTTGTCCCGTATTTACAGTTAAATGAATCTTTTTTAAAACAGGATGATTGGCTTGATAACCAAACGTTACGTTATCAAAAATGATATTGCCTTGCTTTAATTGTAACAATTTAGACGAGTCTTCTTCAATTGGTTCATCTAGTAATTCAAAAACACGTTGTCCGGCTGCAAGTGATTGTTGCAAGGTCGGCATCATGCGAACTAAATTTAAAATTGGATCAAATAATCGTGAAATATAATTAATTAAAATATAAATGGTCCCCATTGAATAGCCCAATACGCCATGGTTAAATTGGGTTCCTAAATAAAGTAGTAGAAAGAACATAACCAAATTTTTGATAAAAGTTGAAAAATCCCACGACAAGATGCCATCTAAACGAATCGATTGGATGCGATTTTTTAACCAAGCTTGATTTTGTACTTCAAAAGAGTCAATCATTTGTTGTTCTTGATGAAATAATTGAACAAGTGCGACCCCTTGAATCACTTCTGCTGTTTGGTTGTTTAACTCACTAACAATTTCACGCCAGTCTTGGTTAATCGGAGTAGCTAAATGCACATAAAACCATTGCCAGGCGATAAAGAAAGGAATCAAAATAAAAAGAGTCGTCCCAATTTTTGGGCTAACAATGAATAAAGCGATAAAAATCCCTAAAACACTTAATAAATTAACAAGGACTTGGTTGCTAAAATTTTGATAAAAATTATTTCGTAAAACCTCGGTATCATTCACAATTCGAGCAGAAATCTTACCGGCCGGCTTATTATCAAAATAGACAATCGGTAATTTTTGCATATGATGATGTGCTTCATCACGAATACTTTTGCTGATTTGATTGGAAGCAAAAGCAAATAAAAGAAAGCCTGCGTAACCGGTCAAAGCACTTACGAAAGTAATGATTAAAAACCAACCAAATTTTTGCATAAGAAAACTAAGAGCAAGACTTTCATTTTGTGCGCTCGCTTGGGTAATGGCATCAATTATTTGTTTGCCAATAACAGGCGCATAAATCGAAGTGGCTGCAGAAATAATCGATAAGAGTAGGCCGACACTATAGTGGATCGGCTGAGTTTTCAAATAAATGAGGAGTCGTTTAAAGGTTTGCATCTACATTTTCCTCCAGTTGTTGATTAAGGTATTGCTGATAATACCAACCTTTTTTGGCAAGTAGTTCGGTTGGTGTCCCCATCTCAGTGATTTGGCCATGCTCCATGACAATGACTTTGTGTGCTTTGGCAACAGCTGAGAGGCGATGCGTAACAATAATCGTTGTTTGGTTTTGACGCATCTTTTGAATATTCGTGATAATTGTTTGTTCGGTTTTGGCATCGACCGCTGAAAGTGAATCGTCTAAAATGAGTAATTCTGGTTGGCGAATAAAAGCACGAGCAATCGCAATTCGTTGTTTTTGACCGCCAGAAATGGCGACACCTTTTTCACCAATTAAAGTTGCTAGACCATCAGGCATCTGCTCTAAATCCTTGGTAAAATCGGCTGTCTGGATTGCTTCAAGTATTTCAGCTTGTGTTGCAAACGTCTTGCCAAAACGAATATTATGGGCAACGTCTCTTGAAAAAAGAATATGTTCTTGTGGCACATACCCAATTCGCTTTTCTAAATCATTGACTTTATAACACTGAATGTCTTTTTGATTAATCTGCAACTTTCCTTGTGTCGCCAACGGGTATTGTCGTAAGAGTTGGCGAATGAAAGTTGTTTTTCCGCTACCTGTAGGACCAACTACGCCAAGTGTTTCGCCTTTTTTTAGTTGCAAATTGATTTTTTCAAGCGTTGGTAGGGTATTGTTGGGATAGGTGAAGGAGTAGTCCGAAAAAGTGATTGCCTCAAAAGAGTCTAACTCGTCAAAGCCATTTCTTTTCACCCCATCCTCTGCAGTTAAAATTTCTTCAACTTTGCGAAAAGAAACATTTCCTTGTTGGTAAACTAGGACAATATCAGAAAGGCCCCAAATAGAACCGCTAAGCATACCTAGATAGATTTGAAAAGAAATGAGTTGTCCAACCGTCATTTGTCCTTGACCGATCAAGTAGCCGCTAAAAGTTAGACCAATTGCTGTACTTAAGCCCGTAAAAATTTTAGCAACTTGTCCCACGGCACCACTATAAAACATTAAGTTATTGGCTTTTTCTAAAACGGTTGTTGTTTTTGTTTGAAAGTGCATTTGCTCCATCTCTTTTTTACCATAAGCCCGCATTACGCGAACGCCATCAACCACTTCGAGCACCTCATTGCTTAAATTCGCCACGGCATCACGGTTTTCCTCGTATAATGTATCTACTTTTTGCCATAATTTAAAAACAGACCAAGCGAAAAAAAACAAAGGAAGAACGCTTAAAAGCGAGGCTTGCCAAGATATTGTCACAAACATAATCATAAAAATACTCAAAGCCCAAGTGATATTTGATACGATTAGCATAAAACCATAGCCAATGGTATCGCCTAGAAATTCAATATCACTAGTCATTCGGGTCATTAAATCACCTGAACGAAAACGTTCGTAAAATGGCGTACGTAATTGTAAAAGGCGTTTGTAAAGATTGGTTCGAAGTGAGGATTGGTATTTGTAAGATTGACTAAAAAGTAATAAAACCCAAGTGACATCGACTAAATAAATAAGCAGAATGGCGCTGAAAAAGAACCACAATAACTGACTGAGGTTTTGAGTAGTCAAAGAATGGTTGACCATTTCATCAATTATTTTTTGAATTAAATAGTTGGGTACAATTGTTAGTATGGAAGAAAGCAAGGCAAAAAAAGTCGTTATCCCATAAACATATGGGTGTTTTTTTATATATTTCCAAAAGATTGTTAACATAAAATTTCTCCTAATCAAATCATTTTAATAAAAAATTACAGACAAAAAGACCTAGAAATTGTATCGTCGCAACTCAACAATTTCTAGGTCGATCAAAAAAATCGAAATAAAGTAAAGCAAAAAAAACTATTTCTTTGCTTGTAATTGTAAAGGAGTTTGCTGAATGCGTGGTTTAAATTTGTTAATAGTCATTACTAAGTTCATTGTAAAAAACTCCTTCCTTAAATTTGTTAGCTTAAATATACGCTAGATAACAACTGTTGTAAAGTAAAAGTAAGTAGATATTTTATTTTATTACAACAATGGCTCTTTTTGACTCTTTTGCATCGTCATTGTTATAATAATAAAAAGAAGAGAAGGGAGCATTCAAATGGAATATATAAAACTGGGGAATACCGGGCTCGATGTTTCGCCGTTGTGTCTAGGAGCAATGGGCTTTGGTAATCCCAACAACTGGATTCACGATTGGATTTTAGAAGAAGAGCCTAGCCGGCAAGTTATAAAAAAAGCGTTAGAGCAGGGGATTAACTTCTTTGATACGGCAAATATTTATTCATTAGGGGATAGCGAGCGCGTTTTAAGTAGAGCGTTAAAAGACTTTGGTCACCGCGATGAAGTCGTTGTCGCGACAAAACTTTATATGCCAATGAAAAAAGCCCCCAATAGTGGCGGACTTTCTCGTAAAGAGATTTTCCATCAAGTCGAACAGAGTTTAAGTCGTTTAGGGATGGATTATATTGACTTATACATTATTCATCGTTGGGACTATCAGACACCGATTGAAGAAACGATGGAAGCTTTACATGATCTCGTAAAATCAGGCAAGGTTCGTTATTTAGGGGCGTCGGCTATGTATACTTGGCAATTTGCAAAAGCCCAATTTATTGCTGAAAAAAATGGTTGGACTAAATTTGTTTCAATGCAAAACCATCTAAATTTACTTTATCGTGAAGAAGAACGTGAGATGTTGCCATTTTGTCAAGATCAAAAAATTGCGCTAACACCGTATAGTCCGCTGGCAGCTGGACGTTTAACGCGTGACTGGCAAGGTGAGACGCAACGTGCGTTAACCGATAAAACGTCTAAAATTAAATACGATCAAACCTTCGAACAAGATCGCATCATTGTTGAACGCGTGGCTGAAATTGCTGCTGATATCGGCGCAAAACGTGCCCAAGTTGCTCTGGCTTGGCTTAGACAAAAAGAAGTTTGTACGATTCCAATTATTGGCGCGACAAAAGAAAGTCATTTACTTGATGCCATACCAGCGCTGGATTTAGTTTTAAGCCCCGAGCAAGTGGCCTATTTAGAAGAAATGTACGTGCCTCACCGTGTTGTGGGTGCACGCTAAAAAAATAAAAAGTCCTGATTTTCAAAAAATAGAAAATCAGGACTTTTTTTGAGTAGGATTAAACGAAAGGAATCACTCTTTTTTTAATATTATTCCATTCCAATCAGATAGTCTTCTTCTTGCATTGCTTCAACCGTCCCAAGTAAATACCCATTTCCAACTTGTGAGAAGAAGTCATGGTTACTTGTTCCAGTTGAAATACCATTCATTACAATCGGATTCACATCATCGGCAGTATCTGGGAAAAGTGGGTCTTGCCCTAAATTCATTAAGGCTTTATTGGCATTGTAACGCAAGAACGTTTTGACTTCTTCGGTCCAACCAATCTCATCATACAATTCTTCCGTATAACGTTCTTCGTTTTCGTACAACTCAAACAATAAATTATACATCCATTCTTTTAAGCTTTCTTGTTCTTCTTCTGGTAATTCATTGAAGCCTAATTGGAATTTATAACCAATGTATGTACCGTGGACCGATTCATCACGAATAATTAATTTAATAATTTCTGCCACGTTAGGTAATTTATTGTTACCTAAATAGTAAAGAGGAGTATAAAACCCAGAGTAAAATAGGAAGGTCTCAAGATAAACACTAGCGACTTTCTTTTGAAGCGGCGTGCCATTTTTATAAATTTCGTTAATGATTTCCGCTTTTCTTTGGAGGAACTCATTGGTGTTGGTCCAGTGGAAAATTTCCTCAATTTCCGCTTTTGTATTTAAAGTACTAAAAATAGAAGAATAACTTTTAGCGTGTACGGACTCCATAAATTGAATATTATTTAAAACGGCTTCTTCATGAGGTGTGCGCACATCTTTTCGTAATTGATCCATTCCACTTTCTGATTGAACGGTATCAAGTAAAGTTAACCCACCAAAGACGTAGCCCACCATTTGTTTTTCTTTATCCGATAAAGTTCGCCAATCATCAAGGTCGTTTGATAAAGGAATGCGGGTATCTAACCAAAATTGTTCCGTTAATTTTTCCCAAGTTGATTTATCAATCACATCTTCAATTTCATTCCAGTTAATTGCCGGGTAATAAGTATAGTTTGTCATGGAAGTATTCCTCCTATTATTTTCTCTTAAGAAAAGAAGCTAGCAAAAAGTAAGACCGCTAGCTTCCTCCATTTTTTGTGTACTTAAAGGTTAAATAACACAACTTTCACATTGGTTACTGCCAATTTCTTCCGCATCATCCGTAAAGGTACGGACGTAATAAATTGATTTAATGCCTTTATGGAAAGCATAATGTCTTAAAATGTTTAAATCGCGTGTAGTTTGTTTGGTAGCGTTTTTCCATTCGTAAAGCCCTTCTGGAATTTCAGAACGCATGAATAGTGTTAAACTCATTCCTTGATCGATGTGTTTTTGAGCAGTTGCATAGACATCGATGACTTTGCGCATATCCATATCATAAGCCGATTGGTAATAATTAATGGTATCATTTGAAAGATAAGCTGCAGGGTAGTAAATCTTCCCAATTTTCTTTTCTTGACGTTCTTCAATTAAACGAGTAATTGGATGTAAGCTCGCACTAGTATCATTAATATAAGAAATTGAACCATTTGGCGCAACAGCTAGACGGTTTTGGTGGTATAACCCATCTTTTTTAATGTCTTGGGCAAGTTTTTCCCAATCTTTGCTGCTTGGCAAGAAAATATCTTTAAAGAGTAGGCTAATTTTAGCTGATTTTGGCGTGTAATCCCCTTTAATATAAGGCTCAAAATAAGAACCGTCTGCGTAAGTTGATTTTTCAAAGTTATGGAAAGTTACTTTTTTCTCTTTGGCAATTTGGTGACTTTCAACCAGTGTCCAATAATTTAATAGCATAAAGTAAATATCGGTAAATTCAAGCGATTCTGGTGAGCCATACATCATTTGATTTTTCGCAAAAAACGTATGTAAACCCATTGCGCCTAAGCCGATTGTATGGTTAATTTTATTCCCGTGTTGAATCGATGGGACCACATCAATGTCTGATGCGTCAGTTACAAATGTTAACGCACGGGTCATTGCACGTACTGATTTCCCAAAGTCAGGACTTTCCATTAAATTAACAATGTTTGTTGACCCTAGATTACAGCTAATATCGGTTCCTAAGACTTCAAATTCTTGTTTGTCGTTAATTAAAGAAGGTTCTTGCACTTGTAAAATCTCTGAACATAAATTACTCATAATGATTTTACCGTCCACAGGGTTTGCACGGTTTGCCGTATCAATGTTCACGATATAAGGGTAACCAGATTCTTGTTGTAATTTTGAAATTTCATTTTCTAAATCACGCGCAAGCATCTTCGTTTTCTTAATTTTTGGATTTGCAACCAAACGATCATATTCTTTTGTAATATCAATATAAGAAAAGGGTACGCCATATTCTTTTTCAACACTATAAGGGCTAAATAAGTACATTTCTTCGTTTTTACGTGTTAATTCATAAAATTTATCTGGCACAATGACGCCTAAAGAAAGGGTCTTAACGCGAATTTTTTCATCCGCATTTTCTTTTTTAGCTGACAAAAAGTTAATGATATCTGGATGGAACACATTCAAATAAACAACACCGGCCCCTTGACGTTGGCCTAATTGGTTTGAGTAACTAAAGCTATCTTCAAAGAGTTTCATAACTGGCATAACGCCACTTGCAGCACCATCATAACCTTTAATTGGCGCCCCAGCTTCACGTAAGTTGGAAAGAGTGATGCCGACACCGCCACCAATTCGCGATAGTTGTAGCGCAGAGTTAATCCCGCGACCAATTGAGTTCATGTCGTCAGTCAATTGAATTAAGAAACAAGAAACCAATTCACCACGGCGTTTACGTCCGGCATTTAAGAAAGAAGGCGTGGCTGGTTGGTAGCGTTGATGAATCATTTCGTCTGCTAAGGTTAAAGCTAATTCTTCATCGCCATCTGCAAAGTAAAGTGCATTGAAGGCTACTCGGTCTTCGTATGTTTCTAAGTATTGCGTACCATCATTTGATTTTAACGCATATTGTCCATAAAACTTGTAAGCGGCCATAAACGATTTAAAACGGAAATTTTGTTCTGCTAAGAATTGGTAAAGGGTCTCAATGAAACCTGGTGAATATTGTTTAATAAATGCTTCTTCTAAATAGTCTTCTGCAATTAAGTAGTCAATTTTATCTGTAATTGACGGGAAGATTTTGGTATTTGGTAAAACATTTTCTGTAAAGAAGGCTTTTAATGCTTCTTGATCTTTATGTAAAGGGATTTGTCCATTAACCGGACGATTTATTTCATTATTTAGTTTAAAGTAGTTGACCTCATTGAGAGATTTCAAACTCATGTTGACACAACCTTTTCGTTTATTTTTGTCAAATGACATAAAAAGAAGGATTTGAAGTCACTAGACGGACAAATCCAACCATTGTTTTGCTATTAAATTGATCGTAGGAACTACACAGCAAGCTGACGCAATTGATCTGGACGAAACCCAACAATCGTCGTTGCTTCTGAAGTTACAACAGGGACACTTTGAAAACCTTGTTCTTTTAACCAATCAATTGCTGTTGGTTCGTTATCTAAGTTGATTTCTTCAAAAGAAATTTGATTGTCTGTTAAAAAGCGTTTGGCCATTTTACATTGGATGCAGTTGTTTTTTGAAAATAATTTAATATTCATTGTGTGTTCCTCCTTAAACATTTGAGACTAAATCTTATAAACTTAGTATAGTCGTGTTTAAAATAAAGTCAACCAATAAATACTATATCTTGTGTTTGTGAAATTAGAAAACACTAATTGTTGTGGTTTTTTAAAAGACGGATTTAGAAGAAGCCTTGTCTAAAAGCGTGTTTGTTAATGGTAAAAGAAGGTAAGGGAAAATGATGGAAGAACTTGATTGTGAAAAAAAGGATAAGAAGCCTGATTGTTTTCATGAAAACAATTAGCAAAAAAAGAAGCCGCGAGACCTGTTTTCAAAATGCTTGCGCACCAACAGTTCTCCGACTTCGTGGGTTTGGCACCCATGGGACGTGAGGGGATCGAACCCGCGACCCGCTGATTAAGAGTCAGCTGCTCTACCAACTGAGCTAACGTCCCGTAAGACTACTTTTTTATGATAGCACTCTGATTTTAAAAATGCAATCATTTCTCCAATGATTTCAAAAAAAAAACACCTGATTTTGTGGCATTAGAGCGCTGAATTTACTCATCAAATAAAACAAACTCTCGATATTTGTGTGATAAAATCGACAAAATAATATTTAATCCAATCATATTTTTCCCAGTATCAACAACAGGGCTAGGAATTTCGCTTACTTCATAATAAAGCTGGAAATTTGCATGATCATTTAGAAAGTTTTTACCAAAGCGTGTAACAGAACAAAGAGGCACTTGATTGATGTTTAATAGTTTAATAGTATTTTGAATGGATAGTGTGTTGCCACTTAGTGAAGTAATAATAACTAAGTCTTCAGAAGTCAATGTATGGCTGATCATTTCAAAATTTGTTTCTCCTGAGATTAAAAAGTTCGGTCGACCCGATAAAAATAAATCATTAGAGAAATCTTTTGAATAATTATTTTGTGTAAAGCCGGTAGCGTAGATTAAGACATTCTTCGCTGTTTTTATTTGTGTAATCAATGGTTGGAAATTAACCTGGCTGGCATAATGAAAGGTTTTATCAATATTACTTTTCAAACTAGCAACTAAATCTGTTGGGGAAAGGATTGCTGTTTGAAGGTCTTGATCGATAGCGTACTTCATTTCAGTGTATCCACGAAACCCGAGTTTTTGGGCTAAGCGAGAAATAGAACTTTTGGAAGAAAGGACTTTTTCGCCAAATTCGACGGCCGAAAGCTTAGTTATTTCTTTTTTATTGTTTCTAATATCACTAGTGGTGCACAGAAAATATTTTATAATTAACAGAATTATCTGAAAATGATAAATCCTAATTTTTTAAAAAAAACAAGTGCTGGCGCAGAGGATGACCTTTTTCCAGAAATTTTTATCCATTATTCAACTAAAACAGAAGTGACAACGACATCTAACTGATCAACTACTCGAACGAAATTGATCGAGCCACTGATTCACAGACTCAAACTTTAGATAGTGAAAGGCTCTTTTTAATTGAAAGAGGGTGGCAGTCGTGTTTAATTCAATCTTGACTAAATACGTAAGCAACGTCGCGATCAAAGTCAGAATCACTTGATTCATCGCGCCTTGTTCACTTTGCGAATAAAGTCGTTTAATAGTCAGATTTTGTTTTAAATACTTAAAAAACAACTCAATTTGCCATATCATTTGGCGCTGACCCATCAGCTTTTGGATCTTTCCAAATATAAAAATCGGCGTAAGGATTCTCTTTACTTTGTTTTGATTGTAAGAACCATTCGTGCTGATCACTTGTATGGTTTACAACTAAGTCTAAAATTATTTTGATTCCCATTTGGTGTGCTTTGGCTAACAACTCTTTAAAATCTGCCAAATTTCCGTATTGAGGTAAAACTTTTGTATAATCACTAATATCGTAACCATTATCGATTAAAGGCGATTCAAAAATCGGATTCAACCAAATCACATCGATTCCCAATTCAGCGAGATAGGGGAGTTTTTCAATGATTCCTTGAAAATCTCCAATCCCATCATGGTTAGAATCTTTAAAACTTTGGGGATAGACTTGGTAGACCACGCTATTTTTCCACCATTTTTTTGCCATCATTCGTCATCCTCATCCAATTCTTGTTGCTTAAAATAATCATTGACATAAACTAATTGTTGTTGCCCTTCGAGGATGGCTTGTTGAATTTGCTGGCTAGTTGTTTTTTCTTTGGTTAAACCAAGTAAAACCGTTAAAACAACGGGAACATTCATACCCGCAATAACGTGAACGTTGCCTTGATTTAAATATTTTGTAAAAGCTTGGTTAACCGAACCGCCTAATAAATCGGTAAAAACAAGCGCTTCATCTTCGGGTTGTAAATCTTTTAAGGCGTCATTAATTTCAGCTTCGACTGGAGTATTCGTTGTGTAAGCTGAAATCGCTGTGATTTTTTCACCATTTGGTACAATGTATTCAATTGTTTCTTTCAAGCCACTAGCTAAGTGGTGGTGGCTAGCAAAAATAATTTTTCTCATAATAACTCTCCCTCATCCATCCGATTTTTAGTGTGACGTTTTTATTAGACTGTCAAAATACCAAAGAATGATAAAATTAAGGCCAGTCCAATAACGGAAAAAATAATGGTTGTGACCTTCATTTTTTTATTGGCAATTAATTTATAAATAATAAAAGTTAAGATTACGGGCAGTAAAGCCGGCATGATTTTATCTAAAATTTCTGTTTGGATCGGCATTTCAACTTCACCAGTTTGAAAGACGAGTCCCACGTTCATTTTGACAACAGAAGGAATCAGCGCTCCAACAACCGTTAATCCCATGATTGACGCAGCTTCTGTGAAAATGGATAATTTATCGCCCAAAGTTGTGACGAGTTTCAAACCAGACGTGTATCCAATTGAAAATAATTTGATTCGGAAAAAAACAAAGAAAATGTTTAATAATAACCAAATTATCGCACCAGTTGGATTACCTTCTAACCCCATGTAAGCCGCAATTGAACCCATAATAGTCGGGTATAATACCCAAATTAAAGTATCACCAACTCCGGCAAGTGGCCCCATCATCCCGGTCTTAAATGCTTGCACGGCCTCTAAAGAATCGACCCCGTCTTTTTCTTCCATGGCTAAGCTTGCTCCTAGCAATAAGTTAGCCATCCAAGTGGTCGTGTTAAAGTATTTGTAGTGGTTATTTAAAGAAGCAATATAATCTTTGTCATCTGGGTAAATTTTACGAAGTGCTTTTTCTAAACCAAAAACAACGGCAGGACCTTGCTGCGTTTGATAGTTAAAAATATTACAAGCACTAAACATATAACGAATGGCAGCTTGATTAATCTCTTTTTTTGTTAATTTTGTGTCGTTATTCATCAAAATCATCTCCTTCATCAAAAGCAACTGTTCCGTTTGTAGTGGTCGGTTTGTTCATTTGAGTAGTAAAATAATAATAAGCAAGAGCAAAACCAATTAAAGAAATGCCTAAAATCGGTAAGTTAAAATAAGCAGCAAAAACAAAACCTAAAATTAACATGGTCAAATATTTTTTGGTTGGCATTACTTGTAGTAATAAAGCAATCCCGACGACTGGTAACATGCTACCTGCAATGGACAATCCATCAGTAAACCACTGAGGAACGATGTTTAAGATGACACTGACAATGCGATCACCAAAAATAACACATAGGGCAGTTGGAATCGCCGTTGATAGACCAAAAATCAAAGGCCCAATTGCTAAAATTTGATTCATCTTTTTAAAATTTCCTGCGTTTAATGCTTTTTGCGCACTTTGCGCCACGTAAGAATTTAATATTTTTGCAAAAACGTCTAACTGGATGCCTAACATTCCAACAGGGACCCCAACAGCGAGGGCAACGGCTTTGGCTTCTTCAATATTCCCTGTTGTTCGAATCGCAACATAGATTCCAACTAAAGCGGCCAGCCCCCAATTTGGTACAGAAGAACCGCCGATATTAGCGACGCCTAAAGCCATAAGTTGAAAAGTTCCTCCGATGACCATCGCTGTGTGCATATCGCCCATAATGATACCCGCAAATAAAGCGACCATAATAGGGAACCAAGTTGTTACCACTAGACCTTGTTGATCAATAACAATCCAAAAAGCTAATAAGATAATGAGTGTTCCTTGAATAAATTCCATTTTTTCACTTCTTTTCTATTTTTATTTAATATAGGTTTCTAAAGGTTCTTCTGGATCATTTGGCACAAAATGAAAAGTAACTGGAATTCCTAACGACTGTAACGCTTTTAAGTCATCGATTTCTTTTTCATTGACTGCGACCATTTTCTTCACCGTTTTTTTACCGTCACCATCAAACATAATTCCAATGTTTACTTTTGGAATGTTAACGCCACCTTTTGCTAGTTGTAAAAGTGTTTCTGGTTCACGGACAACTAAAAAGACATTGTGGCTATCATATTTTCCCGCATTAAAATTATCAATGGCCGTTTGAGTATCAATAATTGACATCCCTGTTCCAGCCGGTTTACTCATACGCATCGCTGCTTTTTGTGTTTCATCTTTACTAATTTCATCATCGACCACCATCAAACGTTTGGCTTTCGTTGCTCCTGCCCACTGGGTAACGACAATCCCGTGGATTAATCTTTGATCGATTCTTGCTAATACTAATGACATAATCATGACACTCCTTTTTTGTTATCGTTTACAAATTGAAGTATAGAAGCAACAGAAAGAGAAAACAATGCTTGAGCCAAGAGTTGGGCCCGCTTCTTTGAGGTTGGTCAAGGGTTCAAGTAGGCGGGCGGATTCCCAGGGGAGAATTTTACGAAAAAAGAAATTTTATCTTCATAAATTATTCAAAAAGTTTGCTTATAGTTAATACATACCAACAACCCCGTCTTATTCAATAAGACAACCTTAACACTTTTTCATTTTTACTCCTTGCCTACTGGCGCACTTGCCAGTAGGCCTATTTTATTTACTGAGTGTCTACCAATTAAAAATAAAAAAATTGAAACAGCGGTATTTGAGCGCAACATTTTATATAACAAATGCAAGCCTTTTAACGATAGAACACGGAAATCCGTGCACTTTTATCAATATTGGAGGCATTTAATAGATAAACCACAAAATCATCCACAACTTATTTTTGCAGATTTTGATCAGCCTGTGAGATTAAAAAATAAAACCTGAAAATCGTTGGATTAAAAAAGCGGCTCGTATTCCTTGGGCAGAGCAAGAAAAGGAATATGCTAAAAAAACCTTAATAAAAAAGGCAATGTTGCGCAACTTTTACGAATGGCTTCAGTACAGACATTCTGAGTGTCTCAAATATTGTTCGTTTGATTTACTATACAACAAGCCTCAACTGGTGAGATGAGCAAGCGTTACGGCTATGTTTATGTTGATAAAAATGATGATGGAACAGGTAGTTTGAAACGCTATCGGAAAAAATCTTTTTATTGGTATAAAAATGTCATTGCTTCAAATGGCAGTGAATTAGAATAAAAATAATTAAAAAGCTCAAATCAAACAGTTGCGATTGTTTGATTTGAGCTTTTTTTAAGAAACGATACTGGTAAATGCGATTTTTAAAAGAATGACTTTTCAAACGCTACTTTCCATGTTACACTATACCTAGTTTTGATAACTAGATAATGAAGTTGTTGTAATTCGTTTAAATGATTATGATAAATAAAGAAGGGGTTCAATTGGAAAATTTAGAAGAAAAAATTGCTGAATGGGGCGAATCATTGTTATTGTTTCACTTGCCTAGGTGGGAAGAATTACCCGAAATCGAACTTTATATGGATCAAGTAATTACTTTAGTTGATCAATATTTATCATCAGTCATTCATCGGGATAAACATTCTTTATTGACGCCTTCAATGGTAAATAATTACGTGAAAAATGGTATGATTCCGGCTCCTAAAAAGAAACGCTATACGAAAAAACATGTCGCTTTTTTAATTGCAATTACGCTATTAAAACAAGTTTTAACCATTAATGAAATCAAAAATGGCATTTTATTTCAAGGGAAAGTCATTGGAATTCGTAATGCCTATAACGTTTATTGTGACAAACAAGAAGAAGCCATTCACCTTGTTTGCCAACAAGCAATGGGCTTGGTTAGCAAACCAAGTGAGCAAGCCACAAATATTAAATTACTGGCTGCTCAAAGTGCAGCAACCGCTTTTGCAAACAAATTATTAGCTGAAAAAATGATTCAAATCGAAACACGATATTTAAAAGAAGGTGTAGAAAATGAACAAAAATAAAATTGCTTTACTGGTAGACTCTGGAACGGATGTCCCGCAAGAAATTATGGAGCGATATCAAATTTATATGATTCCCTTAAAAATAATTTATAAAAATCAAACGTATACCGATAAGATTGATATTTTCCCAGAAGAAGTTTATGCCCGCTTGAGCGAAGAAGTACCAACGACTTCTTTACCAGATGGCGCGGCAATTGAACAAATTTTTACGCAAATAAAAACAGATGGCTATGAAAAATTATTAATTGTAACGATTTCTTCAGGACTCAGTGGCACGTATAATATTTTGCGCTTACTAGGGGAACAAGAGCAAGACTTAGACATTTTTGTGTTAGACACAAAAAGTATTGGGATTGGAGCAGGTTTACAAGCAATTCGAGCAGCCGAACTCATTGCTGAAGAAACACCATGGGAAGCTTTAATTCACCAACTTCAAAAAGAAATTGTACAAAATAAAGTTTTATTTAATGTGGCAACTCTTGAGTATTTACAAAAAGGGGGCCGAATTGGTCTCGTCTCGTCAATCGTGGGAACGGCATTAAAATTAAACCCAACGATATCTTGTAATGAAGATGGTATTTATTACACGGTAGCAAAAACACGCGGTAGAAAAAGAAGCATTGAAAAAATGGTTGAAGTAGCAGCTGATTTCATTGGGAACCACCAAGATTTTCGGATAGCCGTGGCGCAAGGTGGCTCAATTGAAGAAGGTCAATGGTTAAAAGAAGTTGTCGAGCAACGTTTTCCTCATGCAAAAGAAATCTTATTTGGAACAATTTCCCCTGCCCTAGTTGTGCACACAGGTCCAGGCTTACTCGGACTTGGTATTCAATACATAAAATAAAAGACAGCAGTCAAATGAAGGCAAATACTTCATTTGACTGCTTTTTTATTAAGAAGAGTGAGAGATTCCACTCGTTTTAATGAAACATTTTACAAAATCATGTATAATAACAAAGAGATTACCGTTCAAAAACTAAAAGAAAAAGAGGGGTTTTTGTGAAGAAAATACTAGTTGTAGATGATGAAAAACCAATTTCTGATATTGTAAAATTTAACTTAACGAAGGAAGGTTACGAAGTTTTTACTGCATACGATGGCGAAGAAGCGGTCGAAATGGTCAAAGAAGTCGAGCCTGACTTGATACTGCTGGATCTAATGTTACCAAAAATGGATGGTTTAGAAGTTGCTCGTGAGGTTCGAAAAACTTATGACATGCCCATTATCATGGTGACGGCAAAAGATTCAGAAATTGATAAAGTCTTAGGCTTGGAACTTGGTGCAGATGACTATGTGACGAAACCATTTTCCAATCGCGAGCTAATTGCCCGAGTTAAAGCGAATTTACGTCGTGGTGCAACGGCCAGCAAAGAAAATGAAGTGCCGGTATCGACGGATATAGAAATTGGCGATTTGATTATTCACCCAGAAGCCTATATTGTTAGTAAAAATGGCGAGAGCATTGAGCTGACTCACCGAGAATTTGAGTTATTACACTATTTAGCCAAACACATTGGGCAAGTAATGACAAGAGAGCACTTATTGCAGACGGTTTGGGGTTATGATTATTTTGGTGACGTCCGAACAGTTGACGTGACGGTTCGTCGCTTACGAGAAAAAATTGAGGACAGCCCGAGTCATCCAAATTATCTTGTGACTAGACGCGGTGTGGGTTACTATGTGCGTAATCCAGAACAGGAGTAATAAATGAAAAATAAGGTTCGCTTTTTTCAATCAGTGAACTTTAAAATCGCCCTGACATTTATCTTGATTCTTTTTATAGCAATCGAGATTATCGGGGCGTATTTTATTCGTGGTTTAGAACGTTCAATGATTGAAAATTTCAAAACAAATATGAATGCGCAAGCAGAAACGCTAGCTGGGACAATTAGTACGTACTTAGGAAATCAAGATTTAGAAGTAGCTGATATTAATACAGAAATCCAGCGAATTTTAGATAGTAGCGATTCACCAGATATTTTAGAAATGCGGGTGGTTGATTCAAAAGGGATTATTCGCGCAACAACTGATCCAACTGATCGAAATGCAATTGGTAAAAAAAGCATCGATTCTTATATTGATGAGTTTACGGATAAGAATTTTTCAGCTTTTGATGAAGTCAGTGGAGAGCGGGTATTAATTAATATTCGAATTGTTCAAGGGACAGGGGATTCGGTTGAGGGAGCTCTTTATATGCGTAGTAATCTCGAACAACAATATCAAGATATTAGTAATATCTCGTTTATTTTTATTTCAGCAACTTTAGTGGCGATTGGCATTTCAATGGTTGTTTCTTTGTTAATTGCTCGTTCGATTACCCAACCAATCGGGGAAATGCGTGAGCAAGCTTTACGCATTGCTCGTGGTGACTATAGCCATAAGTTGGAAGTGAAAGGAAAAGATGAATTGGGACAATTAGCTGAAACATTTAATCAGTTAGCGATCCAAATTGAAGAAACACAAGATGCCGTAGAGTCAGAAAGAAATCGATTAGACAGTGTTTTGACGCATATGACAGACGGGGTAATTGCTACCGACCGGCGTGGAAAAGTGATCATGATTAATGAAATGGCCTTATCCTTATTAGATGTGAAACAAGAAGCCGCCATTGGGCAATCAATTTTGACTTTGTTAGAGTTAAACGAAGATTTTACCTTGAGGAATTTACTGGAAAGTACCGATGAAATGTTACTAGAAAGGCCATCGAGTTATCCCCAACGTGGCAATTTGATTTTACGTATTGACTTTTCGATGATTCGACGAGATTCTGGGTTTATTTCAGGCTTGGTAGCGGTGTTACATGACGTAACCGAACAAGAAAAAACCGAACAAGAGCGACGAGATTTTGTTTCGAATGTTTCACATGAATTACGTACACCACTAACGAGTATGCGGAGTTATATTGAAGCTTTAGAAGAAGGAGCTTGGCAAGATTCAGAATTAGCCCCTCAATTTTTAAAAGTAACTTTAGAAGAAACCGATCGGATGATCCGGATGATCAATGATTTATTAAATTTATCAAAAATGGATAGTGGCAATGCGCAATTACAATTAGAATTTGTTAATTTCAATAATCTAGTGAATTTTATTTTGGATCGTTTTGATATGATGGTGACCAGCCAAGAAAAGCACTATAAAATTAAACGGGAATTTACGAAGCGAGACTTGTGGGTTGAAGTCGATACCGATCGAATGATTCAAGTGATTGATAATATAATGAATAATGCGATTAAATATTCACCAGACGGCGGGACGGTCACGGTTCGTTTAGCTGAAACGCATAATCATATTTTATTAAGTATTTCCGATCAAGGAATGGGGATTCCCAAAAAAGATTTACATAAAGTTTTTGACCGTTTTTACCGAGTGGATAAAGCCCGTGCACGAAAACAAGGAGGAACCGGTTTAGGACTTGCGATTTCTAGAGAAGTCGTTAAGGCACATCATGGCTCAATTTGGGTGGAAAGTCGCGAACACTATGGCTCAACTTTTTATATTAGTTTGCCATATGAACCATATGAAGAAGAGTGGTGGGATTAGTGAAAGTCAAAGAGAAAATCTTGAGAGTCATGCTAATCTTAATGATTGGTTTGAGTTTTTATTTAACTTATTTGTTGTGGGCTGGCCCAAGCAACCACGATTTAATAACGGATCATTCAAAAGAAGTCGTGAAAAAAGAAGAAAAAGAAAGAAAACCCATTGATATTTTTTTACCATTGACCCTTAGATATGAAGTGAGAGAGACAAATTATATGTCTCAAAACGAAACCTTGCTAAAAGAAGTACAATTAGCGATTAATGAGAGTCGTTTTACGAAAATAAAAGAGAAGACATTCAAAGTAGAAGAATATCAAACGGAAGTGAAAAGCAAACGTGGCATTGAGTTAGCTTATAGTTTTTTATTTCCTTTAACCCAATATATAGACTTGTTTGATCTAGATTTTCCACTAGAAACACAAACAAGTCAGGAATTTACTTTTTCGAAAATTCAAATTGATTTTGAAAAGCGTAAAATTCGCTTTTTAAATGACGAGCAATTGAGAATTGTTGAAGCAGCGATTGATAGTCAATTATCACCATTTACAAAATTACTAAAAGAAGTTGAAACCAACTGGATTTTAGTCGAGCCGAGTCCTTTGAGTAGCAATCTTTTTGTTAGCGTTCAAGAAATGGAATTAAAAAAATATAGCTACATTTCTTCGATGCGTCCTTATACGTTATTTCGAGATGCTTTTTTTACAACGCCAGCAAATGTCCGAAGTACGAATAATTCACTTGATGTTCACCTGTTTGATAGTGCAGAAACGCTAACTATTCAACAAAATAGTAGTGAATTTCAGTTTCAAGGAACCATTGATACAAAACAACCTTTTGAAATTTATCAAACAAGTTTTGATTTTGTCCGTGAGATTAGTCCAAGCTATGGTTCGACACGCATGATTGATCAAGTCCGCAATACGATTGATTATCGTATTTTTGTGGAAGGTTTTCCAATATTTGGTTCTTTTTCAGAAGGTCGTTTATTTGCTTATTTTTCAGACAACAAACAAATTGATAAGAAAAATATTACTATCGATGGAAATTTAAACTCTTTGCAAATTCCAATTCCTTCTGAAGAATTGATACAATTACCAACCAGTCATGAAGTTGTTCAAAAATTAGAACAAGCTGGAGGAGAGATTGATCAAATTAAGATGTTTTTAATTGGCTATAAATGGGAAAATATTCAAGATACTGGTGTGGTGGACTTGATTCCACAATGGTATTTAAAATACGGGGAATCTTGGTACACGTATGATAAATTATATGAAAAAATTGTAGAAGAAAAGGGGAGAGGGAATGGATTTTAAGAAAATTGAGTGGATCTTTTTCCTCGCTTTTTTAGGGCTCAATCTTTTTCTTTTAAACTTGTATCGAGAAGCACGCATTGAACAAAATATTACTTATCGTACAAACGAAACGATTCCATTAAAACAGCGGTTGGCTTCTGAGAATATAAAGTATGAAGAGGAGTTTTCTGAGGAAAATCAAATGGGGTATTACTTAAGCGGTGTTCCAACTGATTTTTATGAGGCACGAAAAGAGGCACAAGCTCGTCTAAATATTCCTGATTTTTTAATGAGTCGAACGACCATTGAAGAGGGGATGTTAACGCATTTAATCGATGAATCCATTTACATCAAAGAGGCTACGCAAGTTGAAACCGTCATAACGGCGCTACTTAATGACGAGAACTTTGTATTATATGGTGATAGCTATCGATACTTGCCACAAGAATCGAATTTGACGTCAGAATATCCTGAAATCATCGCAGGGCAAGAGTATGATGGCATTGCAATTAATGATTCTTCAAGTCGTTTAATTTTTTCTTTAGAAAAGTCAGGCGATCATTTTCTTGTAAAAAAATACAGTCAGACACATATTTCAGATTTAAGTCCTTTAAGGGAAGAAATGGCGATTATTTCAGAAAAAGAAGCCATTAATACGCTCTATGTTAATAGTAAAATTCCTTCAAATTCAAAAATTATTTCTAGAGAACTGATGTATAAAATGACCATTAAAATCAGAGATCAGAATATTTACGTGCCGACTTGGTTTGTTACGATTGAAACAACCGATGGAAAAGTTCGCGTAGAGCAGGTAAATGGCTTCACCAATCGAATTGTAACAAATTCAATTGTTCAAACAGTGGAAAATAAATAGAAAGTGCGTATAATAGGAAACAGTTGTTTAAATTAGAGAGGATTTTTAGCTGTGAATGATTCAAATGGATTTCAAATTAGTGTTTTAGCCAGTGGAAGTTCTGGGAATTGTTTATTTCTTGAGACACCTAAAAAGAAAATTTTAGTTGATGCTGGTTTGAGTGGTAAAAAAATTACGTCTTTATTAAATGATATTGGCCGGACACCAGAAGAACTGGATGCGATTTTAGTGACACATGAACATCGTGATCATATTCATGGTGTGGGTGTTCTTGCTAGAAAATATAATTTATCTATTTATGCCAATGAAAAAACATGGCAAGCGATGGATCCGTTAATTGGAAAAATCGCTTTAGAACAAAAACACCATTTTGAGATGGGGAAAGTTTTAACTTTGGACGATCTTGATATTGAAAGTTTTGGTGTCTCTCATGATGCAGCAGCACCTCAATTTTATCGTTTTTATCGTAACGGTAAGTCTTTTGTTATTTTGACAGACACGGGGTATTGTAGTGATGCTTTACGTGGGAAAATTACCGGTGCAGATGCGTATTTAATTGAAAGCAATCATGATTTAGAGATGTTACGAATGGGGGCTTATCCGTGGAACTTAAAGCAAAGAATTCTAGGGGATAAAGGACATCTTTCGAATGAAGATGGCGCATACGTTATGGCAGATGTGTTGACAGATACAACCAAACGAATTTATTTAGGTCACTTAAGCCGTGAAAATAACTTGAAAGAATTGGCCCATTTAACGATGGTTCATACGTTAAAAGAACAAGGATTAGCGGTTGGTCATGCTTTTGAAGTATTTGATACCGATCCAGAGCAAGCAACCGAATTATTTTCAGTATAAAATCGCTAAAATTACGAATGAATAAAAAACGCACGCAAAGTCATCTTTGCGTGCATTTTTTTATTGTGATGAAATGAACTTATTCTTCGATATCCAATCGTTGTAGTAGTTTTCGTTTTGCAAGAAACGCCGCCTCAAAATTATAGCGTTCAAAAAAATCGCCCTGTAGTCCGGGTAAGTGTTGATATTCCACCCCTTTTAAAATCGTTCTTGTAACAATGTTCGAAGGGATATCCAAATACTCTAGCAAATTAGTTGTTGGTCGAATCGGATCGGCATCGGCTTCTCTTTTTAAGATGCCATGGATAATAAAAGATTTTATCATCCGCCTTTTGATTCCGCGTGCTTGTCGATCACTACCAATGGTAAAAGAATTGTCTAGCTCAATGAAAGTTAAATGATTGGTCTCTTCAATATTACAAACGCGAGCGGGATTAATCCAAATTGTTTCTTTTTCATGGATGCTACCTAAAGAAAAAATGCTAAATTTTTGAGTAGCAATTGGAATGATGGTTGTTTTTTTATTAAAAATAGAATGAATTGTTCGAGCGTAAACTTTAAAATCTAAATATTGATAGGCTTTAAGTACATTTTGTATAATATCAAGTGGCGTAAGTTCTACATAAAGTGCGTAATTTTTATACAGAACGAACGTTTTTTTGTGGAATGCAGTTTTAATAGGAACGAGTGCGTAAACTTCTTCAAAAAAATCAGGTGTAATTGCTGGCTCAAAATGATGTGTTACTTTATGAATATTTTCAGGGGTGTAATAAAGCTCTTCTGACAAGCAAAATAAGGTGCTTAAAGGTATTTTATAACCGCGGTACTCCTTAATCGAAGGAAGTTGCTTGTTATGTAATTGAAAATTTGATAACTTCATAAGATCTCCTTTTACTTTAACAGATATAATTAAATAACATTATACATTGTTATTTAATCTTTTGCTAGCGCTTTCACAAGGAAATCTTTTTTAATGTACGATAAAACGCCTTGACCTTAACGTAAGGTGAAGGGGTACAATAAAGAAAAAAAGGAGGAGGGAAATGGATTATACCATTAAGCAAGTTGCTGAAATGTCAGGTGTGAGTAGTCGAACTTTACGTTTTTATCATGAAGAAAAACTATTAGAACCACGAGAGATGAATCAATCGGGTTATCGAATTTATGGTGAAGAGGAATTGGAACGTTTACAACAAATTTTACTTTATAAAGAATTAGGATTAAAGTTAACGGCAATTAAGCAAATATTAGATAACCCCGATTTTGATTTTGAACAAGCTTTAAAAACGCACAAAATCGCCTTAGAAGCGAAACGAGCAAGTTTAGATCAAATGATACGAACAGTTGAAAAAACGTTGGTTACTTATCAAGGAGGAGAGAAGATGTCAGGAGAAGACAAATTTATGGGATTTAAGAAAGAAAAAATCGCAAAAAATGAGCAAATTTATGGTACGGAAATTAGAGAAAAATATGGCGATGAAACGATTGATTTAGCAAATCAAAAATTGATGAATTTGACAATCGAAGAAAATCAAGAATTAGAAGAAACACAAAAGCAGTTATTTGATCAACTAGCCATTGCATTAAAAAGAAACGTTGTAGAGGAAGCGTTACAATTGCTTATTTTTGAATTGCATCGAAAGTGGTTGCAATTTTATTGGCCAAAGTATGAAGCACAGGCCCATTTTGGCTTAGCACAAATGTACTTAATCGATGAACGCTTTACTAACTATTATGATAAACAAGTGGGGGACGGTGCGACGAGAATACTTTGCCAAAGTATTCAGAAGTTCACACAAAAAAAGAATAATACCCAAGTTTAATAACAGATGTCTAATAAAAAAACTCCTCAGAAATCATTCTTTCTTGAGGAGTTTTGTTCTATTACGCAAGTAGGGCATCTAAGGCTTTGTATGGTAAATCAAGATCAATCGCAATTCCTTCATTGACGACAAATCCTTGGTAAGTATTTACGCCACGATACAAAGCGGTATTTGCTTTGATTGCTTTTTCAAAAGAGGCAGAATTCGCAATTAGACGGACATACTCCAAAGTTGTATTACTTAAAGCATAAGTTGCAGTCTGAGCAACTCCACCGGGCATGTTTGCCACCGCGTAGTGAATGACGCCTTCTTCAATATAAGTCGGTTGGTCATGAGTAGTTGCAAAAGAACTTGTTTCAAAAATACCGCCTTGGTCAATCGCAATATCAACAATGACTGATTTTTTCGGCATTTTTTTAACCATGTCTCTTGTGACTAAAGTTGGCGCTTTTCTACCAGGTAATAAAACAGCACCAATGACTAAATCAGCGGTTTCTAATTGCTTTTCAATATTAAACGCATTAGAAAGTAGCGTTTGAACTTTCCCGTTAAATTGAGCATCGAGTTCTTTTAAGCGATGCAAATTGACATCAAGAATAGTGACGTTTGCACCAAAGCCATAAGCGATTTGTGCGGCGTTGGTTCCTGAAACGCCCCCACCGATAACAACAACGTTTCCTTTTCGGACCCCTGGAACACCAGCTAGTAAAATCCCTTTCCCTTCGTTTGGTCCTTCTAAAAATTGTGCACCAATTTGAACAGCCATTCGACCTGCAATTTCGCTCATTGGGGCCAATAGTGGGAGTCCACCATTATCTAATTGGACGTTTTCATAAGCAATAGCGGTAACTTTTGCCTCAATTAAAGCTTGGGTAACGGCTTTATTTGCGGCTAAGTGCAAGTAAGTAAATAAAATTAAACCTTCACGGAAAAAGTGATATTCTTCTTTTAAGGGCTCTTTTACTTTCATCACAAGGTCTTGTGCCCAAACATCGGCTGGATTTTCTTTAATGATTGCGCCAACAGCAAGGTAAGCTTCATCGCTAATTGCAGAGCCTGCGCCAGCTTGTGTTTCAACATAAACTTCATGGCCTGCTTGGATTAATTCGTAGACACAAGCAGGGGGCAAAGCGACTCTTTTTTCATTATTCTTAATTTCTTTGACAATTCCAATTTTCATTTTCTTAATCACTCCATCTTTTTGGGTACGTTCAATTATAAAGGAAAAACAGAAGAATCACAATCATTGCATGAAAATTCTGAAAATTTTTCACAAAAAATTAATAAAGTTTCAAGAAAATTACTTCTTGAAACTTTATTAATTATGAATCCAATTGCTCTAACTCAAGACTAGCTTTTTCCCATTCTTCATAGAGTGTTTCTTGTTGGATTGTTTTCTCATCGATGGTTGTTTGAAGTTCAATGAGCGCAAAATGATTATTTAAATTATCGGGTTGAGTCATTTGTAGTTCTAATTGACTCACTTCTTCTTCAATTTGTTCAAGGTTCTCTTCTAGCTGTCCAATTTTTCTTTGTAGCTGGCGAATGATCTTTTGTTGTTCTTTCGTTTGTTGGAAAGATTGTTTACCAGCAGATACACTTTTTTCTTTTACTTGATCTTGTTCTAGCAAAGCAAGCAACTCGGCCTCTTCTTGTTTTTTTTCCATGTAATAATCATAATCGCCTAAATAGAGTGTGCTTTTTTCTGGTGAAAGTTCAATTACTTTTGTTGCAATTCGATTGATAAAATAACGATCGTGCGAAACAAATAAAATCGTTCCTTCAAAGTCAATTAACGCGTTTTCTAAAACTTCCTTACTATCAATGTCTAAGTGGTTCGTAGGCTCGTCTAAAATTAAGAAATTTTCATGGTTCATCGCCAGTTTGGCTAAAGCGACACGAGCTTTTTCTCCACCGCTTAAAAGACCAATTGTTTTTTCAACGTCTTCACCAGAAAATAAGAAACTTCCTAAAACGGAGCGGATCTCAACTTCCGGTGTTGTCGGGTGTTCATCCCAAAGCTCTTTTAAAATTGTTTTTTGTGGTTGCAGTTTTTGTTGTCCTTGATCGTAATAACCAAGAGATACATTCGTCCCGTAATGGAGCGTACCTTTTAGGAGTGGAATTTCTTTTAAGATGGATTTTAAAAGCGTCGACTTACCAATCCCATTTGGGCCAACCAGCGCAATGGCATCTTTTCGTCGAATATCTAGCGTAATATTTTTAGCAAGAACGTGTTTATCATAGCCGATTTCTCCGTCTTCTAATTGTAAGACCACGTTTCCTGATGGCTTATCGATTTTAAAAAGGATATTTGCTGATTTCTCTGCTCCTTGTGGTCGTTCCATTCGTTCCATCTTTTCAAGTTGCTTCCGCCGACTTTGTGCTCTTTTGGTGGTTGAAGCTCTGGCTAAGTTCCTAGCAACAAAGTCTTCCAGTTTATTTATTTGTCCTTGTTGCTTTTCAAAAGCTTTCCAGTCCAAAGCAAGTTGTTCTTCTTTTAGCGTTAAATAGCGGCTGTAGTTCCCTTTGTAGTGCATCATTTTGTGGCGTGCAATTTCATAAATTTCGGTCACAACTTTGTCTAGAAAATAACGGTCATGCGAAACAATTAAAAGTGCGCCTTGATAATTTTGTAAATAATTTTCTAACCAAGCCAATGTTTGGATATCTAAATGGTTTGTTGGTTCATCTAAAATAAGTAGTTCTGGCTTTTGCAATAACATTTTTGCTAAAGCCAGTCGCGTTCGTTGTCCGCCAGATAAATCTTGCACTTTTTGTTGATAAAAGGTGGCGTCAAATTGAAACCCGTGTAAAATGGAGCGAATCTCATTTTCGTAGCTATACCCATTCTGCTCAACAAAAGTATGTTGTAATTGGTCGTACTCTTTTAAGACGCGTTGTCCTTCTGGCGAGTCAATTTCTTGTGTACTAATAAGCGTTTCTAATTCTCTTAAACGACTTTCCATTTGACGTACAGCAGTAAACGCATCAAGCATTTCATTCCAGACAGTTGTATCTGAATTTAAACCGCTATTTTGAGCTAAATAGCCAATTGATAAATTTTTTGTCTTGGTCAAGGTGCCTTTATCGGGACTTTCAATACCGGCAATAATTTTTAAAAGTGTTGATTTGCCGGCGCCGTTTCGGCCAACTAAACCAATTCGACTTTGTGATTGAATTTCTAACTGCATATTTTCAAACAGCACCTCAGCGCCAAATAAGCGAGCAACCTGGTTTATTTGTAGTAAAATCATCTAAATCCTCATTTCTAATTCATCTAACAAGTGATATGTTTTCTTCAGTTTACCATAGTTTATTTCCTTGGGCGATACACGAAAAAAAGCAAATTACAAAAAAAGCACAAATTATGAGCAAGTGAATTGCTTTTATCAAGCTAAATTTGCTATGATAGGGTTTGTAATAGTGAAGTTTTCACAAATGGAGGTACTAAAATTGAAAGACAATCAAATTCCAAAGGCAACAGCCAAACGCTTGCCTTTATATTATCGTTACTTAAGATTATTAAATGATGCAGGTAAGAAGAAAGTTTCTTCAACCGAACTGAGTGAAGCGGTACAAGTTGATAGTGCAACGATTCGCCGTGACTTTTCTTACTTTGGTGAGTTGGGCAAGCGCGGTTATGGGTATGATGTAAAGGATTTAATGCACTTTTTTGCCAAAACGCTAAATGATGATCAAATGACCAATGTTGCTCTTGTTGGGGTAGGGAATTTAGGGAGTGCGTTATTGAAATACAAATTCCATCAAAGTAACAGTATCCGAGTGAGTGCAGCTTTTGACGTAAATCCTGAGATTGTGGGCCGAATTGTGGACGGGATTCCTGTTTATCCAATGTCTGATATGAAAGAACAAATTTCAATTCAACAAATTGATATTGCCATTTTAACCGTGCCGGCTGAACGATCACAAGATGTAGTGAATGACTTAGTTGCAGCAGGTATCAAAGGAATTTTAAACTTTACGCCAACCCGCATTACAGCACCAGCAGATGTCCTGGTACAAAACGTTGATTTAACGACGGAATTACAAACCTTAATTTATTTCTTACACTCTGGAGGAATTATTCCAGAAGAAAACTAGACCGAATCGATTGATAAGGTCAAAATAAAACCGAACGCGATTGAAAACACGCTGAAGTACTCATACCAAAACGGTAAGAGCGAGCAGTCCAATCGATTGTTCGGTTTTTTTAGACGTGAATATTTGTTACGTGTTTGCTTCAAATAAAGAAGTATAATCGCTAACCTCTTTCATTTGTTGGTAATTGGTTACAAAAGATTCTAATCGGGCAAAATCAATAAACCGTGCTTGTCGATGAACCTCTTTTCCTTGATAAAAAATTAAAATAGCTGGAGCGGTCATAACTTGAAATGTCCCAGCGACTTCAGGTGCCTCTGCGATATCTAACGCAAACATGGGCAAAGTGTTATTAAGAAAAAGCTGCTCAACTCGTGGTTTTACCGCGTGGCAAACCGAGCAATTTGGAGCAGAGATGTAGAGTAAACTAAGAGGACTTTGTCTGATTTTTTGAATTGTTTGTTCGAAAGTTAAGTGTTGCATATTTTTCACCCCTTTTACTTTACTTTAAGGATCCTCAAAGAACTTGTCAAATTTTGCGTACTCTTAATTTAGATACAAGAAAAATCATAAAAAAATCACAAACACTTGTTATAATCTAAAGTAGATTAAGAAGAATTTATTTGTAGTTTAACTAAAGGTCTAGTACAATAGGAACTAGGAATAAAGAGTTTTTTAAAGAAAGAGGTGTCACGTTATGGGTGTAAATGATGAAACGGTTCGTTTTGATTTTGACGATAGCCGTAAGCAAGAAATCAGTGAAACATTAGCGATTGTTTACCGCGCCTTAGAGGAAAAAGGCTACAATCCAATTAACCAAATTGTTGGTTATTTGTTATCAGGTGACCCAGCCTATATCCCGCGTTATCGTGAAGCGCGCAACTTAATTCGTCGTCATGAACGAGACGAAATAATGGAAGTTTTAATTCGCTATTACTTGAAAGATCATGGAGTTCATTTATCATGAGAATAATGGGGCTTGACGTTGGATCCAAAACCGTGGGAGTTGCTGTAAGCGATTTGATGGGATGGACAGCGCAAGGAGTTGAAATTATTCGAATTAATGAAGCACGTGGCGAATTTGGTTTTAAACGTGTGAAAGAATTAATTGATGAATATGAAGTGACGAAAGTTTGCATTGGCCTACCCAAAAATATGAATAACTCAATTGGGCCACGAGCAGAAGCTTCAATAGCTTATGGTGATAAATTAGAAGAGTTGTATCAAATTCCGGTAGTTTATCAAGATGAGCGGTTAACAACCGTGCAAGCGGAACGAATGTTAATTGAACAAGGTAACGTTTCACGTGACAAGCGCAAAAAAGTCATTGATAAAGTGGCGGCCGTCATGATTTTACAGAACTACTTAGATAGCGTCGGAAATAAATTATTATAAAAGAATGAAAAGAAAAGAGGAAAAACAATGACAGAACATACACACGACCACGAAGGACATGAACACATTACTTTAATTGACGATGAAGGAAACGAAACGTTATACGAAATTTTATTAACGATTGACGGTCAAGAAGAGTTTGGCCGCAATTACGTTTTACTTTATCCAGCTGGAATTCCAGAAGACGAAGAAGTTGAGCTACAAGCCTATGCCTACATCGAAAACGAAGATGGCTCAGAAGGTAGTTTAGAACAAATCGAAACCGATAAAGAATGGGATATGATTGAGGAAGTCTTTAACACCTTCATGTCCGAAGAAGAAGAATAGATTAAATAAAGCGAAGAAACCTTGATTTGATAAGGTTTCTTCTTTTTTATTTTATTTTTGACCAAGGTTATTAAAAATTAAGATGTGCCACAACAATATCGAATCGAACAAATGATGTTGCATGATTCTCAAAAATAAAAGACGAAAGAAGCTAGATTTTAAATGCTTCTTTCGTTTTTCATTTTTATTACTTCCCAATTATTTTCGTTTGATTGTTTCCGAAACTGACCAACATTATCTTTTTGGTGCTCAATACTTTGTTTTTGTAGCTTGTACGCTTTTGGGCTTAAACCATAGTGTTGTGTAAATGTTTGGCTGAAGTGTTGACGACTGTTATAGCCAATTTTAAAAGCCACATCGGTAATGGAAAGTTCACTATTTGCTAAAAGAAAACAAGCTTGCTCTAGTCTTTTTTGATTAATATAGGTTGCAATGGTTGTGCCTAATTGTTCAGAAAAAAGGGCATGTAAGTAAGATTTATTAATGCCAACATAATTTGCAATGTTAGGCACGCGGAGTTCTTCTTCCAAGTGTTCAGAAATATATAGCAATGCTTTTTCTAGATAAGGGCTAGGGGTTGGTGTTGTATTTGTATGAAGTAAATTTCCTAATTCGAGTAAACATTGTTGAAAAAGTAAATCAATTAAAAAAGTATCTTCGGATTGAGTATTTTGCAACGAATTTTTAGACAAAGTACCGATTAGCTTTTGTAAAGGTTGTTTTAAGCGATTGTTATCATAAGCAAAAAAGACAGTGGGAAACGCTTGTGTTTTTTGTTGTAAAAAAGAACAGTGTTTTCGCAAATTTGCTAAAGCAATCTCTCCTTGTTCTCCGACACTAAACTCCAAATTTAAAAGCGAACAAGGGCTACGATTATCAACAAATAAACGATGTGGGACATGGGCATCTAAAAAAACAAAATCACCTTCATAAAGGGTTCTTTTTTCAGACTGCGTGTAAATAAAGCAGTGTCCTTTTTTGACATACATAATCTCGCAAGATTCGTGTTGATGTAGACTCATATCAAAATTTGTGAGCGAAAGAGCATAAAAGGCGGTAATATTCGCCTGGTTTTTCTTTAAATCAAAAAGACTCATTTCTTCCTCCTAAAAGTTAAACTAATTTATTATACGACAATATCTGACATAATTACTGCTTTTTTTTACAAATATTTCCGTCTGATTTTTTTAAATAGCTAAAATAATCAGTAACAAGATTTAAAGGAGGATAACAATAAGTAAGAAAATTACAATCATTGGTGCAGGAAGCCTTGTTTTTGCGCGAACACTTTTTACGGATTTATTGTCGGTACCTTAATTACGTGATTTTGAATTTGCTTTTACAGACATAAATCCAGCGAATTTCGAAAAAACGAGAGCGCTTTGTCAAAGAGATTTGGAAGAAAATGGTCTTGATAAAACGATTATTGCCACAACGAATCGACGTGAAGCGTTAAAAGGAGCTCGTTACATTCTAAACCTCGTTCGTGTGGGTGGTTTGGAAGCGTTTGAGACGGATATTGACATTCCTTTAAAGTATGGAGTGGATCAATGCGTAGGGGATACTTTATGTATTGGAGGAATCATGTATGGGCAGCGAGTGATTGCTGCAATGCTTGATTTTTGCAAAGATATTCGGGAAGTTGCCGAAAAAGATGCCTTGTTACTAAATTATTCAAATCCGATGACGACTTGGGCTTGTAATCAGTATGGAAAAGTTCGAACGATTGGCTTATGCCATGGTGAAATTCATGGCGAGTTTCAAATTGCTGAAGTTTTGGGTGTGGCAAGAGAAGAGTTAGACATTATCTGCGTGGGCATTAATCATCAAACGTGGTATCTTTCAGTTAAACATCAAGGAATCGAGCGCAAGAATGAGCTACTTGCAGGCTTTAGTCAGCACGAACGATTCAAAGAAGAAGAAAAAGTACGAATCGATATGTTAAAGCGTTTTGGCCATTATTCAACGGAATCCAATGGTCATTTGCCAGAGTATGTTGCTTGGTACCGGAAAAGGCCCGAAGAAATTAAGCAATGGATTGATACAAGTAGTTGGATCTACGGTGAAACAGGTGGTTATTTGCGCATTACACGTGAGGAACGTCACTGGTTTGAATTTGAGTATCCGAATCTTTTAAAAGAAAAAGGCAAAGTGTATGATGGCTCCGATCGTGGTTTAGAACACGCTTCTTATATCATTGAAGCACTAGAAACCAATCGGATTTATCGAGGACATGTCAACGTAATTAATGGCTCGACCATTACTAATTTAGCGCCAGAAGCCGTGATTGAAGTGCCGTGTTATGTAGATCGTACGGGGATTCAAGTGCCACGTATTGGTGAATTGCCATTAGGTGCAGCCGCGGTTTGTTCTCAATCGATTTGGGTCCAACGCTTAGCAGTCGAGTCAGCGGTTTCTGGTAACGTTCAATTATTAAAACAAGCCGCTTTACTTGACCCACTAACAGGCGCTGTTTGCAATCCCCCAGAAATATGGCAAATGGTTGATGAATTATTAATTGCCCAGGAAGCTTGGCTACCCCGATACTAAGAGGTTATTCAAATAATTAAAAAAGAATGGCAAACAAGGTCTCTTATTCCAACCAATGATACTTATCAGGGAGCCGTGCGAATCAAAGAAAAAACACCAGCGCAAGTCCAAGCACAAAGAAATGAACGCAAGATTACCGTTTAATAAAAATTGAAAGAAGGAATCAATCAATGAAAAGTACATTAAAACATTTAAAACATCTAGAAGTTGCACAAACGCCACCAATGGGCTGGAATAGTTGGGACTGTTATGGCGCATCTGTTCGAGAAGAAGAAGTACGCGCCCATGCTGATTTTATGGCAGAAAATTTAAAAGAATATGGCTGGGAATACGTGGTTGTTGATATTCAATGGTCCGAACCGCAAGCTAGTTCGACATGGTATAATGCTTTTTTTTCATTACAAATGGACGAATTCTCACGTTTAATTCCTGCTGAAAATCGCTTTCCAAGTGCGGCGAATGGTGTCGGATTTAAAGCTCTTGGAGACTACATTCATAGCCTAGGGTTAAAATTTGGCATTCATATTATGCGTGGGATTCCACGTCAAGCGGTTCATCAAAATACGAAGATCAAAGGGACTGACAAACGAGCGCGTGACATTGCGCTAAACAATATTTGTCCTTGGAACTCTGATATGTATGGCGTTAACGTAGACTTACCAGAAGGTCAATTGTACTACGATTCTTTAATTGAACTGTATGCTAGTTGGGGTGTTGATTTTATTAAAGTTGATGACATTGCCAATTCTTATTTATACGGAGGTGCACACCGAAAAGAAATCGCAGCCATTCAAAAAGCGATTCAAAAAGTCGGACGCCCAATGGTCTTATCTTTATCTCCAGGCCCAGCCCAATTAACCGATGGTGCTTATTTACAAGATCATGCGAATATGTGGCGTTTAACTGATGATTTTTGGGATCATTGGGACGCGCTTTACACGATGTTCGACCGTTGCGCAGAGTGGGCACCTTATTTACGACCAGGTAATTGGCCTGACTGTGACATGTTACCGCTAGGGCATATTGGCATTCGAGCGCATGATGGTGGCGGTGGTGATAACTGGACGCGTTTCACGAAAGATGAACAATATACTTTGATGTCTTTATGGACAATTTTTCAATCCCCATTGATGTATGGTGGCACCTTGCCTGATATTGACGCATTTACTTTAAGTTTATTTACGAATAAAGAAGTTTTAACGATGTACCAGACACTGACCCAACGTCGTCAATATTATCGAGATGAAAATTGGGTGGTTTGGCATGCAACAAGTGAAGAAAAAGAATATGTTGCGATTTTTAACGTGAGTGAAAATGAGCAAGCTATTCCTGAAAGTCTGGTATCCGATCTCGTACCACAAGGCGATTTTGTTTATGATTTGTGGCATCAACAAGCAATTTTACTAAGTGAGCAAAAATTAGCTCCGCATGGTGCACTGTTGATTTCTCTTTAAATTAAAAATAAAAAAACTTTACTCAAAGTTTAAAGTAAAGTTTTTTTTAATAGAGAAATATAATCGTAAGTTCCTACTGTGGAAGGATTTAATTTGGGCTAACACCTAAAGAAATTCGTCCAAATCGGCTAATCCGAGTCATTTTCCAAGCGGGTGACCAAACGATTTCAACGTGAACAGAGTGGATTTCAGCAAGTTCTAATAAAACTTCTTCAATTTCTCCTGGAATCGATTCAATACATTCGCATCCCATTCCGGTAAAGGTGATAGTAATTTCGCAATGCCCCGTCTCATCTAAATTAATTTCGTAGACCAAACCTAAGTTAATAATATCTAAACCAATTTCTGGATCATAAATCATAAGTAATTTTTCGATTATTTGCTCGTTTATTTGCAATGCTAAAGCATTCATTTTTATATTGTTATCCATAGAGACGCGTCCTTTCTTTTATAACGTTGGATGTTTTCTCATTTTTTCATAAAATCACTTTTTTTTCAAGGTTTATAATGATAATTTCATTTAATTACTAGAATTTTATCATTTTTATGTTAGAATAGCGTTATTAGTTTTAATATTTTGGAAATTTTCTGACTTTTATTAATTAAGGAGTGAAAAAAATGACAAATAATCAAGCAAAAAAAGACATTCGGATTCGTAGTAATGTCTATGATAGTATGGTTAAGTCACCTAACCGTGCCATGTTAAGGGCAACGGGGATGGGAGACGAAGAGTTCAAAAAACCAATTGTTGGGGTAATTAGTACATGGGCAGAAAATACACCATGTAATATTCATTTACATGATTTAGGCAAGCTTGCCAAAGAAGGCGTCGTTACAGCAGGTGGTTGGCCAGTTCAATTTGGTACAATTACCGTTGCAGATGGTATTGCGATGGGGACACCAGGGATGCGTTATTCTTTGCCATCACGTGATATTATAGCAGATTCGGTTGAAGCAGCAATTGGTGGACATAATTGTGATGCATTCGTAGCGATTGGTGGGTGCGATAAAAATATGCCAGGGTGTATGATTGCCATTGCTAACTCAGAAATCCCTTCTATTTTTGTTTATGGTGGTACGATTGCTCCTGGAAAATTAGATGGAAAAGACATTGATTTAGTTTCGGTTTTTGAAGCGATTGGCAAATGGAATCATAACGATATGACGGCTGAAGAAGTTCGCCGAATTGAATGCAATGCATGCCCAGGTCCTGGCGGTTGTGGCGGTATGTATACGGCCAATACGATGGCATCTGCTATTGAAGCAATGGGAATGAGTTTACCTGGATCTTCTTCACACCCGGCAACGACCCAAGATAAATTAGATGATGTACAAGCTGCAGGGGAAGCTGTTTTGAAATTATTAGAAAAAGGCATTTATCCAAAAGATATTATGACACGCAAGGCTTTTGAAAATGCGATTACGGTTGTAATGGCTTTAGGCGGTTCAACGAATGCGATTTTACATTTAATGGCGATGGCGCATGCAGCAAATGTTGAATTAACTTTGGATGATTTTAATGATTTCCAAGAGAAAGTTCCTCATTTGGCAGACTTAAAGCCAAGTGGTCAATACGTATTCCAAGATTTATATGAAGTGGGTGGCGTATCGGCTGTGATGAAATACCTACTAGAAAAAGGCTATTTACATGGTGATTGTTTAACCGTTACGGGCAAAACGCTTGCGGAAAACTTAGCAGAAGTTCCTTCTCTAACACCAGGTCAAAAAGTGATTATGCCACTGGAAAACCCAAAACGAGCAGATGGCCCATTGATTGTTTTACATGGGAACTTAGCCCCAGATGGCGCGGTAGCCAAAGTTTCAGGGGTGAAAGTTCGTCGTCATGAAGGACCAGCCAAAGTCTTCAATACTGAAGAAGAAGCCATTCAAGCGGTTTTAGCAGATGAAATCGTCGATGGGGATGTGGTGGTTGTTCGTTACGTAGGACCAAAAGGCGGTCCTGGTATGCCAGAAATGTTATCACTTTCTAGTATGATTGTTGGAAAAGGCCAAGGTGAAACCGTTGCTTTAATTACAGATGGTCGCTTTTCAGGTGGTACTTACGGATTAGTTGTAGGCCATATCGCTCCTGAAGCGCAGGATGGTGGGCCAATTGCCTTGCTAAAAACAGGCGACGTTGTAATTGTCGACCAAGATACAAAAGAGTTAACGATGAAAGTAAGCCCAGATGAATTAGCAAAACGCCAAGCAGAATTAGTGATTCCATCGCTTCATTCAAGAGGTGTTTTAGGAAAATATGCGCATATTGTTTCAAGCTCATCTAAAGGTGCCATTACTGATTTTTGGAAAAAAGACGAGTAAGCATAATCAAAAAATTAAAAAGAAAATAGGTTTTGTAGTTGACAATGAGAAGATTCTCATGTAAAGTACAAGACAACTTAAATAGTCATCCGTTGCAAAGAAGAGTAATTTTCTCATGCTTTTTAGAGAGGTTCCGTTTGGTGAAAGGAACTAAGTCAGAGAAGATGAAGATGGTCTTGAAGGATAAATCGTCGATAAGTAGGCGGTTTCGATACGTTCAATCGTTAACTTGAACACCTATTTTTTTTGAAGTAGGGTGAGGGAAGTTTTTACTTCTAAAAAAAGGTGGTACCGCGATTCATCGTCCTTTTGCTAGTTTCGACTAGCAAAAGGGCTTTTTTTATTGAACAAAACGATTTGGTAAGCCGTCATTTGTCTGAGTATGATTGATTTAAGTAAAAAACAATAAAAAAGGGGAAAATAAAGATGAAAAAATGGAATAAAGTGATTCGTTTTAGTTTATTAGGGGCTGCTATTTTAGGGTTGGCTGCTTGTGGAAAAGGTACGGATTCAGGTGTTGGATCAAGTGATAAAAATGAGTTAGAGGTACTTAAAATTGGTGCGACTTCTACACCACATGCGGAAATTTTAGAGCAAGTTAAAACAGATTTAAAAGAAAAAGGCTATGATTTAGAAATTACTGTTTTTGATGATTATGTCTTACCAAACTTAGCCGTTGAAGATGGTAGTTTGGATGCGAATTTCTTCCAACACCAACCGTATTTAGAGAAATTTAATGAAGAAAATAATACGAATTTAGTTTCTGTTGCTAAAGTTCATTTTGAACCACTAGGGATTTATCCAGGAAAAACAAAAGATTTAACTGAGATTGCAGAGGGTGCACAAATATCAATTCCAAATGATTCAACAAATGGTGGGCGAGCGTTATTATTACTTCAAGCAGCCGGTTTAATTGAATTGAAAGAAGGTGTCGGCATCAGTGCAACGGTCAATGATATTACGAAAAACGACTATAAAATAGAAATTGTTGAATTAGAAGCAGCCCAATTACCTCGCTCAGTAGGCGATGTTGATTTTTCTGTCATTAATGCAAACTATGCACTAGAAGGTGGCTTTAACGTTGAAAAAGATGCCCTAAAAGCGGAAGACAAAAGCTCTGATGCAGCCGAAACATTTGGTAACGTTATTGCCGTTAGAAGTGGGGAAGAAAACGAATCGAAAATTACGGCTTTAGTTGAAGCTTTAAAAACAGATAAAATTAGTAAATTTATTAATGATCATTACGAAGGTTCTGTTATCTCACTATTTTAATTCGTCACTAAAAACAACCATGGATTTTTGTCATGGTTGTTTTTTTATATACGTTTCAAGTTCTTTTTGGTATTGTTTTGTTTCTATTTGGCGATTGTTATTTAGTTCTTGCGCTAGTATGTAGCCAATCAGAGGACCAATTGTTAACCCTGACGAGCCTAATCCACTTGCAACAAAAAGAGAAGGATCATTTGGAATTTTTCCAAAAAAAGGCGCAAAATCAGAAGTATAAGCTCGGGTCCCAACTCGGTACTGATAGGGAGCACCTTTTAATATTTCTGAAGAAGCTAGAAATTTTTGACTGATTTGCCAAAGATTAGTGAATGCTTCTTTTGTAGGTGTTAAGTCCCAAAGTGCTTCATTTTCATGTGTTGCTCCAAGTAAAATTTTCCCATTTTGATAGGGAATCAAATCAGCTTCTCCATCAAGCATGACGACAGGCCAAGTCGTACTTTGTAAATAATTGGTTTGAAATTCAATTAATTGGCCTTTTTGGGGACGGACGTCAACAAAATAGCCAAGCGGACTTAAGAGGTTTTTTATGCTTGGACCTGCTGTGATAACGATTAAATCAAAAACGTGCGCGGTACTGGTTGTCTTTACGAGCCAGTGCTCTTGCTCTTTTTGCAGCTTCGCCCTTTCTGGAATGAAAGAAACACCTTTATCTTTTGCCAAAGTTGTCATTTTTTCCAGATAAGCCTGTCCATTTAGTCGGGCGCCTCCTTGGAGAAACAAACTTACTTGAGGTTTTAATAAAGGCATGACTTGGTGTGTTTTCTCTTTTGTTAAAAGTTGAATTGTTCCTAATTCGGGCGCCTCTTTTTTTCTTTCATTTGCAAGGGTAAGTAAAGAATCGAATTCTCCTTCTTTTCGCAAAATCAAAGCGCCTGTTTGTGCGTAGATATCAGTGGATAAATGGAAATCTCGAACTAATTTTGGGAAAAAAGCGGCCCCGTCTTTTGCAAGTTGGTACCATTTTTGATTCCGTCTTTTGGAAGTCCATGGCGAAATGATACCTGCACTTGCACTCGTTGCTTGGCCAACGCCTTCGTCATATAAAGTAACTTGGAATTGTTCGAGATTGAGATAGTTCGCAAGCGTTATTCCAATGATGCCTCCGCCAATAATAGCGATTTTTTTCATTTATAATCACCTGCAATTTTCTGTGCTTTTTTTGTATTGGCAAAATGAAGTTTGGCATAGTTTTCAAGTAGTGAAAGGCCGCCTTTTTTTAAAATACGAGCAGCGACTTGATCAGATTTCAAACCAGCTCCAGAAGGCAAGGAAAAACCTAACTCTTCGCTCCCTTTTTTTAAAGAATCTAAAAATTGGGCGCGGCATAAAATGGACGCTGCGGCTACTGCCAAGTGGTATTGTTCGGCTTTAGTTGTAAAGAGTAAGCGATTTGTGACCTGGTTTTTTTCGGTTTTTAAGTATTTTCGATAATTGGCCTCCGGTGTAAATTGATCAATTAAAATGTAATCTGGTTGGGTTGGAGAAATTTCGTTTAATAATAAGCCGATTGCCTGGTTATGTAAAGCGACTTTCATCCGGACGGCATTGTACTGCGGTTGGATTTCATTGTATTTTTTTGGTGTCACCTCTAATATTTTATAAGCGACTTGCTCTTTAATTTTTGGTGCAAGTTTTTGAATGTCGCTATCCGTGAGCATTTTTGAATCTTTGACACCTAAGGCCTTTAAGGCTGGTAATTGCTCAGTTGAAGCGAATACCGCACAGACAATTAAAGGACCAAAATAACTGCCATTTCCCACTTCATCGCTACCGATTAGACTTTTTTGGGCGATATCGACAGGTAAAACATTTTGCTGAGTCCGGTTTGTTTTTGTCGTTTTTTCATCTTTGGTTGTCGTTTTTGCTAAGCTTTCATTTTTTGACCATCGACTCGCTTCTTGCTGGGCCGCGCTTCCTTGAAACATGACTTTTCCAGAAGTATAAATGGTAATAGTTGTTTGATTTGTTTTGGCAATAAACTCTGTATAGGGGATATTTTTATCAATTTTATCGTTATGGTAAAATTTTTTGATTTTATCAATTTCAGTTTTTGATAATTTTAAAACAACAGGAGCCATATAGAGACCTCATTTCTTCTTTTTTTATCAGTTTACCACAGAAAAGATAAAAGATTTATGAAAGAATCAGTGAAACGTCATAGCAAAAAAAACGATTATCTTTTATAATGTCTTAGAGAGTTTTTTATTTTTAGGAGGAGAGTTGGAAGTGGCAAAAGCAAAAACACGGTATAAAGCCGTCATTGCAAATCAATCGTATACAATTATCGGTCATGAATCCGCTGATCATATGAAGAAAGTGACGCAGTTAGTCAATGTGCAACTTCAAGAAATTCGCCAATTGGCTCCTCAGACTACGACTGAGGAAGCAGCAATTTTGTTAGCAATGAATGCCGTCTCTGATCAGTTGTTGAAACAAAAAGAGTTGCTTCGTTTGAAAAAGGAAAATGAAGAGTTGAAAAAATTAGAAATTAAAGCTTTAGAATTAGAAAATCGCTTGAAAAGAATTGACGCACTTGAAAAAGAAGCAAAAGAAGCTTTAGAGAAATCTGGTCGAACAGATGTTGAAATAACCAATCATTTGGAAGCACAGCAAATTTTAAATGAAGAGCGTAAAAAAAGTATACAAAAAAAAGCAACGAAACAGTAAGGGAGGTTCTAGTATGATAGGTACGGTATTTTTATTAACTTTATTAGGAACCTTTTATAGCGGCAGCCGACGAGGTATTCCTTTGCAATTGGTTTATTCAGCAGGTTTCTTTCTTTCTTTTTTGTTTGCTCAGAAAATGTACGTTTCTTGGGGGCGTAAAATTGAATTAATTGTCCCTTATTTATCTGTTTCTCCTGAGACAAAAATGGTCTTTTTTAGTCAAAAAGAGGCATTTGATTTAGATAAACCTTATTATGCGGCAGTTGCTTTTTTATTTTTTTTACTTGTCGGATTGTTATTAACGAAGCTAGTTGGTTTGCTGGCAAGCCCGCTAAGGTTTGTTTCAATTATTCCACAGTTTGATTGGATTGTTGCCGGTTTTTTAAATGTACTAATTGTTTATATTTGGTTCTTTTTATGCTTAAAGCTATTGACGTTAATTCCAATTGACTTCATCCAAGATTTATTTGTTAGCCATCAGTGGCTACGTAATATTGTTGAAAAGACGCCATTTTTTTCTAATTATATTCAACAACTATGGATTACCAATATCATTTAATAATCATCAAACAAAAACAAAGAGAAATATCTGAAGAGAATTTCTTTTCTTTTGTTTGAAAAAAGGTGGTAGAAAATGAATTCCCGTATTTTAAAAACCCTTGAATTTGAACAAGTAAAACAAAAGTTATTCCCTTACTTGACGACCGCTCAAGGAAAAGAAATGTTAGAACGGCTAATCCCCGTTGCAGATAAATTATTAATTGAAACATGGCTAGAAGAAACAAAAGATGCTCTAAAGGTCCAACGTTTGCGTGGAGGGATTCCCATTCCTAAGATTGAAAATATTCAACCACACATGAAACGAATTGAAATTGGAGCGGATTTAAACGGTTATGAACTTGCCCAAGTGACTCGAGTATTAACCACTACGGCAGAAGTTCGTCGTTTTATTGAAGAGTTAAAAGAAGCTGAAATTGAATTTGCTCGGTTGTACCACTGGGAAAAACAAATGACGCATTTACCAGAATTGACTCGTACTCTAAAACAGTCAATCGAAGAAGACGGCCGAGTGACGGACGATGCTTCTGATTTATTGCGTCAAGTTCGCCAACAAATTCGTCGAAGTGAGCAAAGTATCAGAGAAACACTCGATGGTTTGATTCGTGGTAATAATGCTCGTTATTTAAGCGATGCGATTATAACCATGCGAAATGAGCGTTACGTGATTCCAGTAAAACAAGAGTATCGCGGTATTTTTGGTGGCGTCGTGCATGATCAAAGTGCCTCAGGACAAACTCTTTTTGTGGAACCTAAGCAAATTGTGGAACTAAATAATCGTTTGCGACAACAACAAATTGCTGAGAAAAATGAAATAACGCGCATTTTAGCAGAGTTGTCAACGATGCTTGTTCCATACCGTAAAGAAATTATCCACAATGCGTATGTGATTGGTCAATTTGACTTTATGAATAGTAAAGCCCGCTTTGCTAAAGAACAAAAAGCAATTGTTCCAGTTATTCATTCAAAAAATGAAGTTAATTTTAAACAAGCCCGTCATCCATTAATCCCAATTGATAAAGTCGTCGCCAATGATATTTTAATTGGAAAAGACTATCAAGCCCTGGTTATTACAGGACCCAATACTGGTGGAAAAACGATTACTTTGAAGACACTCGGATTGTTGCAGTTGATGGGGCAAGCCGGCTTACCAATTCCAGTGGACGAAGAAAGTCAAATGGGGATTTTTTCTGAAATTTTTGCAGACATTGGCGATGAACAGTCGATCGAACAAAACTTATCAACTTTTTCATCCCATATGACGAATATTGTTGAAATTTTAAGAAAAGCAGATAATCAAAGTCTAGTTTTATTTGACGAGTTAGGCGCAGGAACTGATCCTCAAGAAGGAGCAGCCTTAGCGATTGCTATTTTAGATGAGATGGGCGCCCGTTCGTCTTATGTTATGGCGACAACCCATTATCCTGAACTTAAAATTTATGGTTATAACCGACCAAAAACAATCAATGCTTCAATGGAATTTGATGTTGATACGCTTAGCCCAACCTATCATTTATTGATTGGGGTGCCAGGTCGAAGCAATGCTTTTGAAATTTCAAAACGCTTAGGATTGGACCCACAAATCATTGATTCTGCGAAGAAAATCATTGATGGAGAAAGTCAAGATTTAAATGAAATGATTGCTGATTTAGAAAATCAACGGAAAATGGCTGAAACGGAATATTTAGAGTTACGACAATCACTAGTTGAAGCACAAAAATTAAAAGAAGATTTAGAAAGTGCACAACGCTATTTCTTTGAAGAAAGAGAAAAAGAACTGAGTAAGGCACGAAAAGAAGCAAATGAACTTGTTGAAAAGGCAAATGAAGAAGCCGAAACGATTATTTCTGATTTACGCAAAATGCAATTACTTGGCGGTCAAGCAAAGGTGAAAGAGCATGAGTTAATCGATGCTAAAAGTAAGTTAGCTGATCTAAAACAAGAAGAACAACTTTTAAAAGAAAATAAAGTCTTGAAAAAAGCGAAAGCCGCAAAAAAATTAAAACCAGGCGATGAAGTGATGGTTTTGTCTTATGGACAAAGAGGCGAGTTGCTCAAAAAAATTGGTGATGCAAGTTGGCAAGTCCAATTAGGTATTTTAAAAATGACGGTAGCTGAAACAGACTTGCAACCTTTGCAAGCTGCACCTGAGCCAAAACAAAGAGTGGTCACCATGCGTTCAAGTCAAGAGTCACACGTTGCCACGCAGCTTGATTTAAGGGGCAAACGTTATGAAGAGGCGCTAAATGAAGTGGATCAATACATTGATGCGGCGTTATTAGCGAATTACCCACAGGTGACGATTGTGCATGGTAAAGGGACAGGGGCTCTCCGTCAAGGAATTAATAATTATTTAAAAAATCATCGTAACGTTAAGAGTTTTGAATTTGCCCCGGCGAATCAAGGTGGCAATGGTGCAACGATTGTAAAATTCAAATAAAACTTATTTGATAAGAGGCAAGAAAGTAGGCAAAAAAATAAATCAGTGCTATACTTTCAACAGAATATGGAGGGATATTTGATGGCAAAAGAAATTACGGATGCAACATTTGCACAAGAAACAGATAAAGGTTTAGTTTTAATTGATTTTTGGGCGACATGGTGTGGTCCTTGTCGAATGCAAGCACCGATTTTAGATCAATTAAGTCAAGCTTATGATGAAGAGCAATTAAAAGTAACGAAAATGGACGTAGATGCAAATTCTGCTACACCAGCTTCTTTTGGAATTATGAGTATTCCAACTTTAATTTTGAAAAAAGATGGACAAGTCGTTGAAAAAGCAATTGGCGTCCAAACAAAAGAGCAACTAGAAGCAATGATTGCCCCTTATTTATAAGAGAATAAAAAGAGCCTAAAGTCATAAGATTTTAGGCTCTTTTCTTTGCGGTTTTATACTTCATGGTATAATTGACAAAGAAGTTTAATCAGAATGGAATGAGTAAAATGAATGATAAAATTCAACATAAACTAGCTCTTTTACCTGACCAACCGGGCTGTTATTTGATGAAAGACCAAAATGGAACCATCATTTATGTTGGAAAAGCAAAAGTGCTAAAAAATCGTGTCCGTTCTTACTTTACGGGGAGCCACGATACAAAAACAACACGTTTAGTCAGTGAAATTGCTGATTTTGAATACATTGTAACGGAATCTAATATTGAAGCATTATTGCTTGAAATTAATTTAATTCAAAAAAATAATCCAAAATACAATATTATGTTAAAAGATGATAAATCCTATCCTTTTTTAAAAATTACCAATGAAAAATACCCACGCTTATTAATTACACGTAAAGTTTTAAAGGACAAGGCTTTGTATTTTGGCCCTTATCCCGATGTTGGGGCAGCCAATGAAATAAAGAAATTGTTAGATCGGTTATTTCCTTTAGTTAAATGCGGACCAAGCAACACGAAACGCCCTTGTTTGTACTATCATCTCGGTCAATGTTTATGTCCGTATCATTTTCAAGTTGATCCACAAGTTTATCGTGACATTGTTGAAGAAATAAAACGTTTTTTAAATGGTGATTATCAAGAAATTGAAAATAAAATTCAATTGAAAATGGCAAAAGCTGCTGAAGAAATGGCATTTGAACAAGCTGCCGAATTTCGTGATCAAATTTATGCGATTGAAACAATTATGACCAAACAAAAAATGACGAAAGCCGACTTTGTTAACCGAGATGTTTTCGGTTATGCGATTGATAAAGGGTGGATGTGTGTCCAAGTCTTTTTTGTTCGCCAAGGAAAATTAATTGAACGAGATGTATCAATTTTTCCATTTTATAATGAAGCAACGGAAGATTTTTTAACTTTCATTGGTCAATTTTATCGAAGAAATGAACATTTTATACCAAAAGAAATTTTAATTCCAACTGAAATTGATCGCTCAAGTGTCGAGGCCCTTGTTGCAACTAAAATTCTTCAGCCTCAACGTGGTGAAAAAAAGAAGTTAGTTGAATTAGCAAATAAGAATGCTCGAATTGCTTTGACTGAAAAGTTTCAACTAATTGAAAGAAAAGAAGAACGAACGCTTGGTGCAGTTCAAAAATTAGGTGCTATTCTTCAAATACCGACACCGATTCGAATTGAAGCCTTTGATAACTCGAATACTATGGGGACAGATCCAGTTTCTGCGATGGTCGTTTTTATTGATGGCAAACCAGCTCGTAATGAGTATCGTAAATATAAAATAAAAACGGTTAAAGGGCCAGACGATTATGCTTCAATGGCAGAAGTTATTTATCGGCGCTATTCTCGGGTGCTAAAAGAAGGACAGCCATTACCAGATTTAGTCGTGATTGATGGAGGAAAAGGTCAAGTTGAAGTAGCTCGTGACGTACTTAGCAATCAATTAGGCATTGATTTGCCAATCGCTGGTTTAGCTAAAAATGAAAAACATAAAACAAGTGAGTTACTCTTTGGAGAGCCTCTTTCAGTCGTTCCTTTAAAAAGGAATTCAACAGAGTTTTTTTTGTTGCAACGCATTCAAGAGGAAGTCCATCGATTTGCAATTACTTTTCATCGACAGTTGCGAAGTAAGACGAGTTTTGCTTCTAAATTAGATGGTATTGAAGGTTTAGGACCAAAACGAAAAAAAATATTATTAAAAGAATTTAAATCTTTAAAAAATATCCAACAGGCAAGTATTTCCGAACTCACTGCCATTGGATTACCGAGTAAAGTTGCCCAAAATGTTTATGAAAGCCTTCATAAAGGAAATGAAAATACGTCTAAAGATGGATTAAGCAAATAAAAAAAGAATGTTATAATTTATTTGTAAAGAAAGGGTGAGAAAGATGTTAGAAGTGAAACACTTAACGAAAAGCTTTGGGGACTATTGTGCGGTAGAGGATTTATCTTTTCAAATTGAACCAGGTACTATTTTAGGTCTAATTGGTCAAAATGGGGCTGGAAAAACGACAACATTTCGCTTGATTTTAAATTTTTTAACTGCAGATCACGGTGAAATTTGGTGGAACGGACAACCAATTGGGAAAAAAGAATACAACCTCATTGGTTATTTACCAGAAGAAAGAGGCTTATACCCTAAAATATCAATTCAAGATCAACTCCTATATTTTGCTCAATTGAGAGGGCGGACTAAAAAAGAAATTGAACCAAAAATTGATGAATGGATGACGCGTTTTCAAGTAAAGGGTAAGAAAACAGATAAAGTTAAAACACTATCTAAAGGGAACCAACAAAAAGTGCAATTAATTTCGACTTTAATTCACGAACCAAAATTGATTATCTTAGATGAACCATTTAGTGGGCTTGATCCAGTTAATGCGGAATTATTAAAAGAAGGAATCTTATCATTGAAAGAAAAAGGGTCCTGTATTATTTTTTCTAGTCACAATATGGATCATGTCGAAAAAATTTGTGATCACCTCGTTATGTTAAAGAATGGGCAAACCGTTTTAAATGGGGTTGTTCATGAAATTCGTCAATCTTTTGGCCGTACAAAGCTATTCATTGAATCCGATTTAAGCCAAAGTGAGCTTGAGAATTTTGCGGGTGTGAAAGAAGTCATCAAAAAAGAAGATGATAGTTTTGAACTAACGTTGCTGTCGCCAGAAGTTGGAGAAAATATTTTTGCAGCAGCCACTAAAAATGGCTATATCCCAATGTTTAACCAACAGCCACCAACGTTAGAAGAAATCTTCAAATTGAAAGCAGGTGAAATTAATGGCTAAGTATTGGATTATTACGAAAGATGTCTATAAGAAAAATGTAAAATCTCTTTCTTTTTTTGTCATGTTAGTGATTCCTTTTATTGCGGTCGGCGTCTTTTACTTTATTGGGAAAATGTCAGAAACAACCATTGAAACAGAAAAAATTGGAGTAGTCATCACGGAACAAGCAGATGAAATCGGAACAATTTGGCAAAATACCAACACGTCAGCACCGATCATCTTGTCACAAGCAGAGGGAGAAAAACAATTAAAAGCAAAAGAAATTGATGGCTTGCTACTGATTACCAGTGAAGCCGATGTTCTTTCGGCTGAACTTTTAAGTGAAGAAAGTCTTTCGCAATCCACGATGCTGACTGTTCAACAGCAACTTAACCAATTTCAGTCAATTGTTCGGGCGTCAGAATTAGGGCTAACACAAGAAGAAGTTACTCGTTTAAATCAAGCTGTGCCTCTTGAAACAAAGTCCGTTCGTTTTACGCAAAATGGTGCACTAGAAACGGGTAAAGATTTAGGCGCTTTTCGAATGGTTTTAAGTTTTGCAAGTACGATTCTCTTATTCTTTTTTATTATTACTTATGCGAGCATCATCGCTCAAGAAATTGCCTCGGAAAAAGGAACCCGAATTATGGAAGTCATTTTATCGAGTGTTTCAGCGAGTAGTCATTTTTATGGGAAGTTAACGGGCATTTTACTAGTCGCTTTAACGCAACTCGTTGTTTATGGGATTGGCGCTGGAATTACTTTTATTTGGTTTAAAGACAATCCTTTGATTCTTGGCTTTTTTAATGAATATTCTCTTGCTTCCATTTTAAATGGCTTTTTTAGTTACACCTTAATCTATTTACTTTTTGGGATATTCATTTATGCCGTTTTAGCGGCTTTATGTGGTTCTTTAGTTAGCAAAGTGGAAGATGTCAGCAAAGCAATCTTACCGGTTACTTATTTATCTTTGGCTGGTTATATGATTGGCTTAACGGTTGGTGCGATGAATCCAGACCATTTAATTGTTCGCGTTAGTTCGTTCATTCCCTTTTTATCTTCTTACACGATGCCCATACGGTTAGCGTATGGCTCTGTTTCGAGCAATCAAGTCTTTATTTCTCTGTTTCTCTTGCTTTTAAGTATTTTTATTTTAGTTGTATTTTCATCAAAAATGTATAAAGCCAATGTATTAATTTACAATGACAATGGTATCTGGGCAGCATTGAAACAATCATTTTCGTTAATGAAATATCAAAATAATCATAAGGAAGGTAAACGCAAATGAAAAACAAACATAAAAAAGGCTTGCTTTCATTCGGTCTTGTTGGCGCGGGTATAGGTTTAACTTATTTTCTATTTCGAAATGAAGCAGTTGAAATAAAAAATCAAACAAAGCCAAAAATCCAAGAGGGTGCGTACAAGCGAGACTTATTTTTAGTTAGTAGTGACGGCTTACCTTTAGCATTGACAATCACCCAAGATGTGAAACAACGACCAAAAGCCGTCGTGCAAATTATCCATGGGATTTTAGAACATAAAAATCGCTATCAAGACTTTGCCAATTACTTAGCTGAAAATGGCTATATTGTTGTGACAAGTGATAACCGAGGCCATGGTGAATCAGTTAATGAACAATTTCCGTTAGGGCACATGCCAGGAATTGAGCGAATGATTGAAGATCAAGTGAACATCACTGATTTTATTCAAAAGCAGTACCCAGAGTTACCGGTTTATTTATATGGTCATTCTTTTGGCTCGATTTTAGCTCGTAATTATTTACAACAACACGATGATAAAATTGAGAAGCTACTTTTAACAGGCACGGTTTGTTATCAAAATTTAGCGCCTTTAGGTATTAACCTCGCTCAATTTGCAAATCGTTACGTCGGTGAAAAAAGTCATTCTTGGCTAATCAAGAAGCTATCTGGCTTTGGTTCAAAAGACTATGATTGGTTGACGCACGATAAAGAGCAACTCGAAAAAGTGGCAAATGACCCACTAATGCTTGAAGGATATGACAATATTGGTGTATATACGATTTGGCAAGGAGATTATGAATTAAAACAAATTGAAAAATATGCTTGCAAAAACCCAACATTGCCTATTTTTAGTCTCAGTGGTTCAGAAGACGATAAAATAACTGGTGGTGTAAAAGGATTAGCCGATACCCAAAAAACATTAGAAAAAATCGGTTATACCAATATAACCATGGAAGAAATACTAAATATGCGCCATGAAATCTTAAACGAAGTGGAAAGACAAAAGGCCTATCAACAAATTCTAGCTTTTTTTGAAGCTTAAAAAAACCCTATGAAATTCAAGTAATAGAATTTCATAGGGTTTTTGCTAATTTTTAGCGAGCGCGAATGACTTCGACTTTGTAACCATCTGGATCAATAATAAAGTAATAAGAAGGAGGCACTCCTGGTAGTCCTTTAAGATCGGTTACCTCAAAGCCAGCTTCTTTATGTTTTTGATGTAAAACCGCAACATCGTCTGTTGCAATCGCAATATGACCATAGCCATTACCTAAGTCATAGCCGGGGTGATCATAATTGTAAGTTAATTCTAGTTCATAACCATCGCCAGGTAACGTTAAGTAAACAAGTGTGAATTTTGCTTCGGGGAAATCACGGCGACGACTTTCTTCAAAACCAAAAGCTTTTTGATAAAAATCAAGAGAAGCGTTTAAATCTTTAACACGGACACAAGTGTGAGCCATTTTCATTGTATTCATCATCCTTTCAAGTTGTTAAAGCTATCATAACATAAGCTCTTTTTTGTTGATAGAAATATGTTTGCTAATAAAACGGTAACAAACAAATGAATTTTACTTGTTTATTTATTGAGAATTCGTTAATATAGAAGAAAACCTTTGGAGGTTAACCATGCTTATTCCAACTTTTGGAGAAAAAGAAAAGGATCAAAACTATCAAACGCGTCGTGGTGCTTATGTTGTAGTTCCGCAGTTAAATAAAGAAAAGATTATATTGGTTCAAGCTCCTAATGGTGCTTATTTTTTACCAGGAGGCGAAATAGAAGCTGGTGAAGATCATTTTGCAGCTATTCATCGTGAAATGTTAGAAGAATTAGGTTTTGAAGTTGAAATTGCGACGTATTTCGGGGAAGCAGTTGAACATTTTTATTCGCGTCATCGCAACACTTATTTTTATCACCCGGGTTATTTTTATGAGGTGACTACTTGGAAGCGTGTTGCAGAACCAACAGAAAAAACGAACCAGCTTGCTTGGGTTACTCCAACTGAAGCTTTAAAATTGTTAAAAAGAGGGAGCCATCAGTGGGCGGTCAAGCAGTGGCTCATCAAAAACGAGCACTCGACGGCGCACTAAGGGTGTTTTAAACGCGCTAAATATTCGTTTTCTATTATAAAAAGAGGCCAAAAGAAATTTAAAATAATTTCTTTTGGCCTCTTTTTTAGTGAACAGAAAGAACCAATGACTTTTTGTTAATTAAAAAACTTAAGGAATAACTTTACCAATAAAACGCATTCGGTCGAGCGTATTCATTATAAAACAAATTTTTCAATCGCTACAGCAACACCATGTTCGTCATTTGAAGTAGTAATAAAACTGGCTGCTTTTTTAACGTTTTCGGTTGCGTTGGCCATGGCGATACCAATACCCGCATATTCAATCATAGGTAAATCATTTTCATTATCACCTAAAGCCATTACTTCGCTCGGTTGAATATTAAGTTGTTCAGCTAAACGTTTTACTGCAGCTCCTTTATTTACTTTTTTATTTAAAAATTCTAAGAAATAAGGCGCACTTTTCACAATGGTATACTGCTCATAAAATTCAGCTGGAATGAGTGGTTGAATCCGTTCTAAAATTTCAGGTTCATCAATCATCATCATTTTAAGAATGTTTAATTCTGCATTCATTTCGTCTTGAGTACGGAATTTCAAAGGCATATTAACGAGATAAGATTCTAAGACAGTATAACGGCTAATGTCACGATTTGAAGTGTACATGGTATCCGCTGTTTCAGTATGTAAGTGAACATTTAACTTTCTCGCCAATGTATCAATTGCTAAGTAATCGTCATAAGTTAATTCAAATTTTGAAACAATTTCTTTTGTTTTTGTTTTTTGAATCAAAGAACCATTATAAGTCACAACATAGTCATTTTCACCAAATAAATCAAGTTCTTCAATTAAATCTTGAACACCTGTTAAAGGACGTCCCGTACATAAGACGATTTTCACCCCTTTTTCTTCGGCTTTTTTTAAAGCCACTTTCACTTCATCTGTTAGTTGGTGATGGCTGTTAAGAAGCGTTCCATCAATATCAATTGCAATTAATTTAATCAAAATTTCTCCTCCAGTAGTCTATTCAGTTAAAGCGCCATTATGAATATGGGCTTTAAATTCATTATAAGTTGCTCCAAATAAATCATAGTTGGCTTGCATAGAAAGGTCAACCATTTCTTTTGGGAAATAAAAACGATGGTCGCCTTGGCCTTGACCGGCAATCGCTTTGACTAGTTGACTTGCTTGTGAAAGCTCGACGAAAGTTCCGTCATTTTGTTGGAGTTCGATTTGGGTTCGTTGCTTATTTGATTCTGGTCGATAAAAGTCATAGGGCAAATCGAAACTCGAATGAGTCGCGGTATAATAAGTTGGATTGTAGCCAACTTTTTCAACAAGTTGTTGCATAGACGCAACGAGAGGCCGTTGCGTTGGGTCTTGGAATCGGCAAGACTTTAGTGGTTTTCGATTTAAAAAGCGTGAAGCCAAATCAGTTAATAATGCATCCGGTTCGTCAAGCCAATGGTTAAAGTAAGTATTTAAAACGCCATCATCCAGTCTGAGGTAATCACTGATAGTAAATGATTCTTCAAAAAAAGGAACAAGCAGAGGAGCCTTGCAAAAAAAGAGCTCTTTGTTTAGTTGGTAGTACTCTTTTGCTCGCTTTAATAAATGTTCCAGTAAAACTTCCATTCCGCGAGAAGTTGGATGGAAATAAACTTGTGCGTACATCTGGTAGCGACTAACAATATAGTCTTCGACGGCATGCATCCCGTTAATGGCAAAAGTTATCCCACCATCATAAGGACGAATGACTCTTAAAATCCGCGTCAAGTCAAAAGTACCATATTCAGTTCCAGTAAAGTAGGCGTCACGCAAGAGATAATCCATCCGATCAGCATCAATTTGACTAGAAATCATTTGGACAACTTGGGGGTTGGGGTAAGTTTTTTGAATGACACTAGCCACCTTCTCGGGAAAACCGTGTTCCACTTGATTTAAAACTTGATAAATTTCTGTTTCAGGAGAACAAATGATTTGAACGGTTAATTGCTCATGATTTGTTTTAAAGATATGTTCAAAAGTATGCGAATAAGGACCATGGCCAACATCATGTAATAAGGCAGCGCACAAAGTGACTAATCGTTCTTGATCATTCCAACCTTTCTGACCGATTTTTTCAATGGAATAATTACGTTGGAAAATATCGCAAATTCTACGAGTAATTTCATAGACGCCTAACGAGTGCGCAAATCGGCTATGTTCTGCTCCGTGAAAGGTAAAAGAAGTTGTCCCAAGCTGCTTAATTCGGCGTAATCGTTGGAATTCTTTCGTATTAATTAAATCGGCAATGACCCGATGTTGTACGTGAATATAGTTATGAACGGGATCACGAAATACTTTTTCAATAGGAAGCATTTGTTGTTTATACGGTTGATTCATGATATTCCTCCTGGATGATTTGATTTCGAGTAATCATTTGGTCTATTTTTTTAGTAAGTGTTTCAGTTAATTGGTTTTCTTTGAGCCAGATGGTAAGGTCTGTTGTTTTTTCTTCTGCAGAAAAAGCAGCGCATAGTCGTTGCTTCATTTGTTCAACGGTAAAATTTTCTTCTAAAAGGGTGCTTAACGTCGTCATGCTCAGGGGGTCTATTTTAGGATAACGCAAATCCTGTGAATTTTCGCCCAAACTATGTTGATAAAACTCGCGCACAAATTCACCACGTTGTTCTTGTGGGCCATTCACACTTAAGTACATCATGACCGCAATGCCGCCTTTGATTCGTCGTTGCGCAAGCCCCGCAATTTTTTTACCAGCAACACTTAAATCATAAGCGCCCGGACAATAAGAATTCGGTACTTCACCAGCCGTAATTTCAATTTCAGGTAAGGCTTTTTGTAAAAGTTGTTTTATCTTTTCATAGGCTTGGTCGATCGTCTGTATGTCTGTTGATTTTGGAAAAAAATAAGAAACATTTAAGATTCCATCATCGGCAATGACACCCAGTCCGCCAGAATTTCGAACTAAAGGTTGATAAGGAGAATCTAAGACTTTTTTCAAACCTTGATAAAAAAAAGGTGTTCGTGTGTCTTGCATTCCCAAAATAAAAGTATTTTCTAATTGCCAAAAATGTAAAATTTCTATATGATTTGAATGGGTATACTCTGTAAAAACGTCGGTTAAAGCAAATGGAATATAGCCTTGATTTTGGGCGTATTTTTTTGAATCAAAAATAAGTGTATTCATCTAAGTACCTCGAGATTAAATTAATTTAGGTAATCTTTCCTTCTTTAATTATATACGAAAGATTAAAAAAAAACTGTTTATTGCAATCAAACATTTTTTAAGGGGGAAAACAATGGATTTAAAAAAAGGGATGAACGTTACAATACATTTACGAACGCTCATCAAACAAAACAATGAAGAAGAGGAATTTTTATATGAATTACTAGGGCAAGTTGCACGCGTGGGCGATAATTTATATATACGCTATCAAGAGCCACAAGAAAATGGCGTGACTTATCCAGTAACACTTAAGATTTTTCCTGATGGCCAAGTTCAATTGGTTCGAACAGCCCAAACAAGGACGCGTTTTTTATTTAATCAAGGGCAAGTAACAGAAACGCGTTATCAAACACCCTATGGAAACATTGAACTAGGGGTAAAAACAAAGAAGTTACACTTTAGTTTGAAAGATGAACCAATTTCAGGAAGGGTCGAAGTCGTTTACGATCTACTGATGGCGACAGAAACAGTCGGTAACTATTTTTTTGAATTGGTATTTCTTGAAGAAAGTCAGGGAAAACCAAAAGAATAAATTGCTTTTTGAAGTACAATTTTGTATGATTAGTCTTAGACTGTGAAAGGACGTGTTCCGATTGGAAATTTATGTATTCGAAGGTGTCGATAAAAGCGAATTGTCAATGATTGAAGTAGCGCACGCAATCTTGACACAAAAAGCAGACGTCATGGATTTCTCAGATTTAGTGAATCAAATCCAAAAATATTTAGAAAAATCAGATAGTGAAATTCGTGATTCATTGGCTCAGTTTTATACTGACTTAAACATTGATGGACGTTTTATCTCATTAGGTGACAACCGTTGGGGATTACGTTCTTGGTATGCGGTTGACTCGATTAATGAAGAAGTCAATCATGGAATTGAAGACGAAGAAGATGAAGAAACACCGCGTCGTAAAAAACGTAAAAAAGTAAATGCATTTATTAGTGGCGATGCAGATGCGATTGACTACAATGATGACGACCCAGAAGATGCTGATTTAGCAGATGACGACGAGGATTCTTTTGAAGATGAAGATGATGATGAAGAAGATGTAGAAATTAAAGCGTATAACTCTGACTTGCAAGAAATTGGTGCAGACAAAGATGAGGATGACGAAGCATTAGGAAGTATCGAAGAAGAGCTAACGATTATTGACGACGAAGAAGAAGAAGAAGAAGATGATGAGTTTAGCGAAGAAGAGTACTAATTTTAAAAAATGAAACCTTGCTCCCTATTTAAAAATGGGGAGCAAGGTTTTTTTATGCAGTTACACTCAGATATAATTGGATGGGTTTAAAACTATCCAATTGGTTGTTTTCATTTATAAAAAACTTCCTTATACTAACAATACATAAAAAAGGAGGCGAGGGGAAACGATGGCGCGATTTACTTTAACAATTGGTGGGTCAGATACTTGGGGTGGTGGCGGTATTCAAACAGATTTGAAAACTTTTGAAAATTTAACGACCTTTGGGTTATCGGTCTTAACTTGTATAGCAGTCGAAAAAGAAAATGAATTTGTTATAAGAAATTTAGACGCAAAACTGGTGGAAGAGCAACTAGAAACAATAGAAAAATATTATAAGCTAGATGCAGTAAAAATTGGCCTATTAGGCAGTGTCGAGATTATCGAAGTCGTTAAAGCATTTTGTCAACGAAATGCTAAAAAATATCCAATCATTCTAGATCCGGTTATGGCATTTAAAGAAAGTGAACACGCTCTCAAACAAACTTACTTGCAAAAACTAATAGAGCTGTTTCCTTTTGCGGATTTAATAACACCTAATTTAATAGAAGCCCAATTACTTTTAGGGGGAATTTCAATTCAGACAAAAGAAGATATTTTTTTAGCAGCTGAAAAATTATCTTTGATGACGAAAAGTAAAGTCTTACTAAAAGCGGGTGCAACCCATGGTTTTGATTTGTATCAAACTGCTTATTTCTCGCAACTTTTTGAAGGCCCGATTTCGAATAAAAAAACGGTAAATGGCGCAGGTTGTTGTTTGTCAGCAGCGATTTGTGCCTATCTAGCACAGGGGGCTTCATTGCTCAAAAGTATTGAAAAAGGAAAAAAATTTGTCTATGAAGCCATTGAAACAGGCGTAGTTGTCGGAGAAGCAGGGAATGTATGGCACCCAATAAATGAAGGGAGTTTTAATAAATGAAATTGCAAAAACAACTTGTTCAAATCGCGATGTTGACTGCTTTAACGGTGGTTGTTTCACTGATGTTTATTTTTCCAGTCCCAGCAACGAATGGTTTTGTGACACTATGTGAAGTAGGGATTTATGCGGCGGCTTTTTTACTAGGTCCGATAGGTGGATTTTGGGTTGGTGCTTTAAGTGGTGGCTTAATTGATTTATTTTCAGGTTACCCGCAATGGATTGTTTTTTCTGTTTTGATTCATGGTCTGCAAGGCGGAATCGCCGGTTATTTCTTTCAAAGAAATGGTCGTTATCAAACGCAGATTGGTTTTTTAAGTGGTAGCCTAATCATGATTGTCGGTTATGCATTTGCTACAGGCTTTCTATACACTTGGCCAGCTGGAGTCGCTTCGATTTTTGGAAATATGATTCAAAATATTTTTGGGATTACTTTAACTAGTTTACTAATTTCTGCGTTGCGTAAGGTGAAGCTACCTCTAAACGAAAGAAGGATATGAGCAAATGGAAAAAAACGAAATCGTTGAACCTTTAACAAAGATAATGATCGATATTTTAAATGAAGCCCATTTAAAAAAGGATGATATTTTTGTTTTAGGGTGTAGTACGAGTGAAATCACGGGTGGAAAAATCGGCAAAAATCCTAGCCAAGAAATCGGTGAGTGGGTTGTTAGCACGTTAATGAACCTTTTAAGCTCACAAGGGATTTGCTTAGCTGTTCAAGGGTGTGAACATTTGAATCGTGCCTTGGTTGTAGAAAAGGAAGTGGCATTAAAAAATCAGTGGGAAATCGTTGAAGTTTTACCAAGTTTATTTGCAGGCGGTGCTTGTTCAGTCGCTGCGTTTAAATACTTTAAAGAGCCCGTTGAAGTCGAAAAAGTGACTGCTCAAGCTGGCATTGACATCGGTGATACTTTTATCGGCATGCATATCAAACACGTACAAGTTCCGATTCGTCCATCGATTAAAGAATTAGGGAACGCCCACGTGACGGCGGTTCGTTCTCGTCCGAAATTTATTGGTGGGCCACGAGCAAGTTATAGAAATGGATAGTTTTTTTGAAAAGAATAAGAAAAAAAGGTCAACTACCGCTCGACTTTTTGGAGTCTGTAGTTGATTTTTTACGTTATTTAGTAAATAATATTGGGCCTTTGTTAAAAGAGGTTGTTTGAAAATACTATAAATCGTTAAAAAGAGGCACTCGAGTTAGATAGGATGCACAAAAAAACTCTAACTCAAAAATCGAATTAGAGGACACTTGCCATCCACGCATATTAATTTTTTATCAAAAAAACACCCACAAAATCCCCACAAAGGCCATCAAAAAACACATCTCCACAAAATTTTATGTAATCGTAGGTACGGTGTAAACCGCTAGAAAACAATGTTTTGCTAAATGAAGTTGTTTGAAGTATACTGTAAACAGTTACAAAGACGCGCTCTGAGGGAATCGAACCCCCGTCACAAGAACCGGAATCTTGTGTGATATCCACTACACTAAGAGCGCTTAACACTTTTACTAGATTAGCAAACTTTATGAGAAAATACAAGGGGAATTACAATGAAATTTCAACAACAATACACACAAAAACAAAAACAAGTCCAATCACAAAAACTTGTTTTAACCCAACAGTTGCAACAATCGATTCAAGTCTTACAATTCTCAAGTGATGAGTTGAATCAATTTGTCGAAGATCAAACGCTAGAAAATCCTCTATTAGAGTTAATTGATACCGATTTTGTGCCACAAAATAGTATTTCTTCGTCTGCTAAACAAGAAGAGACGGATTATTTAGCGCAAATTCCAAGTCGGAGTCATTCATTATTTGAATACCTCTTGGAACAGATTCATTTAAATTATCGCGATACTTACTTACGAAGTCTAGTGTTATTTTTAGTTGAATACATCGATGTCAATGGTTTTTTATCTATTTCTTTGGACGAGGCGGTAGAAATAACGGGAGGAACGCCTATTCAATTACTTGATGCGCTTACTTTAATCCAGCAATTGGATCCAGCAGGCGTAGGGGCTCGCGACTTACAAGAGTGCTTGATGTTGCAAACAGAAAGAGACGAGCACGCACCCGCATTAGCTTATATTATGTTAGAAGAGTTTTTTGAAGAATTGGTACAAAGAAAATGGGAGGTCATTGCGAAAAATTATCAGGTTTCTTTACCGGAAGTTCAAAAAATATTTGATTATTTACAACATTTGACCGCTACACCGGGTGCTGTCTTTGATGACCCAAAAGATTTATACATTGTTCCGGATTTAACAGTAACAACGAGCGAGCAAGGCCTTGTTGTTTCGTCAAATAAAAATAGCGTTCGTAAAGTAACCTTTCAGCAAAATTATTTTGATCAAATGAAAAAAAATGCCGATGCACAAGTTTTAGCTTACTTAAATGAGAAACAACAAGAGTTTATTCATTTGAAAAAAATGATTGAGCAACGAGGAGATACCATTTTACGAGTAGGTGAATATATTGTCGCTCACCAACAAGCGTTTTTCTTAAATCCTGCAAGGCCGTTAAAACCATTAATCCTAAAAGAAGTAGCAGAAAAATTAGATATCCATGAATCAACGGTAAGTCGAGCGGTCAATGGGAAATACTTAGCAACGGAATTTGGTGTCTTTGAATTAAAAAGCTTTTTTAGCCACAAACTTATATCAGCCGATGGAGAAGAAAGCTCAACAGCAAGTGTCAAAGTGGCCTTAAAAGAAATTGTAGATTTAGAAGACAAGCAAAAACCGCTGTCAGATCAAAAAATTGTGGATGCTTTAAAGGTTAAAGGGATGAATTTATCGCGACGCACGGTAGCTAAATATCGGGAACAACTTGGCATCCCAGGATCATCGAAAAGAAAAAGATATGAATGAATAGGAGAGAGTAAGAGAAAAAGAGTCGTTTTTTCTCTTGCTTTTTTGGTTGCAAGGAATAAGAAATTGTGCTAAGATTAAATTTGTAAGGGATGAGAAAAACTTAATCAATCTTTTTTTTACTCTGCATGGGTCGTATTAAGTCTATATGGGACTATTCTCGTCCAATGGAGGTGGCAAATGCTAGATGATTTTAGAGTAATTGAAATGATTGCTCCTGATGTATTAGCGACAATTCAAGAACGTTACCGCATTTTGCAAAATATTTATTGGATGCAACCTGTAGGTAGAAGAGTTTTAGCTGATAAATTAGCCTTCACAGAGCGTGCCCTTCGTACAGAAACAGATTTTTTGAAAAAGTTAAAGCTCATTGATGCTTCAAAAAGCGGGATGAAGTTGACTGAAAAAGGCGAAGAAACCTATCAACAATTGAGTGGTTTTATGGACCAAGTTTTTGGAATGAATCATCTTGAAAGAAGCCTTGCAAAATATTTTGGGATTGCTCGATGCTTAGTCACACCTGGTGATAGTGACCAGCAAGAAAAGGTAATCAAAGAATTTGGCCATCTACTGTGGGAAGCGTTGGATCAACAATTACCAAACGGCCAAAACATTATTGCTGTTATGGGTGGCACAACGATGGCAGAAGTGGCAGAAGAACTTTCGGCATTAGAAACAGATGCCCGTCATAATGTGTTTGTTCCAGCACGCGGCGGAATTGGCGAAGCGGTTAACGTCCAAGCGAATTCAGTGAGTGCGGTAATGGCAATGAAAACGAAAGGGACGTATCGTTCACTTTTTGTACCAGAACAATTAAGTCGAGCAACGTACCATTCGCTGATGCAAGAACCATCTATTTTAGAGGTACTTAACTTGATAAGCGAAGCAAATTGTGTTATTCATAGTATTGGAAAAGCAATTTATATGGCTGCACGCAGAAAGATGACAGAAGAAGAAATTCTGATGTTGAAACAAAAAAATGCCGTTGCTGAATCATTTGGTTATTTTTTTGATGAATCCGGTGAAATTGTTCATCGAATTCCTAGAATTGGACTGCAATTAAAAGATGTATCACAAGTGCCATATGTCTTTGCTGTTGCAGGTGGTAAAAGCAAAGCCAAAGCAATCCATGCTTATATGAAGAATGCACCAAAACAAACGTGGCTTATCACCGATGAAGCTGCGGCAAGCGAGATTTTAAAAGGGGTTACCCTTTAAAAATAAAATTTTTTTGATTTTCATAAGGAGGAAATCTTAAATGACAGTTAAAGTAGGTATTAATGGATTTGGACGTATCGGACGCTTAGCATTCCGTCGTATCCAAGATGTAGCAGGAATCGAAGTAGTGGCAATCAATGACTTGACAGATGCAAAAATGTTGGCTCACTTATTGAAATATGATACTACTCAAGGACGTTTCAACGGTACAGTTGAAGTTCACGAAGGCTCTTTCAATGTTAACGGTAAAGAAGTAAAAGTTTTAGCAAACCGTAACCCTGAAGAATTACCATGGGGTGAATTAGGCGTAGATATCGTTTTAGAATGTACTGGTTTCTTTACTTCTAAAACAGCTGCTGAAAAACATTTAACAGCAGGTGCAAAACGTGTGGTTATCTCAGCTCCAGGTGGAGACGATGTACCAACAGTTGTATACAACGTTAACCATGATATTTTAACTGGAGAAGAAACAGTAATTTCTGGCGCTTCTTGTACAACAAACTGTCTTGCTCCAATGGCTAAAGTTTTAAATGACGAATTTGGCGTTGTTGAAGGATTAATGACAACAATTCACGCTTATACTGGCGACCAAATGACTTTAGATGGACCACATCCTAAAGGTGATTTCCGTCGTGCACGTGCAGCAGCAGCGAACATTGTTCCTAACTCAACAGGTGCAGCTAAAGCAATCGGTTTAGTTATTCCTGAATTAAATGGCAAATTAGATGGCGCAGCTCAACGTGTTCCAGTTCCAACTGGTTCATTAACAGAGTTAGTAACAGTTTTAGATAAAACAGTTACAGCAGACGAAATTAATGCAGCGATGAAAGCAGCAGCAAATGAGTCTTATGGTTACACTGAAGACGAAATCGTATCTTCTGATATCGTGGGTATTACTTACGGTTCATTATTTGATGCAACACAAACTCGTGTAATGACTGTTGGCGACAAACAATTAGTTAAAACTGTTTCTTGGTACGACAACGAAATGTCTTACACAGCTCAATTAGTTCGTACTTTAGAATACTTCGCTAACTTATAAGATTCACACTGAATCGAATAAATGAGATGAAAGCGGGGAAGCGACACGCTTCTCCGCTTTTTTTAATGAATCAATTTAATTTAGGAGGCTTCTATTCATGGCAAAAAAAACAGTGAAAGATATCGAATTAAGAGATAAAAAAGTTTTAGTGCGTGTTGACTTTAACGTTCCTTTAAAAGATGGTGTGATTACGGACGATACTCGAATTAAAGCAGCATTACCGACAATTAACTACGTTTTAGAAAACGGTGGAAAAGCCATTTTATTCTCTCACTTAGGTCGTGTAAAAACAGAAGAAGATAAAGCAGGCAAATCTTTAGCGCCAGTTGCTAAACGTTTAGGCGAGTTATTAGGTAAAGAAGTAACTTTTGTTCCCGAAACACGAGGAGCTGCTTTAGAAGAAGCCATTGCTGCAATGCAAGATGGCGACGTGGTTGTTTTTGAAAATACACGTTTTGAAGATATTGATGGCAAAAAAGAAAGCAAAAATGATGCAGACTTAGGCAAGTATTGGGCTTCTTTAGGCGATGCTTTTGTAAATGATGCTTTTGGTACTGCTCACCGCGCGCACGCTTCAAACGTTGGTATTGCATCAACTGGTATCCCAACAGTTGCTGGCTTCTTAATGGAAAAAGAAATTAAGTTTATCGGCGAAGCAGTGGAAGAACCAAAACGTCCGATGGTGGCGATTTTAGGTGGCGCAAAAGTTTCTGATAAAATTGGTGTTATTGAAAATTTAATTCCCAAAGCAGATAAAATTTTAATCGGTGGCGGAATGACTTATACTTTCTACAAAGCGAAAGGGATGGAAATTGGAAACTCTTTAGTTGAAGAAGATAAAGTTGAATTAGCAAAAAGCTTGATTGAAAAAGCTGGTGATAAACTTGTTTTACCAGTTGATTCAGTTTGTGCCGCATCATTTTCAAACGACGTACCAACAGAAATTCATACAGGCGATGTTCCTATTGGCCAAATGGGCTTAGATATTGGTCCTGACTCAGTGGCTTTATTTGCAGATATCTTAAAAGATGCAAAAACAGTTGTCTGGAATGGCCCAATGGGTGTATTTGAAATGTCTAACTTTGCTAAAGGAACAATCGGTGTTTGTGAAGCAATTGCTAACCTTAAAGATGCAACGACAATTATCGGTGGCGGTGATTCAGCAGCAGCTGCGGAACAATTAGGTTTTGCCGATAAATTTACGCACATCTCAACAGGTGGCGGTGCAAGCTTAGAATTACTAGAAGGTAAAGTTTTACCGGGATTAGCAGCAATTAACGACAAATAATTTTTTTGAAAACAAAGAAGGAGTGTCATCTTTTATGCGTAAACCAATTATCGCAGGTAACTGGAAAATGAATAAAACGTTAGCTGAAGCAGTTGATTTTGCAAAAGCCGTTAAAAATGCGGTTCCAGCAAACGATGTTGTTGATTCAGTCATTGGATCTCCAGCTTTATTCTTAGCAGCATTAGCTGAAGAATTAAAAGGTTCAGAAGTAAAATTAGCAGCACAAAACTCTTATTGGGAAAATACTGGTGCATTCACTGGTGAAAACTCACCAGCAGCGATTGCTGACTTAGGTGTGCAATATGTGATTATTGGTCACTCTGAACGCCGTGAGTATTTCCATGAAACAGATGAAGAGATTAATAAAAAAGCAAAAGCAATTTTTGCCAATGGCATGACACCAATTCTTTGTTGTGGTGAGTCTTTAGAAACTTACGAAGCTGGTCAAACAGCCGAATGGATTGAAGGCCAAATTACAGCCGGTCTTGCTGATTTAACAGATGAACAAGTTTCAAATCTAGTGATTGCTTATGAACCAATCTGGGCAATTGGAACAGGAAAATCAGCGGATGCAAATATCGCGGATGAAATCTGTGGTGTAGTTCGTGCAACGGTTGAAAAACTATATGGTGAAAACGTAGCGCAAGCGGTTCGTATTCAATATGGTGGTTCTGTAAAACCAGAAAACATTGCAGAATACATGGCAAAAGAAAACGTTGATGGTGCATTAGTTGGCGGTGCTGCTTTAGAAGCAAATTCTTTCTTAGCTTTATTAGAAGCTGTTAAATAGTTTCAGATTTCATTTGCAGTATTACTAAAAATTCATTACAATAAAACTAATCGCAAGGGGACAACCCTTAAGATAAAACAATTTTAAAGGAGAGACATAACATGTCAATTATTACTGATATTTACGCTCGCGAAGTCCTAGACTCACGCGGTAACCCAACAATCGAAGTAGAAGTATACACTGAATCAGGCGCATTCGGCCGTGGAATGGTTCCTTCAGGAGCTTCAACTGGTGAGCATGAAGCGGTTGAGTTACGTGATGGCGACAAAGATCGTTATTTAGGTAAAGGAGTTTCAAAAGCAGTTGATAATGTAAATAACGTGATTGCAGAAGCGATTATTGGTTATGATGTTCGTGATCAAATGGCAATCGATAAAGCAATGATCGAATTAGATGGCACTCCTAACAAAGGAAAATTAGGTGCAAACGCAATTTTAGGCGTTTCAATCGCTGTTGCTCGTGCAGCTGCAGATTACCTAGAAGTTCCTTTATACCACTACTTAGGTGGATTCAATACAAAAGTATTACCAACTCCAATGATGAACATCATCAACGGTGGTTCTCACTCAGACGCACCGATTGCTTTCCAAGAATTCATGATTTTACCAGTTGGCGCGCCAACATTTAAAGAAGCGTTACGTTGGGGAGCAGAAGTTTTCCATGCGTTAGCTAAAATCTTGAAATCTCGTGGTTTAGAAACAGCTGTAGGTGACGAAGGTGGTTTCGCTCCACGTTTTGAAGGAACAGAAGATGGCGTTGAAACAATCTTAGAAGCGATTAAAGCAGCTGGTTTAGAACCAGGTAAAGATGTTTACTTAGGCTTTGACTGTGCAGCTTCTGAATTCTACGAAGATGGTGTATACAACTACGCGAAATTCGAAGGCGAAGGTGGCGCAAAACGTACTTCTGCTGAACAAGTAGATTACTTAGAAGAATTAGTAAACAAATACCCAATCATCACAATTGAAGATGGTATGGACGAAAACGACTGGGATGGATGGAAGTTATTAACTGAACGTTTAGGTAACAAAGTTCAATTAGTAGGTGACGATTTATTCGTTACAAACACTGAAATCTTATCTCGCGGAATCGCTAACGATACAGCAAACTCAATCTTAATTAAAGTTAACCAAATTGGTACTTTAACTGAAACTTTTGAAGCAATCGAAATGGCGAAAGAAGCAGGCTACACAGCAGTTGTTTCTCACCGTTCTGGTGAAACAGAAGATTCAACAATCGCTGATATCGCTGTTGCAACAAACGCTGGCCAAATCAAAACTGGTTCTTTATCACGTACTGACCGTATTGCTAAATACAACCAATTATTACGTATTGAAGACCAATTAGGTGAAGTAGCAGTTTACAAAGGTTTAGATGCTTTCTACAACTTAAAAAATAAATAAGCATTTATGGATTTAAAAAAAGTCGTTTCTTTTCTTTGAAAAAGAAGCGGCTTTTTTAATTAGATAAAGCATTTTCTGCTAGTAAATAAAAAAGACTTGTGCTAAAGTATAAACGATGGATACTGTGGTAAAGGAGGGGTTTTCGTGTATGATTTAATTTTAGGGCTTGTGATTGTTTTGTCGGTTATTTTAATTATAGCAATCATGATGCAACCAAGTAAGCAAAATAGTGCAGCCAGCGCATTTACTGGTGGAGCAGACCAACTATTTGGTAAACAAAAAGCACGCGGGTTTGAAGCGGTTATGCAACGCGCAACGGCCATTTTAGGTGCGGTCTGGATGATTTTATTATTTGTATTAGTGCTATTATCCTCAACAAAATAAACAAAAGGAACTTAGGAAATACCTAGGTTCTTTTTTTGTATCCTCATAGTGTTAAATAAGGTATTTCAATAGCGGTTATGTTAAAATGACAAAGAGGTGATTGTTTTGGAACATAGTAAAAATAGTCTGTATTTTAAAAAAGGAAAACGTGCCATTTTATTACTGCATGCGTACACAGGGAGTTATAATGATGTTCGTATGTTGGGCCGTTTTTTAGAGAAAGAAAATTATACCATTTTGGCGCCTTTGTTTTCCGGCCATGGAACAAATGACGCGCAAGATATATTAGCGAAAGCTCCGGAAGTATGGTGGAAAGATACACAAGAAGCGCTTTCTTTTTTGCAAACGGAAGGATTTAAAGAAATTGCCGTTTTTGGGCTGTCAATGGGTGGCGTCTTTGCTTTAAGAGCGTTAGAACAATATGATCATTTAATTGGCGGTGGGGCATTTTGCTCACCTTTAATTGTTGATCGTCCCAATACAATTCATCCCAATTTCTTACTATACGCAAAAAATATTTGGCAGAAAAGTCAAGGGGAGCCATTAAGTGAACAGATGCTTCAACAATTAACAACAGATTCATTGCGACAATTAAATGAAATTGAACAATTTGCGAAGCGGACATTTGAAAATTTACCACAAATTAAAAAGCCTGTCTTTTTAGCCCAAGCTGGCAAAGATCAATTGGTAGACCCTGAAGGGATTCACCAGGTCGTTCAAAATTTAAAACAAACACGGTATAACCTACAGTGGTACCCAAATAGTGGGCATGTCATTACAATTGGTGTAGATCGAAAAGAATTTGAAAGAGATGTGCTCAATTTTATTGATGGCTTATCTTGGAATGAGGATAAAGAATGAAAGAAACAATTAAAACAAAAATAGTCCAATATTTAGAAAAAAGTAATAAAAAAAGTTTTTCTTTAGAAGAAATAGCCGAAGTTCTTAGCCTTCAAAAAGGTAAAGACTTTCAAATACTTGTTCAAACAATTGCAAAAATGGAACAAGAAAAAAGTCTTGTTTTTACGAAAAAAGGAAAAATTAAATTACCACAAAAACTTATTTTATTAGAAGGCGTTTTCAGAAGGAATGAGCGTGGTTTTGGTTTTGTGACAGTCGACCCTGAAGAAGACGACATTTATATTCCGAAAGAACAAACAGGCTTTGCGTTAGATGGCGATACGGTGGCGATTGATATTACTCATCCAGCCGACCCGTTTAACGATCGCGGGGCAGAAGGCAAAGTGGTAGAAATTAGAAAAAGAAACTTAACTCAAGTAGTCGGAGAGTTTACTTTGTTTTCTGATGAAGAAATTCGCGAAACAGATTTATATGGCGTAGTAAAACCGAAAGATAAAAAACTAGGAGATTTTAAAATATTCATTGCAGCAGAAGGGATTCGACCAATGGAAGGCAGTATCGTACTTGTCGAAATCACGCATTACCCAGAAGCTGCGTATGCTACTTCTCTTGAAGGAATCGTCAAACAAGTGATTGGTTATAAAAATGATCCTGGCATGGATATTTTATCAATCGTTATTTCAAATGGCATTCCAACACAATTTCAAGAGACAACATTAAAACAAGCAGATGAAGTGCCAGATGAGATTGATCCAGCTGACTTTCCTACTCGTCGAAATTTAATTGGCCAATCGATTGTCACAATTGATGGAGAAGACGCAAAAGATTTGGATGATGCAATTACGGTTAGAAGGCTTGAAAATGGCCATTACTTTCTAGGTGTCCATATTGCGGATGTTTCTTATTACGTGACAAAAGATAGTCCATTAGATCAAGAAGCGTTTGAAAGAGGAACGAGTGTTTATTTAACGGATCGAGTCATTCCAATGTTGCCTCAACGGTTGTCTAACGGTATTTGTTCTTTAAATCCGAAAGTCCCTCGTTTAGCAATGAGTTGTGAAATGGAAATCAACCTTACTGGGAAAGTTGTCAATTATGACATTTTTGAGAGTGTGATTCAATCCGTTGAGCGAATGACTTATACCGATGTAAATGAGATTTTAGAACAAAATAATAGTGAAATTTGCAGTCGATATGCGGCACTCGTCCCAATGTTTGAGGAAATGGCGGATTTACATCATTTGCTTGAAAATATGCGTACTAAGCGTGGAGCAGTAACCTTTGAAGATCGAGAAGCGAAAGTTTTAGTGGACGAAGAAGGCCATCCCCTAGAGATTGTCTTTCGAAAACGTGGCGTCGGTGAGCGTTTGATTGAGTCATTTATGTTAGCCGCAAATGAAACAGTTGCTAAACATTACCATCAAAAAAAATTTCCGTTTATTTATCGGATTCATGAAGATCCAAAAGAAGAAAAAATGCGGCGTTTTTTAGATTTCGCCTCAATTTTAGGTCTCGTTGTTAAAAACACTAAAGGCAAAGTATCGCCTAAAGATTTACAAGCGATTGTACAAGAAGTTGCTGAAAAACCAGAATCTATGGTAATTAACACCATGTTACTAAGAAGCATGCAACAAGCAAAATATTCAGAAAATAATGAAGGGCACTATGGTCTAGCTGCCGAATATTATACGCATTTTACCTCTCCTATTCGACGGTACCCAGATTTAATTGTTCATCGTTTAATTCGTTCTTACCAACTGGACAAAACGCCAGAAAACAAAGCATATTGGGAAGAAAACTTACCAGATATTGCGATTCATAGCTCACAAATGGAACGTCGAGCAGTGAATGCAGAAAGAGAAGTTGATGCACTTAAAAAAGCGGAATACATGCTTGATCATATTGATGAAGAATTTGATGGGGTGATTAGTTCAGTTGCCAAATTTGGTTTCTTCGTTGAATTACCAAATACAATTGAAGGGTTAATTCATTTAACGACACTTAAGCAAGATTATTTTCACTATTTTGAGAACCATCTCGCTTTAGTTGGTGAAAGAACGGGCCAAACGTTTAAAATTGGCCAAAAAGTTCGAATAAAAGTGGCGAAATCTGATCCGGAAACGAGAGAAATTGATTTTGAACTCGTTTCAGCAGAAACAATCGAACCGATTGTAATCAAAAAACAAGGGAATTTTCGTAAAAATAAAAATGTAACTGAAAACAAAAGAACCGAAAAACAGGAGAAAGATCGAAAAAAAGGTAGAAATAAAAAGAAAACAAAAAAACAAGGGCCGTTTTATGCAAAAGCCCTTAAAAAAAGTAAAAAAAAATCCGATAGAAAAAAGTGAAGGAGTAAGAAATGCCAAAAGGTGAAGGAAAAGTAGTTGCCCAAAATCGTAAAGCAAGTCATGATTATATAATTGTTGAAGCCATTGAAGCTGGTATTGTTTTGCAAGGAACAGAAATTAAGTCAATTCGTAATAGTCGAATTAACTTAAAAGATGGCTTTGTAAGAATCCGTAATGGCGAAGCTTATTTGTCGAATGTTCACATCAGCCCTTATGAACAAGGAAATATTTTTAATCATGATCCACTGCGAACACGTAAACTACTACTTAGAAAAAAACAAATTCAAAAATTACAAGTCGAAACGAAAAATGCTGGGATGACCATTATCCCTTTAAAGGTTTATATAAAAGATGGTTATGCGAAAGTTTTAATTGGACTTGCTAAAGGGAAAAAAGATTATGACAAACGCGAATCCTTGAAACGTAAAGACCAAGAACGAGAAATTCAAAGGGTCTTGCGAAATAAGTAGACATAAATTGTAATTTTTGCTTGCTTTCAATTTATTTGCTATGATGATTGAAAGCGACGTTTTCAAATAAAAAAGACTACTATTAGCAAAAGTGTTCATAGGCGATTTTACGATTACAATTTTCAATGAATAGAACCCGTCTTTTTACTGAAAATGTTTTGAAAAAATTCTATCCTAGTGGTATGATAGCGTCTGTTATTAGGAATTACTGAAAAGACAATCATAACTTTTAGGTAGTTTAAGATGCTTTAGAAAAGAGGTGAAAAATTTTGGAAGAACGTTCGCTCCTGTTTCAAATAGGACCCGTTTGGTTTGATGGCACACTTATTTTGATGACACTGCTCACTTGTATCATTGTTTTTTTACTTGTTTTCATTTGTACTAGAAATCTACAAATAAAACCGAAAGGAAAACAAAACTTTATTGAATTTATTATCGATTTTGTCAGAGGGATTATCAAAAGTCAGTTACCAAGCAAAGAAGTAAATAATTATCATTTACTTGGCTTTACTTTATTTTTATTTATTTTAGTTGCCAATGAAATTGGACTTATGACAAAAATCGTTACTTCTCATGAAATAAGTCTTTGGAAAAGTCCAACAGCCGACCCGATTGTAACACTGGGGTTAGCGCTGATGGTAATCGTATTTACCCATTATATGGGTGTTAAGAAACTAGGATTTAAAGATTATGTTTTAAATTCCTATTTGAAACCCGTAAGTTTTATTTTACCGATAAAACTACTAGAGGAATTTACCAACGTTATTAGTTTGGGATTACGTCTATACGGAAATATCTTTGCAGGGGAAGTTCTTTTGGGATTAATCGTTTCAATGGTTACTTCAATCGGCTGGATAGCCTTACCACTTGCGATACCGTTAGAAATGGTCTGGATTGGTTTTTCGCTATTTATCGGTGGGATTCAGGCTTACGTATTTGTTACATTAACCATGGTTTTCTTAAGTCACAAAATCGAAGCAGAACATTAATAAAATGTAATTAATTAGGAGGAAAATTATTATGAACTTTATCGCAGCAGGATTAGCAATTATCGGATCAGCACTAGGAGCAGCTTACGGAAACTCAAAAGTTGTTTCAAAAACATTAGAATCAATGGCACGTCAACCAGAAATGTCTGGTGAATTACGTTCAACAATGATTCTAGGGATGGCCTTTATCGAAGCAGTGCCAATTTTAGGGATTGTAGTTGCTTTACTTCTTGTTTTACGTTAATAACAAAGAAAAGCAGGAGCGATTAAAGACAACAATCTCTTCTGCTTTTTTAAATTGAAGGGCTAACTAAGCAATAAAGGAAGCTAATTATAGATAGGAGTGTCTAGCAAATGCTAAATCACTTAGTTTTACTAAATGCCTCACCCAATACCACGATTAGTAGTTTTTTAGTCGTGACGGTTTCATTTGTTTTGCTGCTTGCATTAATAAAGCACTTTGCTTGGGAACAAATTAGTGAAGTCTTTAAAAAACGTGAAGACCAGATTTCAAATGATCTAGATTCAGCAGAACAAGCGAAAATCAATGCACAAAAATACGAAAAAGAAATAGAGAAGCGTTTTGAGCATTCAGAAGATGAAGCAAACTTAATTATTCAAGAAGCAAAAAAAGAGGGAGAATCAAACCGCCAAACATTGTTGAGTCAAACGCAAGAAGAAGTTGAGCGTTTGAAAGAAAAGGCACATCAAGATATTAATTTTGAACGCCAAACGGCAATGGCTGCAGCGAAAAAAGAGATTGCAGACTTGTCGATAGCGATTGCTGAAAAAATCTTAACAAGTGATTTATCTCTAGAGCATCAAGAAATGCTAGTCGATCAATACATCGAACAACTAGGTTCAGAACATGAAGCTTAATAAATATGAAGTTGGAAAACGATATGGAAAAGCTTTGTTCGAATTGGCGGAAACAAAGCAGGTGCTAGAAGAGGTTTTCCAAGACGTGCAAGTCTTGCGTCAAATTTTTACGGAAGTTCCTAATTTAGGCGATGTATTAAGCAATTCAAAGCTTGCAATGACAGAAAAAGACCAGATTATTGAAACACTAACTTCAGAATTTCAAGGCCTTTTAAAGCAAGCTTTGTTCGTCATTTATCGTAATCAACGGATGAATGATCTGCTTTATATTATTGCTGATTTTGAAGGACGTTATTATGAAAAAATGGGTGTTTTGCCAGTTAAAGTAACAACAACGGTTCCTTTAAACAAAAAACAAAAAGAACAATTAGTTACAAAATTAAAGACGCAATTTGGCTATGCTCAAATTGAAATAACTGAAGCAATTGATCCTACAATTTTAGGAGGAGTAGTCGTGGAGACAAAAAATCAAGTGATTGATGGTAGCCTCAAAACACGACTCAACCAAATTAAAAAAAGTTTAAGTAAATAGACACGGTAGAAGAGGTGAAGCAAGTGTCCATTAAAGCTGAAGAAATTAGTACCTTAATTAAGGAACAAATTAAAAATTATGAAAACAAGCTAAACGTTGAAGAAACAGGGACAGTAACTTACGTCGGGGATGGGATTGCCCGTGCCCACGGAATTGAAAATGCGATGAGTGGGGAGTTATTAGAATTCTCAAATGGCGCTTATGGAATGGCTCAAAACCTAGAAACAAATGATGTTGGGATTATTATTTTAGGTGATTTTGAAACCATTCGAGAAGGAGATCAAGTAAAACGAACAGGTAAGATTATGGAAGTCCCAGTTGGAGATGCTTTGATTGGTCGCGTAGTCAATCCTTTGGGACAGCCAATTGACGGACTAGGACCAATTGAAACAGAAAAATTTCGACCAGTTGAAACGGCAGCCCCAGGTGTTATGCAACGAAAATCGGTTTCTGAGCCGATGCAAACAGGTCTAAAAGCAATAGATGCTTTGGTTCCAATTGGCCGTGGGCAACGTGAGTTAGTAATTGGCGATCGTAAAACAGGAAAAACCTCGATTGCGATTGATACAATCATTAATCAAAAAGGCCAAGATATGATTTGTATTTATGTTGCGATTGGACAAAAAGATTCAACGGTTCGTACACAAGTTGAAACACTTCGTCAACATGGTGCACTTGACTATACAATTGTTGTCGCAGCAGGAGCTTCTCAACCAGCACCCTTGCTTTATATTGCCCCTTATGCTGGCACCGCGATGGGTGAAGAGTTCATGTACAATGGTAAGCATGTATTGATTGTTTTTGATGATTTATCAAAACAAGCGGTGGCTTACCGTGAACTATCTTTATTACTTCGTCGTCCACCAGGTCGGGAAGCTTATCCAGGAGATGTCTTTTATTTGCATTCTCGTTTATTAGAACGAGCAGCCAAATTAAGTGATGAGCTTGGTGGTGGCTCAATGACTGCTTTGCCTTTTGTTGAAACCCAAGCAGGTGATATTTCGGCATATATTCCAACGAATGTCATATCAATTACTGATGGTCAAATTTTCTTGGAAAATGATTTGTTTTATTCTGGCGTTCGGCCGGCGGTGGCAGCAGGTTTATCTGTTTCTCGGGTTGGTGGGTCCGCTCAAATTAAAGCAATGAAAAAAGTTGCAGGTACCCTTCGACTAGATTTAGCGAGTTATCGTGAGCTAGAAGCTTTTACGCAATTTGGTTCTGATTTAGATGCTGCTACTCAAGCAAAATTAAATCGTGGTCGTCGAACAGTTGAAATCTTAAAACAAAAATTACATGCACCATTACCAGTTGAAAAACAAGTGCTAATTTTATATGCGTTAACACACGGGTTTTTAGATACCGTTCCAGTGAACCGAATTTTAGAGTTTGAAGCCGGCTTATTTGCTTATATGGATAAAGAGCATGCCGATTTATTAGAGACGATTCGCACAACAAAAGATTTACCGGAAACAGACTTGTTAGATACAGCCATTAAAGCATATCGTGATCAATTACTAGCAAGTAAAGCCTATGCAGGAACAACGCAAGATAAGTTAGCAGCAATGGAAAATGTATAAAAGAGGTGAAAATTCATGGGAGCATCCCTTAATGAAATAAAACAGCGTATCGTTTCCACGAAAAAGACGAGTCAAATTACGCGCGCCATGCAAATGGTCTCAGCCTCTAAATTAACTAGATCAGAAGAACACTCCAACCATTTTCAGATTTATGCTTCTAAAATTCGTGAGTTAGTGACGCATATCATGGCTAGCTTACCCGATGAACCCGATGAAGAAAATAACGAAGAAACAATAGAAGATGAAACGCAAGAAATTAACTATAACAGTATGTTAATTCATCGTCCAATTAAACGGACTGCTTATATTGTGGTCACTTCTGATGGTGGCTTAGTGGGTGGCTACAATAGTTCAATCTTAAAGCAAGTTATGACAATCATAGAAGAAGATCATCGCTCAGCAGAGGAATATGTGATGTTGGCCATTGGTGGTACAGGTGCCGATTTTTTTAAAGCACGAGGAATTAATGTTGCTTATGAGTTGCGTCACCTTTCTGATCAACCCAGTTTTGAAGAAGTTCGAAAAATTGTTTCTTTAACCACAACGATGTATCAAAATGAAGTGTTTGATGAGCTTTACGTTTGCTATAATCATCATGTGAACTCATTGACAAGTCAATTTCGAGTGGAAAGAATGTTACCAATTTCAGATATCAATCACGACGAGGCGATTGTGTATGAACAAGAATATATTTTTGAGCCTTCTAAAGAAGATATTTTGAAGCAGTTACTTCCTCAATATGCGGAAAGTTTGATTTACGGCGCAATTGTTGATGCTAAAACAGCAGAACACGCAGCTGGCATGACGGCGATGAAGACAGCCACAGATAATGCAAAAACAATCATTGATGATTTAACGATCTCTTATAACCGTGCACGACAAGGTGCGATTACACAAGAGATTACGGAAATTGTTGGAGGCGCTGCTGCTCTCGAATAATTTTGTAAATGAATGGAGGAAAAATAATGAGTTCAGGCAAAATAGCGCAAGTCGTTGGTCCCGTTGTTGACGTGGAATTCTCCTTAGACCAAAGCTTACCAGATATTAACAATGCCTTAATTGTCTATAAAAATAATGAAGAAAAAACAAAAGTCGTTTTAGAAGTCGCTTTAGAACTTGGCGATGGTATTGTTCGAACAATTGCCATGGAATCAACAGATGGGCTTCAACGTGGGATGGAAGTTCTTGATACTGGAAAAGCAATTTCTGTTCCAGTTGGAAAAGAAACTTTAGGACGTGTTTTTAACGTTTTAGGAGATACAATTGATTTAGGTGAAGCATTTTCAACAGAGGCCAAACGTGAAGTAATCCATAAAAGTGCGCCTAAATTCGAAGATCTAAGTACCAGTACCGAAATCTTGGAAACAGGAATTAAAGTAATTGACTTACTAGCACCGTATTTAAAAGGTGGGAAAGTCGGCTTATTTGGTGGTGCAGGTGTTGGGAAAACAGTTTTGATTCAGGAATTAATTCATAACATTGCACAAGAACACGGTGGGATTTCAGTGTTTACGGGGGTAGGTGAACGAACTCGTGAAGGAAATGACTTATATTTTGAAATGAAAGATTCTGGTGTTATTGAAAAAACAGCCATGGTTTTTGGTCAAATGAATGAGCCACCAGGTGCAAGAATGCGTGTTGCGCTAACCGGACTAACCATTGCCGAATATTTTCGAGATGTTGAAGGCCAAGACGTTCTTCTTTTTATTGATAATATTTTCCGTTTCACTCAAGCGGGTTCGGAAGTTTCAGCCTTACTTGGCCGGATGCCTTCCGCTGTAGGTTATCAACCAACATTAGCAACTGAAATGGGTCAGTTACAAGAGCGGATTACCTCAACGAAAAAAGGTTCGATTACTTCGATTCAAGCGATTTATGTTCCTGCGGATGACTATACGGATCCAGCTCCAGCGACAGCATTTGCGCATTTAGATGCGACGACAAACTTAGAGCGGAAATTAACCGAACAAGGGATTTATCCAGCGGTTGATCCACTAGCATCTTCATCAAGTGCTTTGGCGCCGGAAATTGTTGGTGAAGAACACTATGAAGTCGCAACAGAAGTCCAACATACTTTACAACGTTACCGTGAACTTCAAGACATTATTGCAATTTTAGGTATGGATGAACTATCCGATCATGAGAAGGTCTTAGTGGCTCGTGCACGTAGAATTCAATTTTTCTTATCACAAAACTTTAACGTCGCGGAACAATTTACTGGTCAACCAGGATCTTATGTGCCGGTTGCCGAAACGATCAAAGGTTTTAGAGAAATTTTGGATGGAAAACACGATCAATTACCAGAAGAAGCGTTTCGCTCAGTTGGTCGAATTGAAGACGTCATTGAGAAAGCTAAGAAATTAGGTTACTAGAAAAGAGGTGCCTTATGTCACATTTTTTAGAAGTAAGTGTGGTTACACCCAATGGAATTGTTTATGAGCATCATGCCAATAAGGTCGTTGCTCGGACACCAGATGGCGATTTGGGGATTTTACCACGACATGCGCCAATTATTGCGCCTCTCACAATTGATGAAGTTCGAGTAAAACGGATTGATTCAGATGAACATGTGGATTGGATTGCAGTGAATGGTGGTATTTTAGAAGTTCGAGATAATGTCGTAACGATTATTGCCGATAGCGCGGAACGGGAGCGTGATATTGACGTTCCACGAGCAGAAAGAGCCAAACGTCGCGCAGAAGAATTAATTGCTGAAGCAAAAGCTCATGATGACGTCGATGAGTTACGTCGTGCAACAGTTGCTTTACACCGTGCAATTAATCGAATTAACGTTTCGAAACATTATTAATTATTTAGCATAACAGAAAAATCTTATTAATTAATAAGATTTTTCTGTTTTTTTTGGCTCTTTGTCAAATAGTGTTTATGGCAAGATATAAGGGCTCTTTGTCAAATAGTGTTGTTTAGCAATATCCGTATAATTAAGAAGGACTCAGGTTCTTCTTTTTTTGTTATTTAATTTTGGCTTTTTAAAG